>JBNJFX010000021.1:0-86227 GCA_051747245.1 Bacteroidota bacterium
AAATTATTTATTGGAATACAATGAATATAAAAATAATGAAAACGACTATTTGCATTCAACAGAAGAATCTAATTTAAAGCCATATATTATAAATCCAACAGACAATTAAACCATTAATTCTAAGCTACAGAATACAAAATACCACCTCCATGAAAACCCTCCAAACCATAACCCCACAATTTATCTCGATTATAGTTTTAGCACAATCCCCAGTTACAATACTCAAACAATATTTCCAAGAAGCCAAAAACGGCAGCTATGCCACAGCCCCTAAAAGCTTATTTGATCAAGAAAATGATTTTGATATTCTACTTTCGGAACTGGAAAAATATCAATCCGATAGCACAGCTCGGATTCGCTCCAAAGCTTATAATTTAAGCAGTCGTTTTGCTCAGATTTCTGAAGATGAGGCAGTGAAACAAAAAGCCATCGGTCAGCAAATTAAGGCTTTGAATGATGAAGATAGGGGAATAGCAGGAAATGCAATTGAGGCTATGACTAATTTTAAGAATACTGTTTTTACGGAAAGTCAAAAGTCCAGAATTTTAAGTCATTTAAATTCAGGAACACCTCATTTCAATGAGTTTGTAAAGCTAATCGGCTTTTTACAAATCAAATCCGCTATTCCAATGCTTGAGAATTTAATAATAGAAAAGGATAATGCTGTAACAAGATGGAATATCAGATTAGCTTTAGCTCGAATGGGAGATGAAACCGCCATCGATTATATCAGCAACCGCTTACAAAAAGCGCCTATTAATGATGCTTTTGCTTATGATATTGTGCCAGGTCTAGTCTATACCCGACAGCATAAAATATTTGAATTTCTGGAAACCCAGGTTCAGTCTGATGAAACTAATTGCAGTGTGGCAAATCCCGACAGTAATCAAAAAATCACTTGTGCCTATCGAATTATGGAAGCACTGCCTCATGCTATTGAAGATTTCCCCATTCCCACAGATGAATTTGGAGAGCTAATGGTGGATGATTATGAAAAAGCCCTGCAAGATTTGAGGGAATGGTTTAATGAAAATGAAACCTATACTTTTAATATTGAAGAGTATTAAATAATTCTACTTTGCGTGCTTTTAGCTTCGCAACACACGCTTTAAGGGGAGTTAAATAGCATTTCATATGAAGATTTTAAAGCAAAAGACTAATATTATTTATTTATTTTTCCTAATCTCAGCTCATGGATTTGCACAGGATGGATATAATAAAATAGATTTGAATGATGTTCGTGAAACCATTCTTGAATCAGGAAATTACATGTTCCCTAAATCCTTTATTGAAACTCTTGAATTGGATAAGTATAAAACCTTCTATTTTGATGATAACTGTTTAGTACATATACCATATAAAAATAGAGAAGCCAAAAGCTGGGAAAAATTGTCTTTAATATGTTTATATAAAAAATCGGGTTCTACCTGGCAATTTCACTCCATTTTCCCATACTATTACAATTTGAAAAAAATTGAAGAAACTTCAAATATGTTTTTTTCCGATAATTTATTCTGTGAATCTGATGGGCCTTGTAATAAATATGTAGTTGTAAGTTTATTTAAAGATAATACATTATCAGATATAATTGAAGAGCGAGGATTTAACAATGAACTTTTTTTAAGACGTTTACATGTGTTTAATAATAATTCAGATATTCAAACTTACGAAGGAGATACAATTTGTAACCTACCTAGTATTACTGATCTAGAATTTCATGATTCAAGTTTAAAATCATATCAAATTGAACGAAAGATTTTAATACTGGAAAAAGTTACGCAAGATTCTCTCGCAATTAAGAAAGTTCTTGATAAGGAATTTGTGAAAAAATAAAGTTTAATTGTTTATTAATTATAATCTCATTTATAATAGGATAGTGACTTTTAGAATTGAAAAATTGTACCAAATACCCTTCGATTATGTTCTTTTTTTGGTTTTCAATCTACTTAAACTTGAGAATCTTATGAAGCTTTTTGATTTCTTTTGTTTACATATAATCAGCCTTACCCATAATGCATCATGAAATATAT
Source organism: Bacteroidota bacterium (assembly GCA_051747245.1). Lineage (GTDB taxonomy): Bacteria > Bacteroidota > Bacteroidia > Cytophagales > Cyclobacteriaceae > Marivirga. The sequence continues at coordinate 2,031 of JBNJFX010000021.1, forward strand.
AGTGCCCGCAATTGATGATTTCCCAATGTCCTCAGATGAATATGGTGAACTTGAAGTGGATGACTATGAAACTGCTTTGGTAACACTCAGAGAATGGCTGATCCAAAACCCTGATATCCAATTGGTAAAAGACACTTATTGGAAAATTGATCCTAACTCCAAAAGTTGATTATTGCAAACAGAGTAATTGAACAGTATAAAAAGGGTGATATAGATTAATCAGATGATGTAAGCTGCTCATCTCTTACCACCCCACCAAAATATTTTCAACATTTCCCGTCCCTTTTTAATGCTCCTTGGCAATTAGATTATAAATTTGCCTTATGGATTATTTAAGTCATTTGAATCCCCCGCAGAGAGAAGGAGTTGAGAATTTGGAAGGCCCCACCATGATCATTGCTGGTGCTGGTTCAGGGAAAACGCGAGTGCTGACCTATCGAATTGCTCACCTTATTACCGTTAAAAATATTGACCCCTTTAGCATTTTGGCTTTGACCTTTACCAATAAGGCTGCCAAGGAAATGCGGGAAAGAATTGAAAAGATTGTAGGTACTGATGCCCGTAATTTATGGATGGGAACATTCCACTCTGTTTTTGCAAGGATTTTAAGGGCAGAAGCTGATAAATTAGGTTACCCAAGCAATTTCACCATTTATGACACCGAAGATTCTAAATCCCTAATTAGAGCAATTGTACGCGAGATGGGATTGGATGATAAAGTCTATAAGCAAAATGTAGTCTATAACAGAATTTCTGGGGCTAAAAATAATCTGGTTTCTTGGCAGAATTACATGAACAATTCAGTTTATGTTTCCGAGGATGAGCAAGCCCAAAAACCCAAAATGGGCGCTATCTATAAAGAATATGTCCAACGTTGTTTCCGTTCTGGTGCAATGGATTTTGATGATTTATTATTCAATACCAATGTTTTATTCCGTGATCATCTGGATGTATTGAATAAATATCAGCAGCGGTTCAAATACGTGATGATAGATGAGTTTCAGGATACTAATATTTCCCAATACTTGATTACGAAAAGACTTTCGTCTGTACATCAAAATATCTGTGTAGTAGGGGATGATGCACAAAGTATTTATGCGTTCCGTGGCGCCAACATTCAAAACATCCTGAATTTTGAAAAGGATTATCCTGATTTGAGGGTTATCAAATTAGAACAGAATTATAGAAGTACGCAGAATATTGTAAACGCAGCGAATTCTGTTATCCTGAAAAATGCAGCCCAGCTTAAGAAAAATATCTGGACGCAGAATGATGATGGTGAATTGGTGCATTTGATAAAATCCACCTCTGACAATGAAGAGGGTAGGCTAGTGGCTTCTTCTATTTTTGAGGATAAGAACAATAAAAAGCTTGAAAATAAAGATTTTGCCATTCTTTATAGAACCAATAGCCAGTCTAGGGCGATGGAGGAGGCTTTAAGGAAAAGCAATATTCCATACAGAATTTATGGTGGCTTATCTTTCTACCAAAGAAAGGAAATCAAGGATTTACTAGCGTACCTCAGATTTACAATCAACCATAATGATGAACAATCTTTCAGAAGAATCATCAATTTACCCAAAAGGGGGATTGGGGCTTCTTCTGTTGATAAAATAGTGGTAGCGGCTTTTGAAAATGATTTGGGAATCTGGGAAGTACTGCAAAAGAGCCAGAGAGTGCTCCCAAACCGAGCCGCCAATGCAGTGGATAATTTTGTCACGCTGATTAAATCCTTCAAAATCAGACTGGAAAGAGCCGATGCTTATGATACGGCAGCATTTATCGCCAAGCAAAGTGGTTTGCTAAAGGAATTATATGACGATAAAACTATAGAGGGATTAAACCGCTACGAGAACGTTCAGGAATTGCTCAATGCCATCAAGGAGTTTGTGGATGATGAACAGCAGGAGGATAAATCATTGGAAGCTTTTATTGCCGATGTGGCTTTATTGACCGATGCAGATAATGAAGATAAAGAAAATAACGACCATGTGAATCTGATGACCATCCACTCTGCCAAAGGATTGGAATTCAAACATGTGTTTATAGTCGGGATGGAGGAGGATTTATTTCCTTCTCAAATGATGTTGAACAGTCGTGCCGACTTGGAAGAGGAGCGGAGATTGTTTTATGTAGCATTGACCAGAGCAATGGAAAAAGTCACTTTGAGCTATGCCTTAACCCGTTATCGTTTTGGTAGATTGAAAAACTGTGAGCCAAGCCGATTTATAGAAGAGATTGACCCTGCTTATGTAAAAGTAGATAGAAAATTTAATCGCTCTGAGCCGATGGGCGATTTGAATAATGGCAGTGGGAATAGTATTTATGCCAAAAACCTGGTGGCTCAAAGGAAAACGGAAAGAAAAGCAGTTCCTCCAGGTAAGAAACTACATACACCATCACCTGACTTTGCACCTAGTGATACTCGTACTTTAGATACAGGAATGAAAGTAGAACATCCGAAATTTGGCTTTGGAGAGGTAAAGAAAATGGATGTTCAAGGAGCTAATAGAAAAGCAACCATTGAATTTGAGAATTTTGGTGAGAAGACACTTTTGCTGACTTTTGCTAAGTTGAGGATAATGAATGAGTAAATTTTCAATGGTTCTTAGATGATGATGAAACCAATCAGTTTTATGTATTACCACATTCACTGAAAGTGTTATTTATCATAATGAGGACAACTTATTAGATGCCAATCATAAAACTGCTGATCAATTTCATTCCAAATATATTCCGTGCTGTGCGCTTTGGGGAAAATTAAAAAAGCGGACTACGTAAATCACCTAATTACAATTTCAGCATTGCCCTAATGTTTGCTTTATGAATTATTGAGACATTTGAATATAAATAAAAAGCAAAAGCCATGAAGACATATATAAATATAGCAAAACTAATGAAGCAAAATATACTAATAGGATTAATTGTATTAGGGTTAAGCTTTACAGCAAATGCGCAAAGTACTTTATTAGGTAATGATATAGATAAAATTAATACCTCAATGGTAGTTCAATTGGCGGATTATGATTATGATATTGTCATTCCTAAAGTAAGTAGTGAGGAATTAGAAACACTTGAAGATGTAGCTTTTAATCAAATGGTATATGTTTCTGATGGAGATAAGGGTTATTATTTTTATATGGGAGCTGAATGGGAAGTGCAAAATGTGAGAGAGGTTTTCGAACTTATTGATATGAATTTAGCGATTCAAGAACCTGCTTTCGAAAGCTTTATAATGGTTGCAGGTGAAAAAGATTCTAGAACTTTATTGGATTACAATCACCACGTAAAAATGATATATCAGGATTTTGGCTTTGATGCAAAGGATAATGATTTAGCAATTAACATAGAATAAATATTTGGTAATAGTTTTTTAGTTCATAAAAGGCAATGTTTTAAAGCATTGCCTTTTTTTGTTGAGTAAAATACCAAATCAGACTGTGTAATAGCTTATGTTCTTTCAATCCCATATGGAGAGATACCAGTAAAGGATGTTTAACTTCTAACTGAATTGGATCAATTGGCTGTAGTTGCTTTTTACGTAAATCGCTTAATTAACATTTCCGCATTGCCCTAATGTTTGCAGGCAACATAATTGAGATATTTGAATATAAATTAAAAGCAAAAGCCATGAAGACTTATCCAAATATTCTAAAGCCAGTAAAGCAATATGTTCTTATAGGTTTGATCGTTTTGATCACCTTATTAGGTTTTACTATAAAGGCAAATGCTCAAAGTCCTTTAGTAGGAAATGATTTAGATAAAATTAATAATTCAGTAACAGTTCAATTGGCAGAATTTGATTTTGATGTAATAATCCCTAAAATAACTCAAAAAGAATTGCAATCAATGGAAGGTGCTATTTTTAACCAAATGGTTTTTGTTTCAGATGGAGAGGCTGGATATTATTCTTTTAAGGGTACTAAATGGGAAATGAAGAATGTAAGGGAGGTATTTGAGCTGATTGAGCTTAAGTTATCTTTTCAAGAGCCCAATACTGAAAGCTTGATATTATTTACAGGAGAAGAAGATGCTAAATCTTTGTTGGATTATAATTTTCATGTGAATAAAATATATAAAGACTTTGGAATCGAGCCTGATGAAAATGCATTAGCAATGAATTTAGAAAAGGAATAGTTTTATAGTGATAGTTTTATAGGTCGTTTAAGGCAATGTTTTCAAAAGCATTGCCTTTTTTTTATCGAGAAGCCTTCAATAGTTCTTTTCCTTGTTCCTTCAATGAGAAAATTCCAGCCAAAGGCTGGTCAGGATTAGGGTTATGGGCTTGTCCACCAAGCCTCAGGCTTTACCAAAATCGTATCTTCTTTATCCACATGCACCATGCCAGGCGGTAAGCCTTTCGGTTTTCGTACATATTTTTTTGGTGTTACAATCACAGGACTTAAGCTGTCCGATTTTCTTTTCGAATAGAAGGCTGCGGCTTGGGCTGCTTTTTCTACTACTTCTTGTGGGAAAGGCTTACTGCTTTGCTGTTTTAAAACTACATGAGAACCCGTAACATCCTTTGCATGCAACCAAAGATCATTTTTCTTGGCGTACTTTAAAGTTAGCTCATCATTTTCCCTAGCACCTTTTCCTATTAAAATGGTAAAGCCAGCATACTCAAATTTTTTATAGGGTACTTTTAATTCAACTTGAGCTCTCTCTTTAACAGGGTTCTGTTTAATCAGCTTTTTAATTGCTTTAATATCTTCTGCCGCTTCTATTTCAGCCAGTTTGCTTTCTGCTTCTTTAAGTTCTTGCTCTTTTTGTTTGATGGAGGCTTCCAGTTGTTCTAATTCAATTTTTTGGTTCTTTGATTTTCTATAAAGGTTTTCGGCATTTTTTTGAGGGCTCAAATGCGATTTTAGCGGGATTTTAATGTTCTCATTCGTATAAAAATTGAACAGCTCCACTTCCTTGGCATGAGGCGGGATTTGATGCATATTCGCCATTAAAATATCGGCTAATTGATTATAGCCTGGTTTGTTGAGAACGTCCTCTAACTTCTGATTTGATTTTTTAATATAGTTTATGGCTTGATTACGCTGCTTTTCCAGTTGTTTAGATAATCTTTTTTTCTCTTTTCGAATGAAATTTTCTTTGGAATAGGTATAGAAAAATTGCGTGATGCCTTCAAGGCAACTTTTTTCTTCTTTAATGACTTCTCCTATTTTCAAAAGGGAAAAATGGATTTCATCATTCCATAAAATGGTATAAAACCCATCTGGGTTTTTAATATCTGATTCTAAAAGTGAAATGATTTCCCATTGTTCTTCCAGTGATTTTTCCTCTAGTTTTATACTTTGGAAATATTGCTTAATCAACTTACCAAAAGTGGGAAAAAGCTTCTGGTAGTTGCCGTCAAATTCAAAAAAAGCCTCTTTACTTTGGTCAATTGGTCTGTCCAAATCATTTAAGTCCAATTCTAAGTCCTGAGGAAAGCTATTTCTAAAGAGCTCTACAGCTTTATTAGCTTGATACCCAATAATATTCGAGCGGTTTCCGTGCATTTTGAAAAGTAGTGACCAATCTTCTTCAAAATGAATAGCAAAGCATCTTTCATTTTCAAATTGCTGAATTCTATTGACTTTTTTACCATTAAAATCAGTAAATAAATCAATGCTGTTACTTTTAGTCCTGGCAAATTGATTGGGAAAGCTCAGGCAGGAAAATTCGGGTTTTAAGGATGCTTTAATGTAAAAATCTTCTTGTCCAGGGCTAAAACCTAAAATGAGTTCATCTCGGCTTTGGCTAAAGCAAGCTAATAGCTCGCTTCCACTAATTTTAGTTTCTAATTCTGATGATAATTGTCGGAATACATAATAGTTATTATGCATCTCAAAGTTCTATTTGAAGTCCATCGTAAGCTAATTCCATGCCTTCAGGCAATTCTTCTTCTATATCTCTATGTAATCCCATTCTATGCCCCATGTGGATAAAATAGGCTTGTGGGATTTCCAATTCTTTCACTGTGGCAATGGCTTGTTCTAAGTTAAAATGGGAGAGATGCGAAGTTTTCTGTAGTGCACTTAAAACTAACACCTTACTGCCTTTTATTTTCTCTTTCTCTTCATCCGAAATATAATTTACATCCGTGATGTAGGTGAAATCTTTAATTCGATAGCCGAAAACTGGCAGTTTATAATGCATCACATCTACAGGTAAGATGTCAACACCTTCAACTTGAAATGGTTTGTTTTCTATCTCGTGAAGCTTAACTTTTGGTATTCCGGGGTATTTATTGGCGGCAAAAATATAGGCAAACTCTCTTCTTATTTGCTCCAATACTGGTTTTCTACCATAAATTGGCATATCCATATCTTGCTTGAAATTATAAGAGCGAACATCATCCAATCCTGCTGTATGGTCTTTATGTTCGTGGGTATAAATCACAGCATCAAGTTGATTTACTCTTTCCCTCAGCATCTGTTCCCTGAAATCAGGCCCCGTATCAAACACTATACTTTTCCCTGCTATTTCAATATGGATGCTGGTTCTTGTTCTTTTATCCCGATAATCAAGAGAGCGACATACTTCACAATCGCAAGCAATCACGGGAACTCCTTGCGATGTTCCTGTTCCTAGAAATGTTACCTTCAAAGTGCGAGTTCTGTTTGTTGCAGTTCTAAATAGAAATTTTTGTTTTTATCGCTTAGTGTTTTGCTATCCAGTTCAATATTTTTCAAGATGTCAACTAAGCAATTGATTTTTCCTTCAGTGTCAAAGAATTTGTTTATGATGACAATTCTTTGGTCTTTTAATACACAATAACCTGATTTAAAGTTTCCTTTTTCATATCGTAGGACGTAATCAGATTCAGCGAATACATCTTCTAATTTGTTGAGGAATGATTTTGTGTATTTTATCTGCATATTATTGGGTTAATTTCTTCACTGTTTCCACCAATTGATCAAAATTTAGTGGCTTTTGTAAATATTCATTAATGCCGGCTTCTTTGAAGTCTTCTATACTGTAATTTTTAGCATTTCCGGTAATTGCGATAATAGGGATAGCTGATTTTCCTTTGTCATCCAAAGCTCTAATGGCTCTAGTACATTCCATACCGTCCATTTTTGGCATATTAATATCCATTAAAATGATATCGAATGATTCAGATTCTAAAGCTTTTAAAACTTGCTCTCCGTTTTTAGCTGAATGAATGCTATAATTTTGCATCATTAGAATTTTCTTGGTAAGGTTTTGGATTACCGAGCTATCTTCTGCTATAAGTACTTTTTTTGTTTCTGCCATCTTATTTTAATATTGACTGATATTTATCTGTAAATTTATTAAAATTATCTAATAAATGGTTTAAGTCATTTATAAGCTTTTCGGTTTTTTCTTTTTTTAAATCCGCTTCAATCTTTTTTGCTTGTTCTTCTATAGAACGAATACCCAAAGTTCCTGCATTACCTTTTAGAGTATGCAAATTACTTAATATTTTCTCTATGTCCGAAGTCTTTTCAGCATTTATACTTTCCAATATCAAACTTTTTGCTTCAATTTCAAACTCTTCAAAGAATGATTTTATAGTGGGTTTGTCCGCATATTTGCTGAGTTGCTGTAGGGTAGCTTGATCTATTAAATCTAAATTGTTTTTATTTCCATTTTTTGCTGTTGGCTGATTTTCTTCTGTTTTAAGATTTACAGCTTCAAAAACAGGTAGGTTTTGTTGTATAACATCCAATAATAGGCTTGAAACAATTGGTTTTGCCAAATAATCATCCATTCCTAAATCCAAAAATCGCTGGCGGTCTTCTTTCATGGAATATGCTGTCATAGCAACGATAGGGGGTATTTTCTTTTGGAGCTTTTTAATTTCCTTGGTTGCGGTTACTCCGTCCATAATAGGCATCTGGATGTCCATTAAAATTAAATCATAATCATTTTTCTTAACTTTTTCTATGGCGGCAGGGCCGCTGAAGGCTAAGTCAGTCTTAAATCCTGATTTCATTAAAATCTGACTCGCTACTTGTCGGTTAATAGTATTGTCATCCACTATTAGAATATAAGGTGGGTTGTCAGTTTCAAATTTAATTTTATGGCTTTTTTGTACTTTTTGTTTTTGATTTTCGTATGCTTCAATTTCTTTTGCCGAAGGATTCTCTCCAACTAAGGTAAACCAAAATACACTTCCTTCATCCGGTTCAGAGCTCACACCAATCTGTCCTCCCATTAGGCTACTTAATTGTTTTGAAATGGCAAGACCTAAGCCTGTTCCGCTAAAAGCTTTAGTGCTTGAATTATCTACTTGAGTAAACAATTTAAATAGCTGCTGTTGATCGTTTTCGGATATACCTATACCCGTGTCTTCTACAGCAATCCTATATAAGTTATCTTTTATTTCCTTTGAAATATGCAATAAAACCTTACCGTTTTTTTCGGTAAATTTTAAGGCATTAGAGGTTAGGTTTGATACTATTTGAATAATTCGGGTTTCATCAATTTTCAAATATTGAGGCACTTCATTATCAATCTTAAAATTAAGTTCAATTGATTTTTGCCTGGCTTGTTGGCTAAATAAGTTTAATACCTTTTCAAAAACAGTTCTAACCTCTGTTACATGAGGCTGAATTTTCATTTTACCAGCTTCAATTTTGCTTAAATCAAGGATATCGTTCAATATGGTCAGCAATGTTTCAGAAGAACGTTTGATAGTTTGCACAAAATTCATTTGCTCAGGGTTAAGCTGGGTTTGAGAGAGCAAATCGACCATTCCAATTACCCCATTCATTGGCGTTCTGATTTCATGGCTCATATTAGCCAGAAATTGTTCTTTTACTTTTAAGGAGTTTTCCGCTACATTTTTAGCATGCAATAATTCCCTATTGGCTTGTTTCAATTTGGTAATATCACGGGCTACACCTTCAATTGTAACTTCTCGACTGTCTTTATCCCGTACTAAACGGACGTTACATATACAGTTTACCAATCTGCCGTCCCTGGTGATCAATGTGGCTTCAAAGTTTTGAACCTTTCTTCTGGAGACTAATTTTTTTAGCAGATCCTTTGTTTTTTTTGTGTAGAGGTAATAATTGGTGATATTATTTCCTGTCACCTCATCTTGTTCATAGCCAATGTTCTCCTTTACGGAAGGGCTAATGAGAATAATTTCCCCATTAAATCGGCAATTAAAATAGATGTCTTGAAATGATTCAAATATATTCCTAAATTTTAGTTCACTTTTTTGAATGTTTAGGGCATTGATTTTCTTTTCCGTAATGTCATGCGCTATGCCTGAAAGCCCTGTTATTTCACCGCTTTCAGTATAAATAGGGTTTAAAAAGATTTCTTTCCAAACAGGCCCTTCATGTTGTGGGTTGTTGAAATCTATTTCGAAATTTAAGGTTTCCCCATTTAAACATTTCTCAAATTTATCTTTCCAAAAATCGAAAGTCTCCATGGGGAAAAATGATGCAATGCTTTTTCCGCGTAAATTCGTATTCACCTTCGGTTTGAAATTGAAGTATTTTAAAAATTCATATTCAAAATTTCGATTAAAGGAGGTGAGCTTAAAATCTTTATCAATTGACCATATAATATGGTTGCTACTGTTGAAAATGGATTGAAGACGTGCTGCTTGAGTACTGATTTTTTCTTCAATAAACTTTCTTTCCACGGAAAGCAAAACCTGATTGGATATGAAATTTAATAATTTTAAGTCTCTATTTTGAAAGGCATTTTCATCTTTATAACTCTGCACGCCAATCACTCCGGGAATCCCTTTTTCTGTTTGGAATGGAACACCTAAAAATACTTTTGGAATTGTGCCGTATTGATTGATTTTTCCTTCCAAAATTAAATCCATGATGTCGGATTCTTTCAATATCATGGCTTTTTTATGGTGGTAAATATATTCACATAAGCCCTTTTTATACTTAAATGAAACTGATTTGGGGGAGTTTGGGATAAACTCATCATGAATATACGGAAAGAATAACTCCTGTTTTTCGAATTTAAATTGCGCAATAAAGAAGTTGTCAGCTTCCATAGCCTCTTTCAACTTTTCATGCACACCCATAAATAAACCATCTAAATCTGTGCTTTTTAGAGTTAGATTAGTGATTTCATAAAATAAATTTTGGGCTTTTTGGGCATGAATTTGATTGGTGATATCATGAAAGTTGGCAACAATATTTCTATTGTTCAGGCTTGTCAATATGATTCCTGTTACATGGATTTTATCATTATTTTTTGAGCTTAATCGAACTTCGAGTAATTCCTGTTCTTTACTTTTTTCTACGGCTACGCTAGCCTCTTGAAATTTGTTCCAATCTTCCGGGAAAATAATATCCCTAACATAGATATTCTTCAAGTCCTGATTGGTATAGCCTAATGTGTTGCGCCAGTTTTTATTGGTTTTTATAATTTGCCCCTCACTTGTATATTCCATGCTTAAATCAATACCTTCTTCTGGAAACATGCTGTTTTCCAGGTGACGTGAATTCTTAAGCAAGTATTTATTCTGGTAAAGCGCTAAACGCAATTTTTCTACTTCTTTTATAAGTTGATCTTTATCGTAATTTTGTAACTCCAAAATATTTAAATTTACAGCTCAATTTAAGCTTTTAAGATTGAATTAAATATCAAATTTGACTAAAAAATTAAAAACCATAGTGATTTTGGCAGGGCCTACTGCCGTGGGTAAAACTTCCTTATCCATTCAGTTGGCAAAAGGGTTTCAAACTGAAATAATTTCAGCTGACTCTCGCCAATTTTATAAAGAAATGGAAATAGGAACTGCAAAGCCAAGCGAGGAAGAAATGGATGGAGTTCCTCATCATTTTGTGAATTCCCATAGTATTCAGGATGATTATAATGTTGGTCAATTTGAGAAGGATGTTTTGAAATTGTTGGATGAGTTATTTCAAAAGCATGATGTGGTTTTTGTGGTAGGGGGCTCAGGACTTTACGTAAAAGCTTTATGTGAAGGGATTGATGATATGCCCACGATTCCAGTTGAAATTAGGCAAAAATTGAATGCTGAGTTTGTACAAAATGGAATTGAATATTTGAAAAAGGAAGTAGCTCAATGCGATCCTAAATATTTTGAAATTGTAGATCAGCAAAACCCACAAAGACTGATTCGGGCATTGGAACTTTACCGAGCCACAGGAAAAAATATGAGTTTTTACAGGGGGCAAGAAAAGCAAGTTGAGCGTCCATTTAATATCATTAAAATAGGACTGGAACGCCCTAGGGAGGAGCTATATGATCGGATAAATTTAAGAATGGATCAAATGATTGCAGAAGGCTTATTCGAAGAAGCTGAAAAATTATACCCTTTTAAAAATTTGAATGCTCTCCAAACCGTGGGCTATTCAGAAATATTTGGCTTTTTGAATGGTGAATACGATAGGGAAGAGGCTATCAGATTATTAAAAAGAAACAGCCGAAGATACGCCAAAAGACAAATGACTTGGTTTAAAAGGGATCCGGAATTTGTTTGGTTTTCGGCTGAGGAAAAAGATAAGGTTGTAGATTATTTAGAAAGTAAGATTAGCTGAGTGGATATGTTGGCAAGTTTACGAGTTGTCATGTTATTTTAGGACAAGATATTCACAGTTTTTAAACTGAATTTGAATAGAAATAAAAGGAGTTTTTGCAATAGTAGAAAATAGTGGTAGCCTTATTGTTTTCTACTGGTATAAATCTGTGAGAACTATCCCCTGGAGGGGACTATAGGGGTGTCGGCTGGAAAAAAGAAATCTAGTTGTAGAAGTCCATATTTCACCTGACAACTCATTTCTATTTATTTCTACCTTATTTCTTTATTAATCTTCCAGCTTCATGCTTCCAACTTCCAACGCTTCAATCAATGTCCGACCTTCGGTACTGACATGGCTTTACGCACGATGCCCATCCATCATCATACATCCTACATCCGTCACCCATCACCCTTCTGCCTTCTCTTTCGAATTTTCCCGTCTAAAGTGCCCCCAAGCAATCCTTATTTCATCATAAGTAAATTCATCTCCCAATCTGGCTTTTACATCCGCGCTGCCTTTTACTTCTTCCAAAGCCATTACCTGACAAATCTGGTCAAGTTTAGTAGCATCCATTAATTCAGAAGCTGCGATTTCTCCTGTTTCAATGTATTTGGATAAGTGCCCCAAAATTGTTCCTGGTACTAACTCCCTCTTAGCTGCGATTTCTTCTGTGCTTAAGCCCTCTTTAAAGAAATTGTAGGATATTTCAGCTGTAGGCGTTTTATCTTTTTTGGATTTCTTTTTCTTTTTTTTAGAATCTTTTTTCTCCTGCTCATAAGTGGAGGATTGATGAAGGTCTTTTTTGGTTAAAATCCTATTCTCTGATGCTGCAGTCACTAACATTGCTGTTTTGCTGATTTGCAAAAGCTTTGACTTTAATTGCTCCGTAATGCTCTCTAGTTCTTTGAGATAGGCTTTTACTTTACTTTGATTGGAAGTGTCGATCAAATGTGCCTTAAAAGCATCATACAAATCTTTCACTTTTGGCTTGAAATAATCTTCAGCACTATTGACTCTTTCAGCTAATTCCGGCAAGTATTCTTCTTTGGCTTCGTAATGAGCTAGAGAGCTTTGAAACTTAAGTCCGACTTTATTGATTTCCTCCAATTGTTCCTTTTTCTCTCTAGTCCAATCGGCATATTGCTGCTTAAGTGAGCGGTTTTCTCCTTTATTAAAACTGCCTAAATGAATATTTAATTCTTTCATCAAGCTTTGAAAATCAAATGTTTCCCGAACTGTATTAAAAACAAATGCTTTTCTATCGGATTCTAGCTTTTGATTAAGCTGCTCAGGAGCTTTTTTGTTATCCTCGAATTGCCTTAAGCTTTTATCCAATTCAAATGGAATATTGCTAATCGGTTTTGAAAGAATCAATCCTTCTAAGCCGGTAAGTCTGGAAAGTGCCACATACATCTGCCCCGGAGCAAAGCTGTCGGATAAATCCAAAATGGCTTTTTCAAAAGTTAAGCCTTGAGATTTGTGAACGGTAATAGCCCAAGCCAGTTTTAAAGGAAATTGCTTAAAAGTTCCTAAGCATTTCTCCTGAAGTTCATTGGTGGATTTATCCAGACTATATCGCTGGTTCATCCATTCATATCTTTCTACCGTGACTTCATCCTTAGGGTTTTTGAGTTTCACTTTGATGGTATCTTCATTCATCTCGGATATTTCCCCAATTTTACCGTTAAAATATCTTGCCTCTCCGCTACTGTCATTTTTGATAAACATCACCTGAGCGCCAATCTTGAAATTGAGTTTTTCAGGCAAAGGGAACATATTTTCCGGAAAATCACCCTCAATTTCAGCTTTATAGCTCCGCTCTGCTGTATTGAGTGATTTTAAAGCCTTCTCGTTGATTAAATCGGCTTTACGATTATGAGTGGTGATGTTGATGTAGCCCTCTTTTTGTGATTCTTCCACACCTTCCTCATAATGTTGATTTAGCTTTTCAATATCAGCATCGCTTAGATGATTATCCCTCAAACGATTAAGAATGGAAGTAAATTCAGGATCAGATTGGCGAAATATTTTATCTAATTCGATGTAAACCATCTCGGTTTTCTGTAAAGCCAAAGCCTCAAAGAAATAGCCTGTTTTATAGTATTTGTTTAAATATTGCCACTCATGCTGACGAATAACGGGAGGGAGCTGGTTTAAATCCCCAATAAACATGATTTGCAATCCACCGAAAGGCTGAGGATTTTTACGTACCATCCGCAGAATTAAATCCATACAATCCAGGATATCAGCACGAAGCATACTTACCTCATCAATAATCAGCAGTTCCAGATTGCGGATAATCTGGCGTTTATTGCCATACATTTTAAACTGCTGAAGAAATGTCTTGGGTGTATTGATTTGCTCGCTGGTTCTAGAAAAATCTACTGCATTATCTTCAGGAATAAAGGTACCGAAAGGAAGCTGTAATAGTGAGTGTAAAGTAACTCCTTTGGCATTGATAGCCGCAATTCCTGTGGGGGCTGCAACCGCTACATTTTTATAAGTATTATTTATGATATAGCGCAAAAGTGTGGTTTTTCCACTTCCTGCCTTTCCTGTTAGAAAAATCAATCGGTTGGTGGTGTTCACATATCGAACGGCAATTTTAGAGACTTCGGTCAGTTTGTGCTGTGACATAATCTTGTATTCAAAAGGTTTTAGTTTAACTGTAAATGTAGGGAAAATGCATTTTTTAGAAAAATGGGAGTGTTGGAAATTATTTTACTGGTCATGATATCATTTTATCATTTCCTCAACATCACCTTTAAAGTGGAATACTGATTGCCTTTTCTTATTTTAATAAGGTATAGATTGTCCGGTAGATGTGAAATATCAATGGATTGAGTAGTATTTATATTTCTTTCACTGGCTTTTAATCTTCCTTGCAAATCATAAATTTCAATTTGATCTACTTCTTGAGTGAATTTTATAATTCCCTTGCTTGGGTTTGGATATGCTTTTACTTCAAGCTTTTGTTTTATTTCCTTATCATTCGAAACCGTCACTTCCTTGGGATCAAACACCGGACGAATCATCACACTACCTTCAAGCGTAATATTGGGCTCCCAATCACCTCCTTGATTGTAAAATAACCTATTAGCGCTATTGGTGTTTTTATCAAATCCTATGGAGACTGGATCATCATTTTCTTCTCTATAACCGATGAAAAATTCACCGCTAAGCAATACAGGTCTTTCAAAAGTAAACCTTTGAAATCCATTTACAGATTCACTTTCATTTAGCAGGACATTTTGTGCCCTTAAAATATCATCTGTATCGGAAGTTAGGTCATTCCAAACCAATAATGTAATGTTTTGAGTAGAGGAATTTTGACCGATATTAGGGATGTAAATATCGATTCCTGTTAAATATTGTTCCCCAATTAAATCAAATGATTGGGCTAATTGATAATTTCTGGAGTTGAGTTGTACTCTCGATTCGGCAGTTCCATCATCAAAGGCATAATAGTCATGCATTGGGATAGTGGTGGAGACCGTATCATTTTGACGAAAACTCAAATTTGGATAATAAACGGCAACTCCATCAATGGTTTCGAAAAACAAACTATCATTTGTACCTAAATTAAACTGGAAATTCAGATAAACGGAATCTTCATTTTGTTTTTCAGCTAAAAGATGGTCTATAAATTTACTTTTATTTTCAGGATGATAAATAAATTGAGCAGTATCCTGTAAATCAGTTAAAAATACTCCGTCTACATCTAATGAATCAATAATTTGATTGGGTTTTAAAGTGTCAAATACAGTGCTAAAGAACTCTGTACCAAAAGAGAAATTATTGGCGTTTCCAGCCCATAGGTTGTTGTAAATAAATGAAGCGGTATCGATATTTTCCACCAACCAATTTTCGTTTAGGTGCTTTAAAGGAATCGCATAATAGTCTGCAAAGGGTGTTTTTGGGTTTTCAGAAAATGTACGGTCTTCATAAGAATCATAAGCGTTATCTTGCGTATTGACAGGTGTATTTCCAGCGTTTAAATAAATGTAATCCAAGTTCCAGATATCGAAATCCCCTGCCAGATTTCCGGCTACCTCAAATTTGAATTGAAAACCGGAATGAAGAAACCTGCTTTCATTAATTCTTTCAAAGTGCTGTGAAAACAAAGTCCTTTCTAAATTGCCATGTCCCCCAAATCCATGAACTATCTCCCAATTCCCTTCATTATCCTTAAAGCTTAATCTTAAAGAATCTTGAAAATCGGGTGCATTTCCTCCAAATCCTTCTTGGTAAAAGAAACTAAGGTTGATATTGGAGTTTTCATCATAAGCTGATAAATCAATAGGTTTTGATACCAAGCTATCTCCAATTCCATTTGAGTTTTCTTCAGTGTCATAGGCAATTCCATTTCCATCGAAGCCATCAAAAGTAGCCACATTATAGGAAGGTGGGAGGTACGAATATCCATTATTAACGAAAACATGCTTTCCATGCAGCCAAATATTAGAATCAGGGATTTGTTTTTTATAGGAAAAATCATCCCAAACAGGTATGCCGATGGTGTCCTGGGCTGCAATTTTCCTCTGCGGAGATTTAGAGTCCTTTCCTTTAAGGTGTGCTATTGGGCTTTCAATAATTTGCCCGTAGATAAGCATTGAATGAAAAAGGAACCCAATAATTAAAAATATTTTCAGATATCCTGACTTCATTTCTCCTCTGGAGTCAATATTTCATCCTCACTTTTGGGAGCCACTACCCAAATATCTACTTTATTACCGGTTCTAACTGATGTACCGGCTTCCGGATATTGCTGAAGAACAATTCCAGCAGCTTTTTCATCATCTTCGCGTGTTTTTACTTTTCCTATTTGTAAACCGCTACCAATAATAATAAATTCTGCCTCTTCTTTATTGACATCTACTATATCAGGCATAGAAAACGGTCTTCCTAACCCATTTCCAATGACTAAATCGATAGTAGAACCTTTGGGAATGTCATCTCCAGCTTCTATTTCCTTACCCTCTACCTTTTGTTTTAAAACGGCATTTTGAAATTCATGAGGTTCATAAGTGATTTCACCTAACAAAAGTCCATAGCTTTCTAGAACCATTTGTGCATTTTTTAAAGAGCCATCCACTAATTTCGGCATTTTTACATTAGGAGGATTGGTAGCATTCAGTGAAACATAGATTTTTCTATTTTCTTTCACCTTATTCCCTTCTTTCGGATTTTGGCTTAATACAGTTAAAGGTGGGTGTTCGGCAGAAAAGCCCGAATCGGCAGTGACCTCAAATCTCAAATCTCTTTCCAGCAAAAATTCATCTAATTCATCCAAATGAACACCTTCCAGTTGTGGAACGGTTATGCTTTCCCCATGATGGGTAGAAAGCGGTAAATAGATATAGAAAAAAGTTAATATGATAATGATCCCTAGACCTATGATTATACCTAGGTGAATTAATACATCTTTTAAAGAATTAGCTTTTAGCTTCATTTTGTAATGGTTTGTTTATTCATTTTTTCAGTTCCGAAAGAAAGTATTTTATCAATAAAATCATAGGGCTTATAGCCATTGATTGCGGTTTGATGAAAAATACAAGTAGCCGGTGTCATGCCTGGCAATGAGTTTACTTCAATAATAATGGTTTCTGCACTTAAATCCTCATATACTCTTACAAAAGCATCAATTCTGGCATATCCAGCGATATTGAGTACTTCAGCCGTTTTTTTCAAGGTGGCTTTCACTTGTTCAGCTACATTTTTGTAATTCTCCGACTCCGGAGTATATCTTGCCGGTGTTATATTTTGCCCTTCACCTGCCAGAAACTTCTCCTCCAAACTTAAAACTTCACCACCTGCTAACGCTTCTGATGGCTCAAATATTTCATATTTAATGCTCCCATCTTCCTGAAAATGTGTTAAAAGCCCACCGGTGATTTCTAAAAAGTGCTTTGCCTCTTTCTTTTCTATTAATTCTTCCAATAAGAAGTAATTCTTCTGAGGAAACTCTTCGTTCTTTTTGAGCTTTAAGATATTGGCTAAATCTTCTATAAATTCGGCTTGGGGTCGGAACATCATGCCTGCAAAAGCTTCAAGTTCTGCTCTGTTTTTTATTTTCTTTACTGCTGAACTACAGCCATCATCAGCTGGTTTGGCAATTAAAGGATAGCTCAATTGCTTTTCAATAGCCTCCAGCTCTGCTTCTTTATTGCTCTGCCATTTGTCTTCATAAACCAGTCGGTGGTCAGCTACTGAAATTCCTGCCTTTTTCAGGATTTCATTGGTGTCATACTTATTGATAGTGATTTTTGAACTTTCCACATCCGAACCATTATAAGGGATATTCAATTTTTCTAGTTCGGCTTGCACTGCCCCGTCTTCCCCAGGTCTTCCATGAAGTGCAATAAAGGTCACATCAATCAAATCAGGCAAATCTGAATAGGATATTTTCTTTAATTCTGTATTCCCAATTCCAGAATATTTTTCTGTAATTTCACTGCTTTCAAATTTTATTTGTGAGATAATGGGATGTATCTCATAATTCTGGACTTTTTCTTTAATATCGTCTGCATTATCCTTCAGCATGATGTTGATGGGCAGCACATATAGTTCATGTTGATCTTCATTTCCACTTAAGAAAATCGGTATCGGTAAATATTTTTCAGAGGAAGCCAGTTTTTCATAAATATTTCTTCCACTTTCTACTGAAATATGTCTTTCAGTAGAAAATCCGCCCATGATAACGCCAACATTAATTTTCTTTTGTGCTTCCTTTTTTAAGCCTTCCAAATCATTATCCAGTTGTTTAATCATTTTTTGCAGTTCAAAATGATGTTTTCCTGTTTTGAGTCTAGCTTTTAAGGAAGTTCTAACAATATAGCTTAAAAATTGAGAAGGATTCAACCCGATTTCAGCAGCTTGATGAAAGAAAAATGAAGATGGCAGCATGCCTGAAGTAGTGTTGGGATCATTTAAGAATACCTTTCCTTCCTTGGTAATAAAGCCATCTATTCTTGCATATACATCAATTTGCAATGCTTTGAATAAATCAGAGCATTGTGTTCTGATTTTTTCGATTATGTCTTGTGGGGCATCAATTGGAGTGATTTTTCTGCTGATGCCCGGTAAATATTTGGATCGATAATCAAATACATCTTTCCCCTTTCTGATTTCAGTAGGGGGAAGGGCTATTGGTCTTCCGTTTTCGTCTTGGATTACGATGCACGAAAATTCTTTCCCCTCAATGAATGACTCAACTAAGAGTGAATTCTCGGAATCTATGGCTTTAAGTTTCACACTGGTTTTTTGCCCTGCAAATGCATTATTGAGGAATTCCAATAATTGATCAGGAGTGTAAAGAATTTCTTCCCCAGCAATTACAGGTAGGCCAATGCCTTCCCTGATATCCACTAATTTGGCTATAAACCCAATTTTTTCTTCTTGTGTATAGTTGTCCCATTCGTCATTTTTAATTTCTAATTCGAAGAAACTCTTTTGAACAAGCTTTTCAAACTCTTCTAAATTATCTTCATTTAAGATACTAACTCCAATTGAAGAACCTTGATGTGGTGCTTTTATAACCAATGGCAGTCCTAATTCAGTTTTTAGGCTGTTGTAAATATTTTCATGAGCTTGGCTATTCCAGTCTGCCTGATTGAGAATTAGGCTTTTCGGCCCCTCAAAACCAGCTTGCTGCAAGAATTGTCGCTGAGCAATTTTGCTTATGCCAATGGCTGAAGGTAAAATACCTGCCCCGCTAAAAGGAATACCATACCATTCCAAAATCCCTTGAATATTGCCATCTTCACCATAAGGACCATGAAGAGCCAAAAATGCAAAATCAATATATTTTTTGAAGTCTGAAGGATTGATTTTTTGACCAATCTCTGTAATTAGTTTGTCCCATTCCTCATCAGATAAATTCTTTAAGGATTCCGCATAAATCTGAACCGGAATGTCGGATTTTGGCAGGAAATTTACAGGAGGATAAAAATCACGAATTGTGCCTTTGTAAATATATTGCCAATCCAATAATATGAAATGACCTTTGCTATCTATAAAAATAGGAACAGCATCAAAAATAGATTTATTAAGATTGTCATAAACCGTTCTTCCACCTGCAAAGGATATCTCTCTTTCCCTAGACTGACCCCCAAAAAATATTCCGATTTTCATGTGTGTACAACTGTTTTTAAAATGCCATAACTTGTCCCGTATTTATCGGGATGGAATCTTTGATTAAAAATTCCTGCCTGCCGGCAGGCAGGCATCTTCGGTTGGTGTCCCGATAGCTATCGGGATTCGAACCTGAATTTTTAATGTCGATTTCATGTATTGTGATTTAACTGAAATGTAAAAATAACATATCAATTTACAATTTACCCCATCAAAAGCGATTTGTGAATATTAATTTCTCATGATATTATTTATGAATCTAAGGGGTATACAAAAGAACGAAGATTTTATAGTTTAATGCCCATAATTAAAACATCATCGGTTTGATTATGGATATCACCTCTCCAGTTTATGAATTCTTGAACGAGTTTTTCTTTTTGCCTTGTTAATGGTAATTCGTGAATTTCATCAAGATATCTATAAAAACGTTTCACCATATATTTGCGGGATTTCTCTCCACCAAATTGATCCTGATAGCCATCAGAAGTTAAATAAATGACATCTCCTTTTTCATAGTGAATTTCATGAAGATCAAATTTAACTTCCCCTTTATATTGAAGTGTTCCAATAGGGAATTTAGAGCCTTTAATCTTATCGTAACCTGATTTATGAAAATGATATAAAGGGTTTTTAGCTCCAGAATATTGCATTAATTGTTTTTCTTTATCTACAGTTACCACCACTGCGTCCATACCATCATATACATTCGCATTTCCGCTTGATTTTAAGGCTTTATTTAGGATGTTATTGGAATGTGTTAAGATATGATCGGGTTGGTATATCTTTTTCTCATTTATGACCTCATTAAAAATCGAATGCCCCAATATGGTCATAAAGGCTCCTGGTACCCCATGACCAGTGCAATCAGCAGCAATCACAATCATTTTCCCTTCTCTTTCGCCAATCCAGTAAAAATCGCCTGACACTATGTCTCTCGGCATCAATAGTTTGAAGGATTCAGGAAAGTAATTTACCATTGGGTCAGAGCTGTCTAAAACAGAATTTTGTATTCTTTTTGCATAACGTACACTATCTGTGATCTGCGTATAGGCCGACTCCAGGTGAAGAGTTCTATCATTCAGTAAGTCTCTTTGTTGTTCTATTTCTTCTGTTTGCTGTTTCAGTTCTTCATGTTGATTATTGATTTCTGCGTAAGCATCATTCAATTTTTTAAAAGCCCTATCACGACTTCTTTCATAAGTAACTACCACTATAAATATGTACACGAAAACTCCTGCTAATGCTAGACCATAGAAAATCTTTTGCATGTCCATATTGTAGGCCGCAGTATAATGACTATCTCCTATATTATGACTTGCTACTAAAGCAATGCAAGTTAATATTACTACTATGGTCCAAATATATCCTGAAATACGGTTGGCATACCAAAATGCAGAAACTATAGCCGCTATTAAATATGGAATTGTGGGGGAATAGATGCCATTGCTGTAATATGCTATGCATAGCATTGAGGCGTAGCATGAATAGGCAAAAAGATTTCCACTGATAATGAAATTACTGCTAAAGCGAAATACTAAACCAGAAACGATAAAGCCTACCATTAAAAAAACCACCGACCAAATAGCTTCTGTAAATTCAAGGTAATAATAAACAGGAATAAAGCTAGAAGTAAATAAAGTGCCTAATATGACACTGTTGGCTACTAGTTTTGCTTTACGCTCATAATCCACTCCTGATGGTAGATTAGAAGGTATTAAAGAATTTACAAGGTAATTGTAATAATTTAACATGTATTATTTGAAAATAAGCTCTTAAAAACACGAAAAACAGATTATTGTTCACCATTAGAATACTAATGATAAATTTAATTTTCGACTAAATCTGTTTCTCTTATGGTTTTTTTCATCAAAGAATTGTCGGTTTATGGCTCTTGCCGTCTGCATTCCAGCCATAACTCTAGCTTCCACGCAACCCACATTGAAGCCATTTTGAATCCATGTTCCTGTAACATACATTTTACTAAAGCCTGATTCATCCGTTTTTATTCGATATTTACTATTATTGGCTTCTGACAAAACATAAAGTTCCTTAAGATCAAGGTTAACCTTGAAATATTGAGAATCAAAACGTTTTTCGCCTACTTGCCTTTTTAAATAGATCAATAAGTCCCAATTGAATTCACGATTCTTTACAGTATCTGGCCTCATAAATGACATGGCTGAACGAGTAAATTTTCCCGAATCATCAATTTGATTGGGCATTATCATATTAGCATGTGATTTGGGCATACCGTAACTTCTCTTCCCTGGATAGTGCATAAGGTTGTTGATAAACTATACCTCCATTTTTTATTTAATAGCCTGACTTTTTAAGTCCTAAGGAGGATGATATTATATAAGGCATAAAATGGTTTTTTACTATTTTAATTTTTAAATTAGGTAAATAAGTAGGTTTAAGAAATATTTTATTTAAAAATTATTGAAGTAGTTCAATTATTCATTTACTCTTTATATATGTGTTTTCTTGTTTTTGCCTAGTTTCTTTTTTAATTAGACAGTTCTTCGATTATTAGGAAAAATAAAATTGGGAGTTTTTTCGGTAGACAATTTTGCAAATAGAAAATGAGGCTTTCATGATATGAAAACATTTTTGGGGTTTTGACCAATAAATTTGCCTAGGGATTGCTTATAAAAACAGGGGGTGTTCAGTTAGTCTATTTTTGGATCATAAATCTTTCACTTGCAGTGATTCTGTTTGTTTTTAGCCTTAATATATACATTCCTTCAGCTAACTCAGATATGTTAAAAGTGATAAATTGATTAAGGATTTTAGGCTCGGTAAATTCCAAGATTACATTCCCGCTCATATTCAAGATTTGAAAGAAGCCTTCTTCTGCTACATCCAAATTCAGGTGTAAATTCAAGTCATTTTTTGCTGGGTTGGGATATATCACAAAAGCTTTTCTTGTATTTGGAAATGGAGGAGGAGGGGATTGCCCAACAAAAAATGTAATGTTCTTTAAATAGATGTTTTGACCATTATCATGCGTGATTTTAAAGGCAAGCCTAATCTTATCTCTGTAAACATAAGGCGAAAGGTCAACAAATTCATTTCTCCAAGTTAATTGTTCAGGCACATCATTCCCGAAGGAGGTAGCTAAAGAATCTCCGGATTTTCTATAAATTAATGTTTTGAAATTTTTGCCTTTATCTTCAGAAATATAAATTTCAAATTTTTCTGCTTGCCTTAAGGCTTTTCTATAGGAAATGTCGAATATTAATCCCAAATAATTGGTGTTGCTTACGTCCATTAAAGGGCTTATTAACCAGTCTTCAGAGGCTTTTTTTGTTACCTGAGTGGAATTGCTATTAACAGCTAATTTATTTGAATTGTAGGTCCAGCCGGCATCTTTGTCTGGATTAAACTCAAACCAGTTGTCATTATCTTTGTCCTTAAAACTTAATCTAAGTGGGGGAAGCTCTTCAAAACAATTATTTTCAAATGGTATATGAAAGGTATTAATTATTTTCTCCCCTGCGTCATCTATTATTGCCCTGATTTCATATTCCCCAATGTTTTGTTCAGGTTGTGGTAATTGCATATCAATATCCGATTCTTGTCCGGAAATTAAGACTTCATCATTAATATTATATTCCTTAATTGGTACGCCCTTATTTAAAACTTCAATTTTATAATTGCTAACATTTGCTCTTCCAATATTTTTTACCGTCAAAGTTCCTTCCAAGCCTTCCTCACAAAACAAAGGGTTTATATCTTTCCATTTAATGATTTCAATTTCCTTATATTTTTTGCTTGACTCCTCTACCGTGAATTCACTGATGTAAAAATTATTAGATAACCTGTTTTCTGCTACTATATTAAAACATACAGATTCTTCGTCCCTTAATCGGTTTAAGTCTATATTCACAGTGTCCCAATCCAATCGGAATTGAGGGATAAAAGCTGATTCAACTTCATAAGCAGTAGATAAATCGTTTATCTTATTGGAGAAAATTAAATCATTGAAAGTTCTTCCACAGTCATAAGATGCATAAATGCTAATCTTGTTGGGGATTGAGTCTTCTACTTGAGCAAACACAAAACTTACTTCCGGTGCATCTATAGTGGTAAAATCAAATATAGGGGAAATGATTTCTTCTTTTTGACCAAAATTTTGGCGGTTTTCATAAAAAGGAACTCCTAAGGCTTCATCAAAAAGTTGCCAGGTTTCTTCCCCATCAGCATTTCTAACCTGCCATTGATTTAAATTATTTTTAAATATTTTTTTATATGGTAGATTCTCTTCTGCTAATTTTTGAAAGAATTCCACTTTTTGATTGTTTTCTAATCTTTCATCCTCAAAATTTCCTCCCAAGCTTACTTCATAGGAAATGGTATATTCACCAATCTCTTCAAAATTAATCAAGGAAAAATTAACTTGTTTTTCTTCGCCACTTTCCAGTGTTTCGTTGAAATCTAATGTTTCTGTTAATTCTCCATCTATAAATAAATCAATACTAAATTCATCAACAGGAAACAACCCTTGATTTCTAATAGATATTTCAGGGTTGAAATTCCCGCTGCAGCTCCCGTTAAATTGATTATTAGATGCTGTAAGGCCTAAGTCCCTATTGAAGACTGGTGGTTCTTCCAAACCTTTTGATCGAGTAAGGCTCTCTCTTCTAGGGCTATTTTCAACTACAGTTCTAACCCTTGATTTCTGATCAGCGGTAAAAATATTCATGCAAACATCATTGGTGTAATCCATAAAGTTTTGTACCATATCCAAACTTTCACAGGTCGTTTTCGAGAGATTGCATCCAGTGCTAGGATCATCGGATGCAGGAGTGTCTTCGCAGAAATCGTCTGCTGAACAACCTCCGTCTCCCCATATATGTCTTAAACCAAAAAAATGACCCATTTCATGGGTGGCAGTTCTGCCTTTACTTTCAAATGAGGGACTATCCGGGTTTTCACCTAAAAACACATAATCGAGAGTTACTCCGTCAATTAATCGGTTATTGCTTGCACCATCTAGGCCGGGCAAGTTTGAAACAGGAAATTCAGCCCAGCCCAAACTTCCATCAGCTAAATCTGCTACCCAAATATTGAGATATTCTTCGGCTGGCCAATAACTTTCAGCACTTAAAGTAGTTCTTTCATCAAAACCATAATTAGCTTGGCTTCCAGGTACTCTTACAATCCCGTCTGTTTCGAATCCATCAGGGTCTTGCTTGGCATAAACAAATTCAATTTCAAATGAGGCGGCTACATTTTTGAATTCGTCCAAAGTTTCACTTGAATCAGCATTAAACCTGTTAAAATCCTCATTTAAGATTTCTAATTGACGGTCAATTCTACTTTTGAGAAGGTTTCCTCCTGTCCCAACGGGTTCTCCATTGTGGATAATATGGAATACAACTGGGATTTGTACTATATTGGTTTGTCCTTTTTGAAGCGTTTTGCTTCTTAATTTTTGTTTTTCAGCTATCCACTTTTCAAAATTTTGGGTGGTAAGCTCAGGATATTTGTTTTCCCTTTCTTCTAATAACTTTGGGACAGCACATCTTTCTTGTGCATTTATCTGAAGAAAATTAAATAGTAGGATAGAAAAAACTATACCACTCCTAAGGATGAATTTAAAATAAGAGTGGTATAGTTTTTTCATTTTGGTTTAAACAGTTTTCTCTAAATTTAATTAGACTTCAAATTAAAACCAAGCATTAAGTTGAAACTGAATTGAATCCAAAATAATCTATTGAAAATAATGTCAATTCAAAATATTATTATCGCATTGTTTGCGGTAGTTCGGCATTTGGATCGTCAGCTGAAGTAATATTAATGGCTTCAACTGCAGTTACTTCCGGAACTGCTTTTTTTACCGCTTCTTCAACTCCTGCTTTTAAAGTCATGGTCGACATGGGGCAGTTACCACAAGCGCCTAATAATTCCAAACGCAAGAGACCGTCATTTAAATCTAATATCCTCACATTACCGCCATCAGCCTCCAAATAAGGTCTAATGGAATCCAGCGCATTTTCTATTCTATCTAAAACATCCATAATTTATTGATTTCAACTTGTCATTTCCACTTTCTTTGTACTTGCCATATTTGCATTTCTGATGGCAACTTGTCGGGCTAATTTTTGAGCCAAATCCTTAAATGCATCAGCTGATGGCCCGTCTTTCATAGCTGTAGGATATCCTGAGTCTCCACTTTCACGAATGGATTGTACCAAGGGCATTTGTCCCAAAAATGGAATGTCATATTCCTCGCTCATTTTATAGCCTCCGCCTTCCCCAAATATAAAGTATTTGTTATCAGGAAGTTCTGCAGGTGTAAAGTAAGCCATATTTTCAACCAATCCCAGAACTGGAACATTAATTTGAGGTTGCTTAAACATTCCAATTGCCTTTTTGGCATCTGCTAATGCAACTTTTTGAGGTGTTGTAACCACTACCGCACCCGTTACTGGTATTGTTTGTACTAATGTCAAATGAATATCACTGGTGCCTGGTGGTAAATCAATTAATAAATAATCCAATTCGCCCCAATCCGTATCTCCTATGAATTGTTTCAAAGCAGAACTTGCCATTGGGCCTCTCCAAACTACTGCATTATCAGGTGGGGTTAAAAAACCGATGGAAATTAATTTTATACCATATTGCTCTATTGGAACAATTATATTTTTGCCGTCTACTTGCTTTACTTCAGGCTGTTCAGCTTCGCAATTGAACATGGTTGGGATTGAAGGACCGAAAATATCAGCATCAATTAGACCAACTTTTGCACCTTCTTGAGCTAGTGAAACCGCTAAATTAGCCGTAACTGTAGATTTTCCTACGCCTCCTTTTCCTGAACCAATTGCAATTATATTTTTTACATTGGGTAAAAGTGGAGCAGAACTTCTTGTTGAAGTAACATCAGAAGTCATATTTGGAAAAACTTGCAAATCAGCCCCTACATGTTTATGTATGGCATTGATGCAATCATTTTTAATCATTTCCTTTAAAGGGCATGCAGGTGTTGTAAGCACAACTGTAAAATAAACGGCATTTCCGTCAATGCTCACATCCTGAATCATATTGAGCGTAACCAAATCTTTTTTGAAATCCGGATCGTCTACTGTGCTTAATGCTTTTATAATGCTATCTTTAGTAACAGCCATATATATCTTTTATAATTAAAAAAATCGTAGTTTTGCTTTGAAATTGTTGCAAGATAAACTTTATCAAATTAGCTAACAATTCATAAGGGAAATTAGTTGGAATTAGTTTAAATAAAAGTAAAATTTTTGACAAATAAGTGGGATTAAGTCCAAAAACCATACAAGACGTTCAGGATAGAGCCGAAATTGAAGAGGTAGTAGGAGATTACGTGCCGCTCAAAAAGAAAGGACAAAACCTATGGGCTTGTTGTCCTTTTCATGATGAGAAGACCCCTTCTTTTTCAGTTGCACCTAATAAAGGCATATATAAATGCTTTGGCTGCGGTAAGGCAGGGGATTCCATACAATTCATTATGGATTTGGAAGGACTGAATTTTCCTGAAGCCATTCGCCAATTAGCTGATAAGTACGGTATTGAAATTGAAGAAACAGAATCTTCACCTGAACAGCAAGAGGCCTATAACGAAAGAGAGAGCCTCTATATCGTTTTAAATTTTGCAGCAGAATATTTTAAGGATTTACTACATAATAATCCGCAAGGAAAATCCATCGGCTTAAGTTATTTCAAGGAAAGAGGTTTCTCCAATGCCACTATCGATAAATTTGATTTAGGATTTACTTTAGATCAATGGGATGGCTTGATCAAAGCAGCTAAAACAGCCGGTCATTCTGAGGATTTATTGGAAAAAGCAGGTTTGATCATCAAAAAGGAAGATAAAACCTATGATAGATTCAGAAACAGAGTAATTTTTCCTATTCATTCCATTTCTGGAAAACCCATTGCTTTTGGTGCCAGAATTTTGATAAATGATAAAAAACAGCCCAAATATATTAACTCACCTGAAACGGATGTTTACCATAAAAGTGAAGTTCTTTACGGAATAGCCCAAGCTAAAAAAAGTATCAGGGATGAAGAAAACTGCTATTTGGTAGAAGGTTATACAGATGTGATTTCTTTACATCAATCTGGAGTCGAAAATGTGGTAGCCTCTTCCGGAACTTCACTGGCCACTCAACAGATTAAACTGATTGGAAGGTATGCTCAAAATGTAACTGTGTTATTCGATGGTGATGCAGCCGGCCTGAAAGCTGCCATGCGAGGGATTGATTTAATTTTGGAAGGAGGCTTAAATGTTAAGGTGGTCATTTTTCCTGATGGTGAAGATCCTGATAGCTATTCCCAAAAAATGGGAGATGAGGCTTTCAAAAGCTTTTTGGATGAGAATGCTAAGGATTTTATTCGCTTTAAATCCGATCTTTTATTAGAGGAAACAAAAAAAGATCCGATAAAGAAAGCGGAAACCATTCAGGATATAGTTCGCTCCATTTCCAAAATACCTGATCCTGTTAAAAGAGCTATTTACATTAAAGAATGCAGTGATATCCTTGAAATAGACGAAGCACTTTTAATTGCTGAGCAGAATAAAGTTATTCTCAGGGAAAAGCAGAACAAGGGCGATATCACTAAGCGCCAAGCCAATTATTTAAGTGAAAATTATAATCAGGCTCCTGAGCAGATTCAAAAGCAATATACTCCATTTGATGTAGCGGCATTGCAGGAAAGAGAAAGCATAAGGTTGCTGTTAACCTATGCAGAATTGCCCCTTGCTGATGATAAATTGGTAATTGATTATTTGTTGCAAGAATTGGCGGACACTGAATTCATTCACCCGGTTTATGCTGAAATTCTCAATGATTTTGTTTCTCATCTTAAAGCAGGTACTATTTTGAATGAATCCTATTTCATAAAAAATGGCTCTGAGGAAGTTAGGAAAGTTATTTTTTCACTTTATACCGATCGTTATGAATTAAGTGAAAACTGGGAGAAGAAATTTGAAATTTATACTCCACACGAACGACATATTTTAAATGACTCCATTTATATTCATGTATTGAGGTTAAAACATCGCTCTATTCTTCATTTGATGGAGAAGAATACAGAAAAATTAAAAGATGCAGATAATCAGGAGGATGAGCAGATTATTTTGCAATACCTAATGCAGCTTAATCAAGCGAAAATGGAGATCGGTAATTTATTGGGGATGGTGGTAGTGAAATAATACAATATTCAAACACTTGAATCAGCTATTCGTTTTAAATTTTGTCGGGTAATCATGAAATAATGGCTACCTTTGTGATTTATTATTTTTAAAGATTTATGTCATCAGAAAGAATCCAGTTAGATACTATAGAATCAGCTATTGAGGCTGTTAAAAATGGAGAGATCATCATAGTAGTTGATGATGAAGATAGAGAAAATGAAGGCGATTTCATTTGTGCTGCCGAAAAAGTAACTCCGGAAATTATAAACTTTATGTCCAAGCACGGAAGAGGGTTGATTTGTGCATCCCTTCCTGAGGACCGATGCGATGAATTAGGACTTGAATTGATGGTAGGTAAAAATACCGCTCAATTTGAAACTCCATTCACCGTTTCTGTTGATTTAATTGGACAAGGAACTACTACTGGTATTTCAGCTAGTGACCGTTCTAAAACCATTCAGGCTTTGGTCAATCCAGATACTAAACCAGAAGTTTTGGGTAAGCCCGGTCATATTTTTCCATTGAAAGCAAGACAAGGCGGGGTTTTAAGAAGAACAGGTCATACTGAAGCTGCAGTTGACTTTTCAAGATTGGCCGGCTTAACACCCGGAGGTGTTTTGGTTGAAATCATGAATGAGGACGGTACTATGGCCCGCCTTCCGGATTTGAGGAAAGTAGCAGATAAGTTCAATTTGAAATTAGTGGCTATTAAAGATTTAATCGAATACAGGTTAAATAATGAGTCATTAGTAGAAGAAAAGGTAGATGTTGAAATGCCAACCGATTATGGTGACTTTAAACTTGTAGCTTTCGAACAAACTACTACTAAAGATAACCATTTAGCCTTAGTAAAAGGAGAGTGGGAAGAAGATGAGCCGGTTTTGGTTCGTGTGCATTCTTCTTGTTTAACCGGTGATATTTTTGGTTCATGCCGATGTGATTGTGGCCCTCAGCTTCATCAAGCTATGGAAATGATCGAAAAAGAAGGGAAAGGCGTGATTGTATATATGAATCAGGAAGGAAGAGGAATAGGTTTGATGAACAAGCTAAAAGCCTACAAACTGCAAGAGCAAGGAATGGATACAGTGGAGGCAAATGTAGCTTTAGGCTTTAAAATGGATCAACGTGATTATGGTGTTGGGGCTCAAATTTTAAGGAAGCTGGGTGTTAGAAAAATAAGGTTAGTTTCAAATAATCCTACTAAAAGAGCTGGCTTGCTTGGATATGGCTTGGAAATTGTGGAGAATGTTGCATTAGAAATTCCACCAAATAAGCATAATGAAAACTATTTACGTACAAAAAGAGACAAAATGGGGCATAGCATTCTTAAAAACAGCTAATGTGAAGTTTTTTTTATTCTTACTTTTAATTTTCACTTTTGGGGTTTATCCTGTAGTATCACAAGACTTGCCAAATGAGATCTGGCATCCTGGTATGATAGTGTTAGATTCTGAGGATACTTTAAAAGGAAAGATCCAATATGATTTTGAATCAAACCTTTTACAATATTCCGAGGATAAAAGAATAAAAACCTTTAGTTCTCAGAATGTCCTTTACTTTAGTTTTCATTGTCAATATTTTAAAAGATTTAGATATGTGTATTCCATTCCATATCAGTTAAAAGGAAGGATGAATGTTCCTGTATTTTTTGAAATTTTGGCTGAAGGTAAAATCACACTTATGACAAGGGAGTATGTGACAACAGAAAATAATAATCGATTTGCAAATCCTATGTATAATCCCAGCAGAGTTGTTTCAGGTCGGGAAATCTTAACTTATGATTATTTTTTATTGACTGAAAATGGAGAAATCAATAAATATTCAGAAAAAAGAAAAGATTTATATCCCTTTTTCGGAAGGTATCAAGATATCATGAAGGATTATATGAAAGAAAACAAACTAAAAGCTGATAAACAAGCCGATTTAATTAAGATCATAAACCATTACAATAAGATAAGTAAGTAAAAATTAATCATCAGAAGTAAATATTATGAAGAGACCTCTAATTTTAGTGAGCAATGACGATGGAGTGACCAGCAAAGGAATACGGCATTTAGTAGAATGCATGAAAGATTTGGGAGAGGTGATAGTGGTTGCGCCCAATAGCCCGCAATCTGGTATGGGACATGCTATCACCATTGGAAATACACTAAGATTAGATAAGACTGATATTTTTGGTGAGGAGGTAGTGGCTTATGAAAGTTCAGGGACGCCCGCAGATTGTGTAAAACTGGCCAAGCATCATGTCTTAAAGGATAGAACCCCGGATTTGATTGTAAGTGGGATTAACCATGGGAGCAACACATCTATTAGCGTGCTTTATTCAGGGACTATGTCTGCTGCTATAGAAGGTGCTATAGAAGGCTGTCCTTCAATTGGTTTTTCTTTATGCGACTATGCACATGATGCTGAGTTTGAGCATACTTTGGATTATGTAAAAGCAATTGCCAAACAGGTTTTGGAAACAGGGCTTCCGAGATATACTACGCTAAATGTAAATTTCCCTCCTAAAAGAAATGAACGCATAAAGGGCATAAAAATTTGTAGACAAGCAAGAGCTAAATGGGAAGAAGAATTCGATCAAAGATTTGATCCAAATGGCAGGCGATACTTTTGGATGGCGGGAAATTTCGTGAATTTTGACAAAGGCGAGGATAATGACGAATGGGCAATAGCTAATAATTTTGTATCGGTAGTTCCTTGTCAATTTGATATGACGGCACATCATACCATCAGTATGTTAAATGATGAATGGGATATTAAAATTGATTGAATATGGCGAAAAAGAAACAACTCGGTTATGAAGAATCTATTCAAAAATTGGAAGAGATTTTAAATAAGGTGGAAAATGAAGAAATCCCTATCGATCAGCTTACTAAACTAGTGAATGAATCTATGGAGCTGTTAAAAAATTGCAAATCCATGCTGAAAGGCGCAGAGAATAAAGTGGAAGATGCTTTTAATGAAATGGAAGAGTAAGATTGAAGACTCATAATGATCATTTAATAAAATACATCTAAATTCTAATGCTGAAATTCTTAAAATCCCAATCTTTAGCTGAATATAATACCTTTGGATTTGATGTTAAGGCTGATTTATTTATTGAGATAAGCACGATAGAAGAATTTCAAGAGTTATTGCAAAGTCCCGAATGGAAGAATAACCATCACTTAATTCTAGGCGGTGGAAGCAATATCTTACTTACTGATGATTTCCATGGACTGCTTGTTGTTAATAGAATTTTAGGAATTGAAATTTTAAAAGAGGATGATAAATCAGTTACTGTAAAATGTGGAGGGGGTGAAAATTGGCATCAATTTGTGCTTTATACCCTTCAACATAACTGGGGCGGATTGGAGAATTTATCTTTAATCCCTGGGACAGTAGGTGCTGCACCCATGCAAAATATTGGGGCTTATGGTGTGGAAATCAAAGATACTTTTCATTCCCTTGAAGCTATCAATTTAAATACAGGAAAGTTAGAGGTATTCTTTACAGAACATTGTCAGTTTGGTTATAGAGAAAGTGTTTTTAAGCATAAACTTAAGGGGCAATACTTAATAGCATCTGTTAGTTTTAGATTAGATAAGCCTAATTTTCATCAATTAAAGCTTGATTATGGAATCATTAAAAATGTATTGGCAGAAAAGAAAATTGAAAAGCCTTCTATTCAAGATGTCGGTGATGCTGTAATAGAAATCAGACAATCTAAACTTCCTGATCCTTCTGAGATTGGCAATTCCGGAAGTTTCTTTAAAAATCCTATAATTGAGGCTTCCCAATTTGAAAAATTGAAAAATGATTTCCCGGAAATTCCTTTTTATGAATTGGAAGAGGGGAAAATTAAACTAGCTGCCGGCTGGCTCATTGAAAAGGCTGGCTGGAAAGGACATAAAGAAAATGGGGTGGGGGTACATCATAAACAGGCTTTGGTTTTGGTAAATTATGGAGAGGGGAAAGGAAAAGACATTTTAAATTTGGCCAAAAAAATTCAGGACTCAATCCAATCCAAATTTGGAATAGAATTAAGTCCTGAAGTAAATTTTATTTAGACATGGTTAAGTCAAATGTGAATTTTAATTCATCATTAACTCCGTCATCATCATAATCCATAGAGCTGTCTGTTTCGGAATAACCTAAAACTAAGCTATTTTTAGTAGATGTCATAACATCAAAACTAAATTCATCTGTGGATCCACCGTCAAAGGTTAGCTTTGTTCCGTCTGAATTAAGAGACCACGTGCCTGAATTTTGATTACCATCAGAATCAGTAGAAGAATACGTTCCATCAGATTTAAACTCGATGGTAGAGCCTTCAAAACTTTCTTTAAAAGAAGCAGTGAAAAAACTTTCATAGTTAGCAGCTTCATCTTCTGTAAAAAAGCTACTCATACTTTCACCATTGATAGTAATATCAAAATTGAGACCTGTTACATCCCAAGTTCCTTCTACATCACCTTCTTTTGCTGTTTCATCATCGTTACATGATTGGAGCATAAAAGTTCCAATCGCTAAGACTAATAATAATTTAAAGTTTTTCATATTATTTTATTATAAGGGTTTTTATTTAAAAGCAAAACTAATACAATTATATGTAAGCTGAAATATTTTATAAATTAAATTTAAATAATTATATTA
Organism: Bacteroidota bacterium; assembly: GCA_051747245.1. GTDB lineage: Bacteria > Bacteroidota > Bacteroidia > Cytophagales > Cyclobacteriaceae > Marivirga. Next base: position 35,466 of record JBNJFX010000021.1, read on the forward strand.
AATGCTTTTGGTGTTGTTTTTTAATCTACATATTCAATGGAGAACTGCTTTCATATAATTGATATTTCGGGACTATTTCAACAGATATATGATTATCTCAGTCTCAAAGTCACTATTTATGGAGCTAATTTCGTCTGGGCTTTCGATATTTTCATTTAATGATAGTGTCAATGAATTTTCACTAAGCGTTAATATTTCTAGTACAATATTCTCATTATTATCATTTATCAAAGTGATTTCATTTTGACTGGTATTTAATTCGTAAGTTCCTGTGCTTTCGATTTCATCTTCCTCATTGAACATTTCATAAGAATTGTCAACATTGAAATCTATAGAAATTCCTTCTAATTCAGATTTAATTTCTGATTCTAACATTATACTTATTAAAGCTATATTTTCAGCGGGTAGTCCTAAACTGTCAAAATAGGTATAAATATCTTGGTTATTTATCTTGATCTCATATTCTATAGCATCATACGTCCACTTACCAATAATGGGGCTTTGGTTTTCTTGTAAATCATTTTCATCAACACAAGCTGCTAAAATGATAATTAAAAAAGGCACAAATAAAATAAGTTGTTTCATTTTCATTAAATCATATGTGTTACATTTTCCAAACTACCTTGGTATTTCTCTACATCCACGCCAAACTTTTCCAAAAAATCTAATCCTTCATCTCTGTCCAATCCTTTGTATTCAGCATAAGAATTGAGGTAGATAACTTTTTTAATACCCATACTAAAAATTATTCTGGCACATGAAAGGCAAGGGGATAGCGTGACATATAGCGTTGAATTTTCAACAGAGGCATTGTTTTTTACCGCATACATAATGGCGTTCTGCTCTGCGTGAATAGCAAGCATGCAACTGCCTTTTGAATCCAGCCCGCAACCTTTTCCGGGAAATTCCTCGTCACAATTGTGTGTGCCGGCAGGTGGACCATTGTAACCAATGGATATTATCCGAGTCTCTTTTGTTAGCACTGCCCCCACATGTCTTTTGATGCAATGCGAGCGTTTGGCCAGATTAACAGCCAGTTCCATGAAAATATCATCAAATTGTGGTTTTTCCATAAAACAAATATAATGGATTATGGTGCTATGCGTAATAAAATTGTAAATTGCTTTAAAAATATAACAGGAAATAGTCATGAACCCAGCATAACGACCGAAATGAATATAACAGGTCATTGAAGGTTGGTTAACTAGACTTTTAAACTTTGACTATTCCATAGCCTGTCCCGATTTATCGGGATGGCATTTTAAAACTATTATAAACACATGAAATTATGAAAAAATTAATCACATCTATTTTTACATGCTTTGCATTACTTGCTTTAATAAGTTTTGATGCTCAGGCGCAAGAGGCTTTAAAGCAAAAGCCCAGTCCATTAGGAATGGTGACTTATACATTTGAAGATACTTATGTGAAGGTAACTTATGGAAGGCCTCATTTGAGAGGGAGAGAAGCATTTACTGAAGCAGCTGAATTAGCTCCTTTAGGTAAAATTTGGAGAACAGGAGCCAATGAAGCTACTGAAATTACTGTAACGGATACAGTTAAAATGGCCGGAGAGACAGTGCCTGCAGGAACTTATTCTGTTTTCACTATTCCGGGTGCTAAAAGTTGGACTATAATTCTAAATAAAGACGTAGGACAATGGGGAGCTTATAAGTATGATGAAGAAAATGATTTAATCAGATTTGAAGTTCCTGTTAATAAATCAGATGAAATGTACGAGCCTTTTACTATTCGTTTTGACCAGTCAGGTGGGGAAGTAAGTATGCAAATGATTTGGGCTAATACTATGGTGAGTATTCCGATTGAATTTTAAATAGAATTATAGCATTATCAATTTCCTCCTGCCCACTTTTAGGTGTTTTCACCTCTACCCATGGTCGGTGGCACACCGACCATTATAGAGATGATTTTTTTTTACAAGTTTTGGTTAAAACACCAAAACGGGGGAGCATTAAAATCTTGATCGAATTAATATTAAAAAGCTATAAGGAAACAAAACCTTGTAGCTTTTTCTTTTTTAAACTAATTTGAATTTTGCCAAACCTCAGTATAAATCTATTAATATGACTTTCTTCAAGGAATTTAAAGAATTTGCCATAAAAGGAAATGTTTTCGACATGGCGGTTGGTATCATTATAGGCTCAGCTTTCACAAAAGTAGTAAATTCAATTGTTGCAGATTTTATCTTGCCCGTTTTCAGTATTTTTATTGGTCAAGTTAACTTTAAGGATTTGGCTTATGTTTTTCAGGAAGCAGAATTGGACGATAAAGGAAATGTAGTTAACGCAGCCATCACTATCAATTATGGAAATCTTATACAGACCACTATTGATTTTTTAATCATTGCTTTTTGCATTTATATAGTCGTAAGGATGTTCAATAAGTTGAGAAATAAATCTGAGAATGAGGAAGATGGAACTGTCGCAACTCCAAAAAATATAGAACTATTATCTGAGATCAGGGATTTATTAAAAAATAAGAATAAGGAATAGTTTTTCCTTGTCTTATTTCCATGTATGTACAATAATTACTAAATTCCATTATCAAAACATAAACACTATGAACAGACGTAAATTTATTCAGCAAGCTGGAATGACTTCGGCTTTAGCATTTATTTCACCTTCCATTCTTTCCTCCTGCACACCTCAAAATCAAGGTGTTGCAAAGGAAGCAGGTTTGCAATTATACACTTTAAGAGAAGCCTTGGAAAAGGATTTTAAAGGAACCATTGAACGTGCAGCCAAAATCGGCTATAAAAATCTTGAATTTTTCAATTATTCAGATGGTAAATACTTTGGGAACAGCATTAAAGATGTGAAGGCAATCCTGGATGAATTGGGGCTTAAGGCAAAGAGCAGCCATGTTTTAACGGGATGGGCCATGCCTGATAATGTAGGAACTATGACCAATGATTGGGAGAGGACAGTTGCGGATGCTGCCGAACTTGGACAAAACCATATTGCCTGTGCATATTTATTTGATTCTGAACGGGAAAGTATAGATGATTATAAAAGATTATCTGATTTATTGAATTCTTGTGGTGAAACCGCAAAGGAATATGGTATACAAATGGCTTATCATAATCATGACTTTGAATTTCAGGCATTGGACGGCAAGATTCCTTATGATCTGTTATTGTCCCAATGTGATGTAAACCTAGTGAAATTTGAATTGGATTTATATTGGACAGCTAGAGCTGGTGTTGATCCAGTAGAGTATTTTAAAAATAATGAAGGTAGGTTTCCTTTATGGCATGTGAAAGATATGGGAGCAGGTGAGGAGCAATTTTTCTCAGCAGTAGGTGAGGGCGTAATCGACTGGCAAAATATATTTAAGCATGCATCAACTTCTGGTTTAGAACAATTTTTTGTAGAACAAGATGATACTAAAAGCGGTAAGCCTTTTGAAGAAATTACGAAAAGTTATGAGTATTTGAAGGGAATTAAGAGGAGTTAGATGATGGATGTGGGGTGAAGGGTGTTTGATGGTTGTAGGATGATGGATGTAAATGGTGTGTATTCACCCTACATCCATCACCCTTCATCCAACCTATTTCATTTCCTTAATCTTAATATTTCTGAACCAAACGTCATCACCATGATCCTGAAGTGCAATATAGCCTTTAGGTGCGATATTACCCCAGTCATCATTTTCTTCTAATTCAGCCCATTTACTGTCTGCAATTAATTCAGCCATTTCATCAGATCCAATAGTATATTGAACAATAGTATCTCCATTTTGGATATGAACAATGTCATTTCCTTTGGCAATAATTTCGGCTTTATTCCAAGTTCCATGCCCTTTGAAATTTTGTGGCTCTGCAGGGATAAGGTCATATAATGATCCTGCTTTTCTGTTTCCATCTTTCCCTAGTTTCGCATCAGGATGGTGCTTGTTATCTAAAACTTGCATTTCAGGAGCAGTTTTCCAGATGTAGTCATACTTCTCTTTACCACGATATAAAATACCTGAATTGGCTGCACTATCTACCAACCACTCTAATTTGAGATGAAAATCTGCAAATTCCTTTTCATATACAATGTCACCACCGTCTTGAGCGCCAGCCTCACCTCTGCCTGACCCTTGGATATGCAGTGCATTTTTGTCAATGTTCCAAGCGGCCGGAAAACTTTCTTTTTTATATCCGCGCCATCCTTCAGTCGTTTTTCCATCAAATAAAAGCTTCCAACCTTCTTCTTTTTCTTTTTTAGTTAAGCTATTTGGACCAGCAATTTCTTCTACAATTTCATCTTTTACAGTCTCTTCAACTTCTTCAGAAACTGAATCCTCTTCAGAGTTTCCTTTTTTTTCGCTATCGCATGCATAAATAGCCATTAGTGCGATAAAACCGATAAATAATGATTTTTTCATTGTTCTTTTTATTTTAAATTTTAAAAAAATATTCTTGATTTTGATTAAACTAAAACTTACCAGATTTATCTAACTTGTATACTGGTCGGTGTGTCACCGACCAAGGGAGCTAGTTTGATTTTAAAATGGTTGGTGTGCCACCAACCATGGATTCTCCCCCGGTCGGTGGCACACCGACCGGAAACTGGAATATTAAAGTTAAATAAACCTTACAGCTTTTATTTAATTATAAAATTATTAATTCTGAATTAATACTCCCATCCTTTTCTGTATGGTCTCTTAATATATTCTTCAGCTGCTTTTTTAGCATTGATTGTTTCATATTGCGTATCGAATCTAGGGTCTCCATCTACAACTGTAAAACTATCAGTACTTACTACTCTGATTTCTTCATCATCACCAATATTCGTAATCTTCATGTTTTCAGCGTCCCAATCAAGCTTTCTTCTCAAATCTTGCAGTCTTACAGCTAAATTACCGGCAACTACAACTTCATTTAAGGGACTTGCATATGCAAAATTAGAACTACACTCTACTCTTGATTTCTTATCTTCTTTAGCTGCACGTACAAAGTCCATTTCATGACCGCCTTCCATTGCTTTAGGAATTCTTCTCAATTCATTTGTCACTGGTGGTGGATTATCCTCTCTTCCTATAATGAATGGCTCCATGGCATAAGTACCACAGATTAAGGTGCCTTTTGTTCCGTAGAAAATGGCACCGCCCCAGCCCATTTGGTCACCAGGATACCAGCCTTCTTTCAATCCTTCTGGTCTGTCAGGCTTTAATCCACCATCATACCAAGTAAATTCCACAGCCGGCATATTAATTTTACCTTTTTTAGGCCTTTCACCAAAATAATAAGTTACTTTTTCAGCCATTGGCGCACTTTCAGTGTTTACTTGTGAAGAACTAGCTTCAAATGCATAAGGGTAACCTAATTCCAAAGCTTTGTAAACGGGATCCATGATATGGCAAGCCATATCGCCTAAAGCACCTGTTCCGAAATCCCACCAAGCTCTCCAGTTCCAAGGAGTATAAGCTTCATGATAAGGTCTTTCTGCTGCAGGGCCTAAGAATAAATCCCAATCCAAAGTACTTGGAACATCCATTTTTTCAGTTGGCCTTTCAAGACCTTGTGGCCAAATAGGTCTGTCAGTCCAGGCATCTACTTTTTTCACTTCTCCTATTTCTCCATTCCAAATCCATTCGCAAACTTTGCGCATATCATCGGATGAATTTCCTTGATTACCCATTTGAGTAGCTACTCCTGTTTTATCAGCTAACTCTCTCAGTTTTCTTGATTCGTAAACGGAATGTGTTAATGGTTTTTGAAGATAAATATGCTTACCAGCCTTCATGGAATCTTTTGCAGAAACATAATGCGTATGGTCAGGTGTACTGATCATCACTGCATCGATGTCTTTGTCCATTTCCTCCAGCATTTTGCGGTAATCCTTATACTTTTTAGCTTTCGGATAGTCATTGAAAGTTTTGTCTGCATACTTCCAATCTACATCAGCAAGAGCCACTATGTTTTGCGTGTTCATGTTGCGCAAATTAGCGCGGCCCATTCCACCAACACCTATGCCTGCTATATTGAGCTTGTCACTAGGTGCGGTGTGCCCTAAGCCAGCAATTACATTGCTTGGCACTATGGTGATTCCAGCTGCCGCCAGACCCATGTTGCGTATGAATTTACGCCTGTTTAAATGATTTTCTTTATTAGAGTCGTCCATATTAAATGTTTTTGTAATGGTTTAAGTGGAATGAAATTAGGAAATCTATTGAATAAAACATAAAAATATTTGGTGAAAGGTTTAGGAAATAATTTTTAAGTTAGGTTAACTACTTGATATACAGGGGTTAATTTAGTAAAAAAGATAGTGTAATTTTTACACTTAGGTATGATGGCTTTCGCTAAATTATCAACAATTGAAAATTTGTTTAATCATGTAATGTATATACATTTAATTTTAAATACTATTTTATTAGATATTAATTAAACAATTGATAATCAGTATTATAATTTTTTTTTTTTTGTAAAAAAAATAGAAAAATATAGCGTAATATTTGTAAATTATATTAACGTTAGTTTGATTTGTAATTCAACACGGTTGTGTAAATATTTACCGTTCAAGTTAAAAGTGCACAGATTAACTTGGCAAAACCTACAAACAAATTGATTTGAACCTACCTATCGGAAGTTTCTTCAATTTTTTTGTCTGTAAGAGAACCTTGTTGAATATGTTCAATTATTTAAAAACAAAAAGTAATGGAATAACTATCCAAAAACCTATTGAGTGCTATTATATTGATAGCAGCTATGTTTATTTTTAGTTCCTGTAATGATGAACTAGATCAATTAGATGAAGAAGTTGAAAATAAGATCGAGAAAGAAACCATTGTTGATGGAAGGATGAAATTTACTTCATCTGAAACTTTAAAAAGTAGAATAGAAGATTTAAAAAGTCAACCTGAGAATGTTTTGATTGATGAGTTAGAAAATTTAAATAACTCAGGATTTACTTCATTCAGACCAGTAGTAACTGAAAGTAATTTAGAATCTGTTCAACAAAGATATGGGGTAATGACCAATGGAAGAAGTATAGAAGATGCACAGGAAGTCACGGACTATATTGGAGATGACGTATTTGCAGCAATTTTAAACGAAGAAGGTTTGTTGCAAGTTGGTGATAGTGTTTATAAATATACTCCTATCGGGTTATTTTTTGTTCATGAAAATAAGTTAGATCATTTAAATGAATTTTTAGATGAATTAATAGGTGATCAAAGTAATGCACGGTCAGTGAGTACAATAGACCCTTGTCCTGTTTTAGCTAGTTATAATATTCAAGGAGGAGAAGTTACATCACTTGATTCAGATGTTAATTATTATTCTGATATTGATCCTTGTAGTGGAGGAGGGGGTGGTGGTTCTCCAACGCCTAGTCCAACACCTTCTCCAAGCCCTTCTGATCCTATTGAGGATTTTGTGAATTCATTAGAACCTTGTACCACAAATAGTGGATGGGCAAATTGGTTGTTTGGAGATTCAAGAATTTGTATAGATAAATTCACTGACAGATCAAGAGTAAGGACGAAATTTTGGAATCAAAACTATTATCTATGGAGATCTGTCGGGATAAAAGTTAAACACCAGTTTAGACAATTTGGAATTTGGTATAATTCATCAATTGATGAGATGCGTCTTGGAATCAAATCTGCATATCATTTATATGATCTTAAGCAGGAAGATTTATGGGATAAACCTACTGTTACAACCAAAAGGCTAATTTATAATAATAATCTTTATAATTTCACTCCTAGTCCCCAACTGATAAGCCCTGCTGTAGAAACAGCTACTTTACCAGATGGAATAGATATTAACATAATTTATGATTATCCAGCAGGAGTTGGTGATAACCGTACATCTGAAGAATATATAAATAATAATATATATCCAGAAGTAGTTAATAGATTGATTAATTTCTATCCAGCCTATAATATAAACCCAGCTGATATAGGTGGTATTTTAATTACAGTAATTGGTGATACTAAAATAGGGTATAAGAGAATTAATGATTTTAAAAATGCTACTAATGAGAGTAAACTTGAAGTACTTCTTGATAATGATCAACCAAACTTTCAAGTTGGTATTAAAGCTTCAGGTGGTATTGTGAAACCTGATTACAAAAAATTTAAGTTTAAAGCAAAAAATTCATTTTTTGATGCGTCTATTGAAGCATATGGGGTGGGTCGAAGAAGTACATCAGTAAAAGGAAGTTTATTGATTGCAACTGAATTGAATCCATAAATTATTGAACCTGATAGAGAGTAATCTCTATCAGGATTCCTTTTAAGAAAGTTAGTTTCAAATATTATGAAATACATTTTTATAACCTTATCCCTAACCTGCCTTTGTTTTGAGTTGTCCTCACAAGATACCTCAAGAAATGAAGGTATTTATTTCACTGCGAACCCTAAACTTTATTTTCATTTAAATTCGGACTTTAGGTTTAAACAGGGAAATTCATCTTACTTGGTGGATACCTCAGATGAACTAACTTTTTCCTATGGTTTTAATATAGAAGCAGGTTATTTTATAATTCCCAAAAACTTATCATTAGGACTTGGAATTGGGATTGAAGAAAATGATTCTTTTTTAGCAACTTACTGGCCATTTTATCTAGATGCTAAATATTATTTTCTGAAAGAAAGAAACTCCAATTTCATTCAAATTAATGTTGGAAGGGCTTTATCTACAAGATATAATGAGGTAAGCGGAAATAATTTCTTGATCGGTTTGGGTAGAAAGTTGTTTTTTACGGAAAAGTTAGCCGCATTGATGAGTGTTAACTATAACTATTTAAATATTGATTATGCTAATACTGGAATTATTAATTTCGGATTTAGTGCAGATAGGTATAAATTGATTACACACGGTCTTGAATTCCGAATAGGTTTAATATTTTAGTTATGGCACGGAATATATTTTTGATGATATTGTTTTTAGCAGTTGTAAACAGCTTATATGCTCAGGATGATGAAGAAAAAGAAAAGAAAGAGTTTTATTTTAATGTTCATGCCAACTATTCCATTTCAAATGATTATCAAGTATCAATGAACCAAAATTTATTGTCAAGCACAGATGGAGAAGTTCAAACTTTAGATTTAAGTTATATGGCTTTTTATCCATTAATACGCAACTATTTATCATTAGGAGGTGGTGGAATGCTTTCACGTTCATTTGGTCCTAATTTCAATCAACTTTGGCTAATGGGCGAATTAAGAGGCTATTTATCCGATGAGCCTACCACTATTTATTTGTTGATTTATGGCGGAAAATCTCTAGCAGTAGGTGATTTTTTTGTAAATGGTCAAGGAGCTGGAATTGGGATAGGGTTTAGATTTAAATTGATGGAAAGGCTTTTTATGGTGGATTTAAGATCTTTTAATCGTTCCGTACAATTTGATAACGTAAGGTTTAGGGATTCTAATTCAAAAGGGTTTCTAACAGGAGCTTATCTTGGGTTAGGCTTCCGTTTATAATGCTATAATTTCCAAAGTTTATAGCTTAAAACTATCCTTGCTAAAATGTTCCAGAGGAACAAGTAAAAGCCACTTGCGGGACGTAAGTGCTCAATGTCGTTATCTTAAGGGTTTTACTGAACTTGAAAATGTAACTCTTTTTTACATAAGGAATTTGTAATTGCTAAAAATATTGAATACGCTTATGTTTTCACAACCATTTTGAGAACCAGATACTTCTGAAGGTTTCTAAACAACCTTCCATGCATTTGTGAAGACACAAATGCGGGCAAAAAAGAATCGAGAATACACTAACTTAAAGACATTGCGTGAGCAATAGCTCCTTTTGTACACGCACAAAAAAAGCCTTTCTGCATTACTGCAAAAAGGCTTTTCTACTATTTATTATGATTAAATCTGTGAGTCAGACTTCAAACTCTTCCATCTTCAGTCTTCCAACTTCTAACTTCCAACTTCTAACTTCAAAATTATTTCCTTCTTCCGCCAGAACCGGCTTTCACTCTAGCTCTTCCGCCAGATTTTCTATCACCACCGGCACTAGGACGTTTTTTAAATCCGCTTCCTCTTTTCTTATCTGGTCTGTCAGATCTATTGGATGTTCTTGGCCCACCGCCCATTTTTGGTTCGGCTACCACTTTACGTCCGTCAAATTCGCTTACATTTAATGCACCTAAAATCGTTTGCTCATGCTGGCTTTCTACTTCCATAAAAGTAAAGCTTCTCTGAACATCAATTTTACCGAATTCAATTCCATTAGGAACGCTTTGTAAACCATTGATCCAACCTAATAAAGTTCCGGCATTCAAGTTATCCTTCTCACCTATGTTCAAGAATAATTTAGTGAAATCACCACCTTTTCTTCCTCTATCGCTTCTTTCGCCTCTGTTTGAATCTCTATCTCTTCCAGCCTTAGCAGTTTGATTTAAGTCAGCAGAGTTTTTGTAGTAATCCAAAAACTTATTGAATTCCAATGAAACGAATTTCTTGATTAAGTCTTCTCGGCTTAAATCCTCAAATTCAGCTGCAATATTATTAATAAATGGCTCGATTTGCTTTTCTTCAACATCTGTAGACTTCACTTTTTCAATGAAGGACATCAATTGCTTTTCGATTACAGCATCCCCGGCAGGAACTTCGGATTTTGTGAAGGTTTTGCCTAAAATACGTTCTAATTGCTTAATTTTATTGATGTCTCTTGGGCCGATAATTGCCATTGAGATACCAGCTTTTCCAGCACGACCTGTACGACCACTACGGTGCGTATAAGTTTCCAAATCATCCGGAATATTATAGTTGATTACGTGGGTGATTTCATTTACATCCAAACCTCTGGCAGCCACATCAGTAGCCACTAGCATTTGTAAATTCTTTTTTCTGTAACGACCCATTACCGCATCTCTTTGCGCTTGTGATAAATCACCGTGCAAACAATCAGCATTATATCCATCTGCCATTAATTGGTCAGAAATTTCTTGCGTTTCTCTCTTAGTTCTACAGAAAATGATAGCATAAATATCAGGATTGATATCAGCAATTCTTTTCAAGGCCAAGTATTTATCTCTTCCGTTTACCACGAAGTAGAAATGCTCTACTTTATCAGCACCTTGATTTCTTTTTCCTGAAGATATTTCCTCAGGATTGTTCATGTAGTTGTTGGAAATCCTTAAAACCTCTTTCGACATAGTCGCAGAGAATAATAAAGTCTGTCTTTGATCAGGCGTATGTGATAAGATAAAATCTAAATCATCCTTAAAGCCCATATTCAACATTTCATCGGCTTCATCTAAAACCACCCATTCAATGTCTTCTAATTTTAATTTCTTTCTTTTAATCAAATCCACTACACGACCTGGCGTACCTACTACAATCTGAGCTCCTTTATTCAGGGATTTGATTTGCGTTTCAATACTAGCGCCACCGTATACAGGCACTACATCCAATTTTTTGGAATGTTTGGTGTATGAATTAAAGTCATTCGCAATCTGAATAGCTAATTCCCTTGTAGGGCATAGAACCAATGATTGCGTTTTTTTGGAATCGCTATCAATTTGATTGATAACAGGCAATCCAAAAGCAGCTGTTTTACCGGAGCCCGTTTGAGCTAAGGCAATTAAATCTTGCTTAGTGTTTAATAAATGTGGAATAGTTTTCTGCTGAATGGCAGTAGGTTCCACAAAGCCTATTTCTAAAATAGCTTTAAGGATTTCAGGCTTTAGGCCTAATTCTTCAAATGTTAACATGTGTTGTTTTAAAAATTAATACAATATCAGGGATATGTTGTGACATGATTGCTAAGCAACCTATTGCATTAAGCGACTCTCGATTATTCCCTGGCTTTAACCCAAGCCATTTTCGAACCTTTCGAGCAGCCTAGGATTGTAATTGTGATGCAAAGGTAGAAATAATTTTTTGATAATTCACTATTTGGCAAAAAATAACCAGATAATATTTTGCTAGTTATTTAATTTTAATTCAAAATTAGAATGATAACTTTCGTTTTAATTATATGGTATCTAATAATTAATTTCACAAACATCTTTTATTTGGTACTGAATATCAGGTAGATATAAAATACACTCATGTAATTGCCTAATAGGCTCTATTTAATTTAGGAGGGTGTTTATTCAAACTTTTGTAAGCGAATAATTTTGAAGTATAAGATCATATTTATTTTGTTTTTATGGAGTTCAATGTTTTTTCAAGCGAATAAAGCTGTAGCTCAAGAAAAATTCATTGAAAATGAAGTTCTTCAATTTTACTTAAGAACTGGTCTAAGTCTCCAATTGGGTTCTCATCAAAATAGAGTAGGTATTAATCTAAGCACTTCTTTAGGGCGGCCTTATGCCAATATTACTTTGAAATATGATTTACTCTATACCTTTAAAGACTTTGGGTATTTTGAAAAGTCATTTCAGCATATAGCAGGGCTAAAGCTTTCAACTGCTTTTCAGGAAAATCCCATTAATTATCGCTCTATTGCCAATTCACCTTTTAATAACGATTATTTTTATCAGTTCCATTATATTTATCGCTATTATTTCAATAAATGGAATACCAATCAGCCTACAGGAGAAATAGGCTTGAATTTCGGACATTTTTTTCTCTATCATGAAAATGATTTGTTGGCTGCTAAATCTGTCGATAAATTTAGAACTGCCGCTATGAGAATTGGATATCAAGATTCAATTCAGAGCATTGCTACCTCATTCATATTATGGACAGGAAACAAGGATCATCCCAATACCAAAAGAATTAATTCCTCTGATTTTTCACGATACGGCTATTTCGATTTAAGCGATAATCCTTTCGGAAAATATACTCATGGGATTTTGGCAATAGATTACGCTCGGCAATTGCCTTTTGGAAATCAGATAAGAATTTCATCTGGTTATGATCATGAAAAAATCAGAAATTCAATTCAGAATAAATTTATGCACGATTTACCAATCTGGCCCCAAAAATGGAATACTGCAAAAAGCCGTCATGTCCCTATGGTGGATCAGGAGGGTAATGCATATCTCTATAGAGAAAATCAAAAGTTGCGTGAAGGGAAGTTTTATTGGGGTGTTTTTCTAAATAGCCCTCATTTTTATTGATCATAATTAAAATTCACCAATCCTGTAAAATTAAATTTGCCCTAATCAAAAGGCTTATAAATTGATTATATTGGAAACTGAATAATGTGAACACCAAAAAATTATACTATGAAAAGAATATTTTACTTATTGATATTGGGGCTTTGGGCATGTGAGGATAAGCCGGAAACTAAGATTGATACTTGGATTCCTTATGATGAAACAGAAATCATAGCAAAAAATGCCGAGCACGAGTCTGAATACATGCGCTATAAATTGATTCAATCAAAGGTTAGTGATAGAAATGATTTGTGGAAGCAAATTGAACCTCAAATCAGTGATTTTTCAGCAGAGGATTATGAGCATTTGAAGCCACTTATCTTGGAACAGGATATGTTGAGTATGCAAAAGGCCATGTCAGAAGATAAACTGAGCTATAAAGAATTAACGCAATGGTATTTGTATAGAATTGTACTTTTTGAAAATGACAGTTTGAGCTCTTTAAACAATATTATATCCATTAATCCTACTGCTGTTGAAGAAGCAATAGCAAGAGATGAAAATAAATCAAGTGACCATCATCCCATTTATGGAATGCCTATTTTATTGAAAGATAATATAAATTTTGAAGGGCTACCTACCACGGCAGGTTCCGTAGCCTTGCAAAATAATCAAACGGATGATGCCCACATAGTGAAGAGATTAGAAAACAGTGGGGCTATTATTTTAGGTAAGTCCAGCTTAAGTGAATGGGCAAATTTCCTTTGTGACGGTTGCCCGAATGGCTATAATGCCATCGGTGGGCAAACTTTAAATCCTTATGGAAGAGGGGAATTTGATACAGGTGGTTCCAGTTCAGGTAGTGGATCTTCCATATCAGCAAATTATGCCGCTGGTGCAATTGGAACTGAAACTTCAGGCTCTATTTTATCGCCTTCTAGCTCTAATTCAGTGGTAGGTTTTAAGCCTACAATAGGTTTATTGAGCAGGGGAGGAATAGTCCCTATTTCCAGTACTTTGGACACACCTGGGCCAATGACCAGAAATGTGATGGATAATGCGATTATGCTTTCAGCTTTGACTGGTGAAGATGCTGAAGATGAAGTGACTGTTGGTAACTCGCCTGAAAAAGATTACTGGAAATCTTTAAAAGAAAGTAATTTAGAAGGCATGCGATTGGGTGTAATGAAAGGATTTTTGGAAGATTCTTTATATGAGTTGAATGTGAAGCAGTTGGAAGAATTGGGAGCTGAACTAGTTGAGGTAGAAGCCCCAGAAGTAGATTTATCTGGTTTTCTAACCTTACTGAATTTAGATATGAAAGTAGATCTGCCGCACTATTTTGAGAATTATGCTGGCCCAAGTGTTGAGCTGCGTTCAGTTCAGGATGTAATTCAATTTAATTTAGAGGATTCAGCTACTAGAATTCCTTATGGTCAAGCCAGATTTGATGGAATAGTAAATGATACCACTTCAGCAGTGGAATTTGATAGTTTGAAGACCCGCTTAATGAGTGAAGGAAGAAGATATTTTGAAAGCATGATGCAAGATAATGATCTGGATGCTATTTTATCCATTAATAACTGGAGTGCAGGTTATGCAGCAGTGGCTCATCATCCTGCTTTAACTGTTCCTATGGGTTATGAGAAAAGTGGTCAGCCGAAAGGGATTACTTTTGTTGCAGAACCTTTTTCGGAAGAGAAATTATTGAAAATTGCTTATGCTTTTGAAAAGAAAACTAAAGCGAGAGAGATACCTGCTGATTATCAGTAAGAATAAACAGTGGTATGTGCGCTTTGAAGGTTGTAAACGTCTAATCGCTAATTTCAAGCAGTCCTTTATCGGTCAGACGGGGTTTGTTATTGGGTTAATCTGTGTCATAAATCTGCTTTAGAGGGATTTGATGTGATCCTGCTATGATTTTAGAAACCGTCAGACCGAAGGTATATGCGAATTTGAAAAGAAAACTAAAGCAAGGGAGATACCTGCTGATTATCAGTAAGAGAAAAGCAGTGCTAATATTGAATAAAAAAAGCCACATTTAATTTGATAGTTAAATGTGGCTTTTTGATGTTAAAATAGCTTAATCTGCACTATTCATGCGAAAGTTATAATAAATGATGACAATCAATTTATTATAACTAATTATCAATCGACTAATTCAGGTCAGACGACTCCCTCAATCATGTCAATGACTCAAAGGGGGTAAGCCCGATATCACTACATTATTTATCGGGATTGTCTGTCCTTCTTACGAAAGATTCATGTGAATTTTTCGGCTTAATTAATTTCCTATTATATAGTAAATGCCAAATGAAGGATTTAAACTGTTGAAAGCAAATGAAAAACCTGTTTCTACATTTGTAGTAGCAGGGTTATCAGTTTCATCAGTAATTCCATTTCTATTAAAAGAGATCAGGGAAAAATTAAAGTCAAACCCAATTTTATCATTTGGAGCATAAACTATTCCAGGACTTATTCCAAGACCAAATCTATTAGTGCTTTGAATATCTGTTCTTTCATTTCCATCTATAAAAGTGGAACCAGAAGAAGTTAATCCTAAACTTGCCTGTCCGTATAAATAAACTTTTTCACCAAAATCTTTAAAATACCGCACAGCAGGTGTTATTCCAAAGGTGTTAGTCCTTGTGTAAATGTCCTCACCAGGATTAGTTCTATTTGTACCTAAGTTTAGAGCCCCCCCAATTGAAATATTGTCAGAGATAAAATAGTGCCCAGAAGGATTTATGTTTAAGCTGGTATTGTTTTCCCCCGTATTAAATCCAAATCCTCCACCTAATAACAAATTTCCGCTACCTAATTGAGCGTAAGCTTGATGAGCTGTTAATAAAACGAATAGAATCAATAATTTACTTTTCATAATATGTTTTTTGTTAGTTGAGTTACAATATTAACTCAAATTTTTAAATATTATTATTAGATGTATGTTTACACCATAAAAAACAAAAAAGCACAGATCAAACTATTGATCTGTGCTATGAATAAGGTTAAATTATATATTTTATCTGATATTTAATCCTAATCCAACTGACAATGTGTTGTACTTTTGAATTGTGTAATCAACATTTAGTGCCAACACCCAAAGGATTTTCATTCTTGCACCTACTGTTAATCTTGGTCCTCCACTGCCATCAAAAGCAATGTCTATTGGATCAGTCACGGTAACCTCATTTTCGGTACCCTCATTAAAAATGAAATCTCCTTTCATAGCAAAATCGGACTTGATCATATTAATTCCCAATCCTGCATATGGTGTGAAGAACAATAATTTCTTAGAAATGATAGCTTGCACAGTTGTTGCAGAAGCATTGAACTCCGCAAATTGACCAGCTTGTTCATCAATTTGATAATTAGTTGAGATTCTATTAAAACCAACTAAAGCTGATAGGTCAAATGGCAACATTTTCATTCCAGGAATCCATTGTTTAAAATCATGTTTCACTCCTAAACCAAAAGATTGAAAACTTAAATCTCCCACATTGATTTCTGGAGTATAACGGATAATTAAATCAGTGCTTTTTACAATTCCAACTCCAAGCTGAATAGTAGGGGTTGGCACAGCCAATGGGCCAGGTAAATCACTCAAACCAAATCCATCAGGTGCTTTTATTTGTTCTTCGTAGGTGTATGTTTCCCCATCAATTTCTCTTTCTCCAAATATCTCTAGTAGGGCATCGGTTGTCCCACCTGTAAATGTTGGTAAGATATTATTGTTTGGATCTGCTAATCTTAAGTTATCATAAGTATCATTGTTAAAGTCAAAAGTTGAAGCAGCATCTGGAATTGTAGCAAAATTAAAATTCACAGTTAAATCAAATCCTAAGGTTTTATGAGGCTTTGCGGTATTATACCAACCGTTTGCCAATCCGTTACCTAAAGAAGCTGCAAAAGGATTCATGTAGTTTTTCAAATAGGTGTTAGCGTCACCCAATCCTCCTGTAACTATTTGTTCAAATTCTTGTGCTTTGGTATTCTGTATATTAACCAAAATGCAAATGGCTAAAAATAATCCTGTAAATATTCTTTTCATAATGTTATGTTTTGGTGATACAAGTGTATAAAAGTATTGAAATTTAATTGAAAATTTAAATTTATATGAGTACTCAATCAAACAAACTTATAAAAGTGCTTGAATTTGAATGAATTGAGTAATTCTTTTTAACATATTCCTTGCCTTTATCTCCTAATTCTTTTCTTAAATTTTGATCAGTCAATAATATCCCGATGGCCTTTTTCCATTCTTCTTTCGTTTCAGCTTTAAATCCTGCTTTGCTTTCATTAAGTATTTTTTCATTTACTCCTACAGGAGAGGCTACAGCTGGCTTTTTAATGGCCATGTATTGCAATAATTTAAAACCGCACTTCCCTTTACTCCAAATATCATCAGTCAATGGCATGATCCCAATATCCATTTGATTCAGATCTACTATTTCAGTTGATTTCCTCCATGGGATAAAACGCATATAACTGACATCAAATTCAGGCTTTTGGTTGGAAATCACCAATAATTCAAAATCATGTTCCTTTCTTAGCCCATCTAATGTTGGAAGTAAAATTTTTAAATAAGAGAGGGTAGAATGTGTTCCTGTCCAGCCAATCACATTCTTTTCCCTCTTTGATACTTTGATTTCTTTATGATAATCAGTATCGATTGTGGTTGGATTAACTACAACATGTTTATTAAATTTATTTGCAAATTGAGCTAAATATTCATTTCCGCAACTTACTTTATAACTCCATCTGCAAATACTTTTCACTTTAGATTTCCATTTTATCCTGGCTTTCCAGCTACCTTTTTCATTAGGGTCTTCAAGCCAAATGGCATCATCAAAATCATAAATGATCTTTTTTCTCCATATAAAATGAACTGTCCATTCAAAGAAAGGCGGTCCAACTGGGCTAGCTTCCCTGTGGATAAATATATATTCATAAGGATGAAGCTGAAATAATAATAGGAAACGTTTTATGAAAGAAAATATAAGCCAAAAGAGTTTCTGAACACTATTTCCTGATTCATATAATATTTTCCATGCCTTCAGATTTAAGAAAGGGGCTAATTTAAATTGATAACCTTCTTTTTTCACTATTGAGAGGTATTGCTCAAACCGAAACCTTTGGCTTGGTGCTTCATCAAAAGGGTAGGGGCAAACAAAAAGGATTTTCTTGCTCTCCATTTATTCTGGCATCCTAATTTCTCCAATTCCAATATGAACACATGAACCCCCAACCAGCACTTTGGAAATTTTACCGTCTTCCTGTACAATTTTCATTTTAACCTGACTTGGTCTTCCTAACTCATATCCTTGTTCGCCTATGGATAATTCACTTAAATCAGCCATGTTGTAATTATGCAAATAACTAGCCAAAGGCCCGTGTGCACTACCGGTTGCTGGATCTTCTGCTACACCTATATGTGGGGCAAACATTCGGCTGTGGGTAATATGTTCTGGATTTTGAGTTTCCATAGTGAAAGCCATCACTCCTGTAATAAAAATCTCATCTAATATTTCATTAAAAAGCTCAGTGTTTAGTTTAAGCTTTTGAACTGACTTTAAGGTTTTAATGGGAATGATTAAAAATGGATTTCCGCAATTCACAATTCTACAAGGGAAATCTGCCTCAATTTCTTCCTCTTCAATGGAAAGAAGGGAAGCTACTAGTTTTTTGTCTTTAAATGTCTGCTCAAATTTGGGTAGTGGTTGTTCCATCAATATTTTAGAAACCTCCCCTTCATTTTTTTCATATTGAACTTTTAGATTTCCAATCTTTTGTTCTAAAAGCAATTCATTCTCTTTTTTGGGACTGATCCCTTTCTCTTTTAAAAGATAAAATGCGGTTCCAATTGTTGGGTGTCCAGCAGTGGGTAATTCAATGCCTGGAGTGAAAATCCTCATTTTCGCATCAGCATCCTGAACGGGCTTGTTTAAAAATACTGATTCAGATAAATTTAATTCTTTGGCTATTGTAAGCATTTGCTGTGCTGTTAAACCATCTGCATCATCAAAAATAGCCAGTTGATTTCCACCAAAAGCTTTGGAAGTGAAAACATCGAAGAGTTGGAATTTTATAGTATTTGCCATGCCCGAAAATAGGAAAAAAGTTTGAAGATATTTATAAGCTTTATTTTAGATTAATTTCTTATTCAACTTTCCCAAAGTTTTTACTTGAATTGTGAGTACTAAATTCTGAATCTCATTACTTTCTTTTATAGTTAACTTTGGAAAAGTTATAGCTAGAAATAGCAAAAAAAATGGCTCAACTTAATAAAAAGAAGAGCCATTTTTAATGATTTATAAATTTGATTTATTTTTCATCTCCCTTTTTACCTCCGGAAGATTTTTTAGCTGAACTTGATCCTTTGTCACTTCCAGATATTGAATCTCTCATATCTGTATCAGCTTGAATGTTTTGCATTCTATAGTAATCCATAATACCTAAATTACCACTTCGGAAGGATTCAGCTATTGCTTGAGGTACTTGTGCTTCCGCCTCAATTACCTTAGCCCTAGCTTCTTGTGCTTTGGCTTTCATTTCTTGCTCTTCTGCAACCGCCATAGCTCTTCTTTCCTCTGCTTTGGCTTCCGCAACTTTCAAGTCGGCTGATGCCTGATCAGTTTGTAGTTTTGCTCCAATATTGGCTCCAACATCCACATCTGCAATATCAATTGATAGGATTTCAAAAGCTGTACCGGCATCTAAACCTCTTTGCAATACTAATTTTGAAATCTTATCAGGATTTTCCAATACGTTTTTGTGTGAGTTTGCAGAACCGATAGAGGTAACAATTCCCTCTCCAACCCTTGCTAAAATTGTGTCTTCACCAGCACCACCCACTAATTGTTGAATGTTGGCCCTAACTGTAACCCTTGCAATAGCAATAAGCTGAATACCATCAGCTGCTACAGCTGCTACTTTAGGAGTGGTGATTACTTTTGGATTAACTGAAATCTGAACTGCTTCAAAAACATCCCTACCTGCCAAATCAATAGCAGTAGCTTGTTTAAATCCTAAAGTAATATTGGCTTTATCTGCCGAAATCAATGCTTTAATAACATTGGGGACATTACCACCTGCCAGATAATGGGTTTCCAATTCATTGGTGGTCACTTCTAATCCGGCTTTTGTGGCGGTAATCATCGATTCCACTATAATTCGTGGCGGAACCTTTCTGATTCGCATAAAAACCAGTTCGAACAATCCTACTTTCACACCTGAGAATATTGCGGTTATCCACAGGTTGATAGGTACAAAATACAGGAATACGAAAAATAAGACTATTCCTGCTATTACAATAAAAATTAACGATGTATCCATATTATTTAATTGGTTCTACAAATATTCTTTTTGAATCTATTCTAATAATTTCAACTTCTTCTCCTGCACCTATCCATTCCCCCTTGCTTCTGACTTCGTAAATCTTGCCAAAAATTTCGGCTTTTCCAATTGGTTTTAAATCAGAAACTGTTTTTCCTTTTTCTCCAACCTGAAAAGTGAAAATATCTTCATCGTTTACTTTACTTTGAATGCTGGATTTTAATGAAAATCGATCCCATGATTTTGATTTAAAACTATAGATGATTCCAATTAAAGTTACTGTAGCAGTTCCAGCAGTAGTCCAGTAACCTGCCGTATTTCCATAATCATCAAATACAATGAAAATACCCACTATAGTGAGCAATAGCCCAATAACGCCCACGAATGTAGTCCCCGGAACGAAAATTAATTCCGCAATTATCAGGATTAAGCCTGCAAGTATAAGAAAGATAATTCCAACCATAGAATAAAATTAAAGCTAAAAATAGTTAAAATCAGTAAGCTTTTGCAAAAAGCACTCTTTTATTTGACGGCTTTCCTGAATAAATACATTTTCCACTTTCTTCTTTGGCATCAAAAGGAATACAACGGATTGTTGCTTTGGTTTCCTCTTTTATTTTTTCTTCCGTTTCAGCTGTACCGTCCCAATGCGCACTTATAAATCCCCCTGTTTTCTCAAGCTGCTTTTTGAACTCTTCATAAGTATCTACTTTATAGGTGTTTTCTGTTCTATAATCTTTTGCTTTCTTATAGATATTTTCCTGAATTAACTCTAAAGTATCTTCAATTACGGATTCAATCCCTTCAATATTTACGGTTTGCTTTTCTTTAGTGTCCCTTCTAGCAAGTTCAACTGTTCCATTTTCCAAATCCCTAGGGCCAATTGCAATCCGTAAAGGAACTCCCTTTAATTCCCATTCGGCAAATTTAAAGCCTGGTTTATGGGTATCCCTATCATCAAATTTAACGGTAATCCTTTTCTTTTTTAATGATTTCTTAAGTTCTTCTGCTACTTCGGCAATTTTCTTTTGGTCTTCATCAGTTTTATAAATAGGTACGATTACAACCTGAATAGGAGCCAACCTTGGAGGCAGTACTAATCCTTCATCATCTGAATGCGCCATGACCAATGCTCCCATCAATCTAGTGCTCACTCCCCAAGAAGTTCCCCAAACATATTCTTGCTTTCCCTCTTTTGTGGCAAATTTAACATCAAAGGCTTTGGCAAAATTTTGCCCTAAAAAGTGGGAAGTTCCTGCTTGTAGTGCCTTTCCATCTTGCATTAAGCCTTCAATGCAATAAGTTTCCAATGCACCGGCAAATCTTTCGCTTTCAGATTTATAGCCTTTAATTACAGGCAATGCCATGAATTCTTCTGCGAATTCCGCATAAATGTTGATCATTCTTTCCGTTTCCTCCATGGCTTCTTGCTTGGTGGCATGGGCTGTATGCCCTTCTTGCCATAAGAATTCCGCTGTTCTTAAAAATAGGCGGGTTCTCATTTCCCATCGTACCACATTTGCCCATTGATTGACCAATAAAGGAAGATCGCGATAAGATTGCACCCAATTACGGTAAGTGTTCCAAATTATGGTTTCAGAGGTTGGCCTAACGATGAGCTCTTCCTCCAATCTTGCTTCAGGATCTACCACTATTCCTTTACCGTTTTCATCATTTTTTAAACGATAATGTGTAACCACGGCACATTCCTTAGCAAAACCTTCTACATGGTCAGCTTCTTTGCTTAAATATGATTTTGGAATAAATAATGGGAAATAAGCATTTTGATGACCTGTTTCCTTGAACATGTCATCTAATTCCCGTTGCATTTTCTCCCAAATGGAAAATCCATACGGTTTAATGATCATGCACCCTCTAACTGCAGAATTCTCCGCTAAATCTGCTTTTTTAACTAATTCATTGTACCATAGTGAGTAATCATCACTTCTTTTTGGTAATACTTTGGCCATTTTATAAAATTTGGTATGAAGTTTGTTTCAATATTTATTGATTATATGTAGATAGATTTTTATATATTGAAATCAATTTACAATAATAATTGTTGTAAAATTAGAAACTATAAATTATGTAGCCATGAAAACTGTAAGCTTTATATTATTAATTAGCATATTTTTTCTTCCCGGGATTGGATTTGGACAATCAAATCTTGAAGTAGAAAGCGATGACTTATACTTTACTTCCGAAGATAGAAAGGAATTAAATAAAAAAATCGCCATAGAGGAGAAGCGTAAGGCTGAGGAATTAAAAAAATCAGGCTACGCATATAATCAATTTGAATCTTCTGAAAAAGGATTTGATGATTTTCAAAATTCTGAAAAAGAGCAAAATGCTGAATTGAATCAAGCTCCACCTGAAGTTCAAGCAGATAGTACTGATGAAGGTTGGTATTATGATGAAAACGCTGCAAGAAATGGTCTTTATCCTCAATCAGGCGAAAGATTGAGTCAAACTCAGATTCATAATTATTATGGTGGAATAAACCCTATGATGTACGTTGGTATGAATACTATGTCAAATGTAGGGTTTTATGATCCATTTGGTTTCAGACCTGGTTTTAATATGACTTTTGGATATAATTCTTGGAGAAGTTCATACTGGTCTATGGGCTATGGAAGAGGAATGTACGATCCTTTCTATGACCCTTTCTTTGATCCATATTGGGGAAGTCCATATTCATACAGAAATCCTTGGAGAAGACCATTCTGGGGCTCGAATTATGGATGGGGATATAGAAATGGTTTTAATGATGGATATAATACCGCTCTATATTATGCAAATGATAATAACTATAGAAACACTAGGTCTTACAGTAATAGCCCTAGAATAAGCAGAAGTTCCACTACTAGAAATTCAAGAATAGCAAGTAGTGATGCCAGAAACTCAAGGGAAGTTTACAATACCAGCAGAAATGTTGGGACTGAAAGAAGTAGAACCGTAGCTCAATCTTCTGACCGTTCAAGAAATACGGCTGCTGTTAGCGGTAGAAACAATGCCAGAACAGCAACAGCTAGTTCAAGAAGCCTAAGTGATAATTCTATATATAGTAGAAGCTCAAGAACAGCTGCTTATGCAAGATCTACCACTGATAATAATGTTAGATCAGCATCTTATTCTGGAGATAGAAATAGAACAGTTAGAAATAATACTTCTAGCGTGGCAAGATCAAGTAATGCGCCAACTAGAAATAGTTCGAAATATTACAATAGTTCTAGGACTAAGAGGTCTTCTTACTCTTCTGGTAGAAGCTCTAACAGCAGTAGAAGTTCAAGCTTTGGAAGGTCAGGTTCAAAAAGAAGTAGTTCTTTTGGTAACTCTTCCAATTCAAATAGAAGCAGTTCTTATGGAAGATCCTCAAACTCTAATAGAAGTAGTTCTTCCTCATTAGGAAGATCATCTTCCAGATCAAGAAGCAACAGTTCTGTAAACAGATCTTCTTCTTCAAGTAGCAGATCATCTGGAAGTAGCTCTAGAGGAGGTAGTAGTTCCTCAAGAGGTAGTTCTTCTAGAGGAGGCGGTAGTAGAGGAGGTTGATAAATAAAATTTAAAAGCACCTATGTTGATTTGTAGGTGCTTTTTTCTACAAATAAATTTCTTCAATTATTATTTATTTTTTCTGAGAGATAAAATTCTCCGTATAAAATAACTGTTACACTATTAACTTTAATTCGATGAAAACGCTCAAATATTTCTTTATAATATTTATAGGTGTATTATGCTCTTTTAACTCTTTTGCTCAAGTACCACTTTATACTGCTGATGCGGTGCGTTTCAGCCAAACTGATGGAGGTGGAACCGCAAGATTTGTAGCACTAGGAGGAGCTAATGCTGCACTTGGTGGTGATATCTCTTCTATTTCAGGTAATCCTGCTGGATTAGGTTTTTATAATAGATCTTCTTGGTCAATTTCCCCTGTTTTAAGGATAGGCGATTTTGAAGCGCAATATGAAGGTGAAACTACCCGGAATATGACTGGAAACATTCAAGTCCCTAATATGGGGATGGTTTTTCATAACAGATTTGAAGAATATGCTGGTTCAAAATGGGTTTCCGGAACTTTTGGTGTTGCTATAAATCAAAAACAAAGCTTTTATAATAATATAAATTATAGAGGTACAATTGAACCAGATTCAGACACCGGAATTCCAAATGATTTTATGGAATATATGCTTTCTCCATTTATTAATGAAAATGGTGAACTTAAGCAATATCAGTCTGAAAGTGAATACAATCAGGATTTTATGTCAAACCCTTACTCAGATTTGGCTAGTTATATTGAATTATTATTGATTTTTGATGTCGAGGATGAAAATGGGAATTTTTTAGGTTATGAAGTGGATAGATATGATTATGACCAACTTGGCAGTACTAGGCAAAGTGAGAATATAAATACTTATAGTGGATTAACGACTTTAGATTTATCTTATGGAGCCAATTATAATGATAAATTATATCTTGGCGCAGGACTAAATATTCATTTTCTTAACTATAGACAAGAGAAAACATTTATAGAATCGCCCAATAATGCCATATTAAATCAATATGAAATAGATGAGGAAACTATTATTTCAGGTGCAGGACTGAGTTTAACAATTGGGGCAATATATAAGCCAATAAATATAGTTAATGTAGGTTTATCTTATTCTACACCCACTATAATGACAATGAATGAAACGCAAGATATTCGAATGCAATCCTTTTTTGCAGATGGTGATCAATTTGAGCGTGAGTTGCTAAATGAAGTTCCTGCCTATAGTTTTATGATACCTCAGAAAGTTACAGCTGGGGCAACTTTCTTCCTTTCTAAATATGGTTTTGCTACTGCTGATGTAGAGTATGTAGATTATCAGTCAGCGCGATATAATAGCAGTAACGGGGCTTTTGGAGGAGATTCTCCGGATGTGGGGAGAGACCTGAAAAGCACATTCAACCTCAGAGCTGGTTTAGAAGGTAGATTGGATATATTTAGGGCAAGAGTAGGTTATGCTTACTTTGACAATCCTTTTGGTGTTGGTTTTCAGAAAAGTAGAGATGTTATCAGCGGTGGAATTGGAATTTTGAGAAAAGGGTTTTCTGCTGATATAACTTATAGTTTAAACCGATTTAATAATCCTACTTATTCACCCTACCAAGGATCAGATATTGTGGAGTCTACTTCTAATATTTCCAATTTCAGGCTTACTTTAGGAAAGAATTTTTAGAATTTAACTTTAAATAAATGCTGAATTATGTTTCAGCATTTTATTTTAACCCTTTTAGTGAATTTTCATCCCAGATATTTAATTCATTTTGAGCCTTTTGATAGAATGGTATTCTGTCCTTATATAATTTATTCAATATTTCCTGAACTTCTTCGATCGATTGACAATCCGAAAACATAGGTCTTTTATTTCCACTATTTGGCTTCCAAATTCTTTTAGTAGTTTCTTCTATTGGTGGGTTTAAGAATAAAGTAATTCCCTTTTTATTCATTATTCCCATGTTGTCATTAAAGCAAGGAGTTCCTCCGCCAGTAGAGAGTACAAAACTTTCATAATTACGAATTAATTTATTGAGATAGAAAGTTTCCAGGTTTCGGAAATGTTTTTCTCCTTCATTATTGAATATTTCCTTAATGCTAAACCCCTCATTTGTTTCTATAACATCATCTAGGTCAAAATAAAGAACTTTTATATTATTAGCCCATATTTTCCCCCAGTGACTTTTTCCGCTTCCGGGTAAACCCATTAGGAAATATCGCATCATTCTAATTTTTCTGTGATATCGATCGGATCAGGGACATCGTTGAAATGCCATTTTGCTTTCACTGTACCGTCTTCTACCAAAACGAGTCCTGGGTTTGAACGAATGATGGTTTTTAAAACGGTGGCATCAGCATAGTAGAAATCTGTCTTCATGCCTCTTCTGGCTCTAATTTTTAACACTTCTTCAGCTGAAGAGGAGGTCAGGATAATTGGCTCTACATCTGGACCAAGCCTTGAAATTAGGTCATTGATTTCAATTAATCCTTCTGTGTTTGCATTGGATATGTTATATGCCACAACCCATAATTTCTTTCCGCTTAAAACAGTTTCAGTTTTGTCACCTGACTCATTCCAAGTAGCGAAATCCGTGATTTTGGGAGTAGAAGCTTCTTCATTGATTACTTCATGACCAGTCAATGTATATCCATCATCTTCTGATTTATAATCAAATGATTTTATTTCCTCCCCATTTTTTTCAAATGTATATTGAAATTTCGGACTTTCTTTGGCTTCCATGGCATCAGGGATGTTAGTCCCTACTTTATAAGCTCTAAAATCGATTGGTGGTAGATGTCTAACTGAATAGATACAAAGCAAGAAGCTTATGGCTGTTACACTTACTACGATAATGTTTTTGGGACCAAATGTACTTTCTTTAATTTTTTTGATATTGAGATATAGAAAGCCGATCAATACAACTAAAATGATATCTTTAGTAAAAGATTGCCATGGTGTTAAAGTGATGGCGTCTCCAAAGCATCCACAGTCTGTAACTTTATTAAAATAAGCAGTATAAAAAGTTAGAAAAGTAAAGAATACAATCATGATGCTGAGCAGATTCATGGTATACCTTACTCTCCATCTAATGATTAAGGCAACACCTAAGGTTACTTCTAAAACATTAAGGATAATTCCGATTACTAAGGCATAGGGTTCAAAAACAGAGAAAAAACCTGCAATATCGCCAGCAAAAACTGCAAAGTATTCTTCTAATTTAATAGCAGTTCCCACGGGGTCAACCACTTTGACTAAACCACTAAAAATGAATAAACCACCTACTATATACCTTACTATATCGATTAATATCTTCATATACTTGTTATTTTTCTTCTTTCAACATAATTAAACAAAAAACAGCATAATTAATCATATCCTGATAATTGGCTTTTACCGGTTCGGATATGAGGGTTTTACCTTGATTGTCTTCTATTTGTTTCACTCTGTATAATTTCATCAAGATGATATCCGTAATAGAGCTCACTCTCATATCTCTCCAAGCCTCACCGTAATCATGATTTTTATCCAGTAATAATTGCAAAGTCTCATCTGCAGCCTGTTCATATTTTGGCATTAAATCATCTACAGGGATTTCAAGTGGAGCATCCTCTGAAAGAGATTCTTGGATAATAGCAATTATTGAATAGTTAATGATTCCAATAAATTCATTTTTGATGTCTTCATCAACTTTTTGAGCGCCTTTTTCTTGAATGGATCTTATACGCTGAGCCTTAATAAGAATTTGGTCTGTTATGGAGGGTAATCTTAAAATTCTCCATGCTGTACCATAATCTTTGGATTTCTTTTCAAAAACATCTTTACACAGCGCAATAACTTGCTTATATTCGCTTTCGGTTTGCGTCATCAACTTTACCGGGTTTTAAAATTCTATCTTAAAAATTATTGGAAGCGAAAGATAAAGCATTTTCTCATAAAAAAACACTCCTTGCCAAAGGGAACTTAATCGATTTGTCCCGTCCGAAGGTTATGGGCATTATTAATGCTACTCCAGATTCCTTTTATGATGGGGGCGAAAATATTAATTTGGATAAAGCTGTATTGAAAGTAGAAGAGATGTTGAAAGAAGGTGCGGATATCATTGATATTGGTGGATATTCAACTAAACCAAATGCTAGCGAGGTTTCTATTGAGGAAGAAGAAAGTAGGGTAGTTCCTTTAATCAAAAACTTAATTCATAAGTTTCCAGATATCGTAATTTCAATAGATACATTTCGTTCACAGGTGGCAGAAAAGGCAGTAAAAGCAGGAGCTTCCATCATAAATGATGTTTCGGGTGGTGATTTGGATGATGAAATGTTTAAAATAGTAGCTAAATTGAAAGTGCCCTATATTTTAATGCACATGAGAGGGACACCAGCTACTATGCAGAAATTGACTAATTATGATCATTTAATAAAAGATATAGTATTTGAATTAAGCAAAAAGCTGGAAATTCTTCGTTCATTGCAAGTGAATGATGTCATCATTGATCCTGGCTTCGGTTTTGCAAAAAGCTTGGGGCAGAATTATGAAATCCTCAATAATTTGTCCTATTTTAAGCAATTAGATTGTCCTATTTTAGTGGGGGTTTCTCGTAAATCAATGATATACAAACTTTTGGATGTTGAGGCGGTTAATGCATTAAACGGGACAACTGCATTAAATATGGCTGCTTTAAAAAATGGCGGTAATATTTTAAGGGTGCATGATGTAAAAGAAGCAGTGGAAACAGTGAAAATTTTTAACCAATTAACAACTTGATATTAGGATTTACCATAGGGTTTTTAGAAGTAAGTTTGGTTGATATTTTAGATATTGCCTTAGTCAGCTTTTTGCTTTTTCAGGTTTACAGCCTGATGCGTGGAAGCGTGGCGGTAAGGATTTTCATTGGATTTCTTTCCCTTTATTTAATTTATTTGGTAGTCCGGGCAGCGGAAATGGAACTCCTTTCTGCAATTTTGGGCCAGTTTATGGGTGTTGGGGTTATTGCTGTCCTTATTTTGTTCCAACAAGAAATCAGAAAATTCCTTTTGCTTTTAGGGAAAACTACTTCATTTAATTCTGAAAATGGCTTTCTTTCCAATTTACCTTGGAAAAAGAAGAAGGCTGGAGAAGAATTAAACATCACACCATTAATTGAAGCTTCCAAATCTTTAGGAGGAACCAATACCGGGGCTTTAATTGTGCTGTCTAAAGGCTCTGAATTGAAATTTTATTCTGAATCAGGAGATTTGATTGACGCTATAGTTTCCAAGCGATTATTAATGGCAATCTTCAACAAAACCAGTCCTTTGCATGATGGTGCAGTAATCATTCATAAAGGCAGAATTACTGCCGCTAGATGTGTGTTGCCCGTGACTGAAAAGGATGTACCGGCTCAATTTGGTCTAAGGCATAGAGCAGCTATTGGAATGTCAGAAACTACCGACACCATTATTCTAATTGTATCCGAAGAAACTGGACAGCTTTCTGTTGCCAGAAACGGAACAATTTATCACAACCTTTCCAATCAGGAAATCCGTTCGAAAATCAATGATTATCTAACCGAGGAGAAAAAGAAAAAGCCAAAAGAGGAAAAAAATCCTTCTACTGAAGAAGAAGTAGTGAAGTAATTATTCCTAAATCTATTTTAACTACTCAGCTAAATATATAATTTAATCCTCACCATTTTTCCTCCCATCCCCCTTGAAGGTGTTTTCACCTTCAAGTTCTGTGAGATTTCATGGGAAGTTCAATGCTTAAGTTTGGGTGAAAACACCCAAACGGGGGAGTTAGTGTTAAAAATAAGTTTAGGCTTAATTTTATGAGCATGAAAGAGGAAAAAAATCCTTCTACTGAAGAAGAAGTTGTGAAGTAATTATTCTTATATCGATTTATTTTCATTTTATTTTATTATTTATTTCTGTTTAAAATACTGTTTGTCAGCTATTTATATTTTTTTGTGAAATTTAATTAAAAAAAGTTAAGGGGTAGGGGTTACTTTTTAAAGGCGAGCAGTATATACTATTACAAACACAAATTTTATTCATACACCTGTTTAACACGAAAAGCCTTCTTTGAAAAAAGAAGGTTTTTCTTTTTTATACTCTCCTGCTTTTTCATATTTACATTATGGAATTCATAAAAGTAAACACACAATATAAAAAGCATATAGCGCTCATCAATCTTAACAGACCTAAGGAATTAAATGCCTTGAATTTACAGTTAATGACTGAATTGAAGGATACCTTAAAGGCATTGGATGAAGATGATGATGTTAGGGTTATAGTTTTAACAGGTAATGAAAAAGCATTTGCCGCAGGAGCAGACATTAAACAAATGGCTGGGAAAACGGCAATTGACATGCTAAATGTTGATCAATTCAGCACATGGGATCAAATCAAAAAAACTAAAAAACCTTTAATCGCTGCAGTTTCTGGCTTTGCCTTGGGCGGTGGTTGCGAACTGGCCATGACCTGCGATATGATTGTGGCTTCAGAATCTGCAAAATTTGGTCAGCCTGAAATAAAAATCGGGGTAATGCCGGGGGCAGGTGGTACACAAAGGTTAACAAGGGCAATTGGTAAAGCCAAAGCTATGGAAATGGTCTTGACCGGTAATTTCATTAGTGCCGAAGAAGCTTTACATTATGGCTTAGTTAATAAAGTAGTCCCTACTGAAATGTACTTGGAAGCAGCAGCTGAATTGGCAGAGCAAATTGCTCAGATGTCCCCAGTTGCAGCTAAGTTGGCAAAAGAATCAGTTAACAGGGCTTTTGAAACGCATTTGGACGAAGGTTTACATTTCGA
Organism: Bacteroidota bacterium; assembly: GCA_051747245.1. Taxonomy (GTDB): domain Bacteria; phylum Bacteroidota; class Bacteroidia; order Cytophagales; family Cyclobacteriaceae; genus Marivirga. The sequence continues at coordinate 66,147 of JBNJFX010000021.1, forward strand.
ACGTAAAAACTTCTACCTAACTTTTGCTTCTGAAGATCAAACTGAAGGAATGGAAGCTTTTGTAGAGAAAAGAAAACCTGAATTCAAGGGGAAATAATTTTCATGCGATATAATTTTTATCCCGGCCCATCTAAAATTTATCCGCAAGTGGCGGGATATTTTCAGGAGGCTATGGAGTCAGGAATTTTGGAAAGGAATCATAGATCAAAAGCCTTTCAAGAATTATTCTCTGCTACCAAAAGCCTCTTGAAATCTAAATTGAATATTCCTTTAGATTACGAGATTGTAGTGGTTTCCTCTGCAACAGAATGCTGGGAAATCATTGCACAATCTTTTATTCAAGATAAATCCTATCATTTCTTTAATGGAGCATTTGGAGAAAAATGGTGGAATTATATTCAGAAAATTCGTCCAAATGCTAAAGCTATATCATTTGGGTTGGACGAAAACCCATCTTTACAATCTGTAGATAAAGAGGCAGAATTATTAGCTTTTACCCATAATGAAACCTCAAATGGAACTGCAATTTCTGAGCAATTTCAAAGTGAGGTTCGTACTCAATTTCCCAATAGTTTAATAGCTTATGATGCAACTTCTTCAATGGCAGGCTATGAATTCAATTGGGAATTGGGAGATATTTGGTATGCTTCTGTGCAAAAGTGCTTCGGGCTACCTGCAGGAATGGCTTTGATGGTCGTAAGCCCTAAAGCTATGGATCGGGCTAAGGAAATTGATGAAAATGAGCATTACAATTCATTTAATTTTATTTTAAAGAATGCATTAATTAACCAAACCCATCATACTCCCAATATTGCAAATATCTATTTACTCAATCGATTGATGCAAAATGTTGAGAATATTTCCAGCATTTATAATAACTTGAAGGCAAGGAAAGAGCAATTTTTTAATGAGCTTGTAAAACTTGAAAAATTAAAACCTTTTGTACATTCAAATAGATTTCAATCCGAAACCGTTTTTTGCTTAGAAGGAGAGAAAGAGCTGATTGAGAAAATAAAGCAAGAAGCTGATAGTGAAGGCATCATACTGGGGAAGGGATACGGCAAATGGAAAGAAAATACAATTCGAATTGCCAATTTTCCAGCCATTCCTAATAAACACTACATAGACTTGATTACTTTCTTATTACGTTTTTGAAAAATGAATTGAAAGCTGATTTTCTTATCATTATTTTACACAAAATTTTAGAATATATATCATGATTACCATTTATACAGACGGCTCTGCTTTAGGAAACCCTGGTCCCGGTGGCTACGGAATTGTGATGCGCTTTGGAGATAAGGTCAAGGAAATCTCCGAAGGATATCGAAATACCACTAATAACAGGATGGAACTCTTGGCAATAATAGTGGCTTTAAAAAGCTTAAAAACCAAAAAACATCCAGTTCATATTTACAGCGATTCCAAATATGTAATTGATTCAATTACAAAAGGTTGGCTGTCTGGTTGGGTAAAAAAAGGCTTTAAGGGCAAGAAAAATATAGACCTCTGGAAACAATATTTAGAGGTGTCAAAAGGTTGTGATTTACACTTTCATTGGGTGAAAGGTCATGCGGGAAATCCTGATAATGAACGTTGTGATCGATTGGCTGTGGCCAAAGCCGAAAATGGCCCCCACCTGATTGATGAAGGTTTTGAAAACAGGTCAACAGATACAGGCTTGTTTCGTTAACAGGTATTGTTGAATAAAATTTGTGTTTATGAAAAAATTGGGATTATTAATTTTAGGGTTTTTATTGATAGGTTCAACTACCGTCTTTGCACAAGATTATAAAAAAGCAATTGGTTTTAGAGGAGGCTTTCCAACCGCTATTACAGGGAAACATTTCATCAATAAAACTGACGCTTTAGAAGGCTTATTGTCTGGATATAGAGGCGGATTTGAAATTACTGGACTGTATGAAAAACATGCTAATGCATTCGACATACCCTATTTAAATTGGTATTATGGAGCAGGTGCTCATATAGGTGCTTTTGATGGGGATATTGCCCGTCCTGGTTATTATTTTGATGGTAGGGGCAGGGGATTTACAGTAGGAGTTGATGGTATATTGGGATTGGAATACACATTAACAGAAATCCCTTTTGTTATTGGTGTGGATATAAAACCATCTTTAGATTTTGCGCCAGATCCCCGTTTATGGTTTGGTGGAGGTCTTTCATTTAGATTTTATTTTTAAACAATGAGCTCTTTATAATTTTTCTAGAAGATTTTGAGCATCTTCATAACGGCTTGCTGAGGATTTGATTTTAGTCAAATATGCTTTGCAAGCCGTATAATTTTCCTCCTTTAATTCATTTAAGGCAGCATACCATAGTGCTTCTTCACTATAAGCATTTTCATTCTGAATTATTTCATCATATAGTTTTCTAGCTTTGTCCGTTTCACCTAATTCGGTATGAGCAATTGCTTGATATAACTTAATAGATTGATTTTGATTATCCTCATTGAGAATTTTTGCAAATAATTTAATGGCTTCTGAATATTGCTCCTGATTAAATGCATTTTCAGCTTTTGTATAAATTTCTCCATCTGCACTTCTCTCTGTCAAATGGATTGTTGGAATCTGTGCAATTTCCTGGTATTGAGGCTTTGATACTTCACCTATTAGAAAGTATAAACCAATAGCTATAATGATTGAAGCAGCCACCGCCATTTTCACCCAAGCAAATTTCGCTTTCTTTCTAGATGCAAAATAGTTACTAGAGATATCAGAAACTGAATTTTTAAATTGCTCTAGTTCCTCTTCATTCTTGAAATCATATTCTAAATGTTGGTTTAATGATTTATAAAGTTCAAACGACTCCTTATAGTCTTGATCTTGCTCAAGCCTTTTCTCATGTGCGCTCGCTTCATTTGCAGGTAAATCACCAGCTAAATAAGCTTCGAATATTTGGTAGTCTTGGTCTTTCATTATAAATGGTTTTTAATTGAATTGTATTTTGGAGATGACCTGACAAGTTCAGTCAATTTTCCAACACACAATGATTTCTTTTTTCTGGCGTAGGCATAGGAAATATCTAGTTTTTTAGCTACTTCTTCCATATTATTTATTTTAAAAGAAGTTTTCAATAAATCCTTGCACGTATCCGAGAGCTTCTGAAACATTTCTTGAAACAACAGCTCCTTTTCTTCAAGTAGAGCTGTTTCTTCCGCCATTTCATAGGCACTATCGACTATAGATAAGTGATCACTGTTACTTGTTACCTGTTCTTTACTGTTTTTCTTCAATTCATTTAACCATTTTCTTTTACAGAGTAGAAAGAAATAGGCATCAAAAGGGCAAGTGAGTGTTAAACCCTCGTTTTGAGCTTGTTTAAATATGGTAATTAAAACCTCTTGAATAATATCTGCTGCCTGAGATTCATTGCCGCTGTTTTTGCAAATAAAATTAATGACTTTCTCTGAATAGCTATCATAGATTTCCCTGATAACATTGCTATCGTTTTGCTTTATGCCATCCACATAATATTGGTCAGGATGTTTTTTTAAAGTCATATAAAGAGGTTTTTGTACGAAAGTAAAAAAAATATATGAAAAAGGGGTAACACAGGATAAGTACTGTTGATATAAGGGCGAATCAAAAAAATAAATAGTTATGAAAAAAATTAAAAACTTATTCGCAATCAGCCTTTTGGCAATGGTATCATTTTACGCATGCAATAATGATGATGACGTAAATGAAGTAGTACCCGATGAAATTATTGAAACGCCCAGTACAGAGGAATTTCAACAACTCCAGACCTCAGCAATTGATCAGATCAGACAGGAAGCGGAGTTTGAAGCAGAGGAAGGAATTCAATTTGAATCAGAAAGTGGAGTAGCACTTAATATTTTTGAAGGGACTCTAAGGTTAGATGGTGAGCCGGTTACAGGCCCTGTTGATTTGGAATTCATTGAAATATTTAATGCTGGCAACATGCTGACTACAAACAAACCCACTATGGGAATTAAAGAAGACGGATCCAAAGCTTTATTAATTTCTGGGGGTGAGTTTTATATAAATGTTACTCAAAACGGAGAGCAATTAGAAACTACAAATCACATGCAATTAGTAGTGCCTACTGATTTATCAGGTGAAGCCGATCAAGAAATGACCTTATGGAATGGAAGAATTGATGATGAAGAAAACCTAGCTTGGGAAGAAGAAGGAGACGGACCTGATGGAGCTGGAAATATGTTTGTAGAAGGTGACCAATATGTAGCTTTTCTTTCAGACTTTGGATGGACTAATGTAGATCGCTTTTTTAGTGATCCGAGACCAAAAACAAGCTTAGAAGTAGTGGTGCCTGATGGATATGATATGGGAAACAGTGCTGTTTATTTATATTATGACGGTGAACCTAATGCATTGGCACAATTGGATACTTTTAATGAAAGCGCTAATTCATTTTCAGAGCACTATGGTCAAATTCCTGTTGGATTGGAAATGCACGTGATCTTTGTTACGGAAGAAGACGGAGAGTGGAAGTATTCTATCCAACCTCAAACAGTAGAAGATGGTGATGTTTATACATTTGAAGAAGAAGATTTTATAATCGGCTCAGAAAGCGATGTAAATGATGCTATAGACAATTTACCCTAGAGAGTAATTAATAAAATGACTTTGTGGTGATACTGCAAGGTCATTTTATTTTAAATTTTAATATCATGTTCTTTAAAAATAAAAGATTTAAATGGGTTTTTCTTCTCCTGATTTTAATGGTGGTTTCACTTGTTTTTTGTGATTCTTATATGATAGAGAAAAAACATAATATGCTAGATAGTACCTATGATTACATTAGTATATTTATACGATAAATTATATTAATTTGTCGAATAATTTATTAATTTCAAAGTTGAATATAACTGTCCTTAATCAAATGTTAAAATACATCTTCTTATTTCTTATCTGTTCACATGTTTGTTTATCCCAACAAATAAATCAAAATGATACCCTCATTCGAGAAGCAAAAATTAATTCAATAGTGGAGGATAACAGCGTGAGATTTGATGTGGATACCCCACCTTTAATTCAAATATCAGGTGCCCCAAAAGGATATTATACTTTTTTCTGGGAATTTGGAGATGGTGAGTTTAGTCAAGAAGAAAACCCGGAACATACTTATAAAGAGAAAGGGGATTATGATGTGAAACTTTGGGTTACGAATAATTATGATGCAGGAAAAACCCCTGCCACCAGACCTGAAAGTGTGAAAATTGATAAGGTTGATTCTGTATCTAATGCTTCGGCTTCACTTTTGGAAGGAGGTGATATAATGGATTTCACTAAAAATAGAGAGCCTATTCCGAATGAAGATTTAGTGGTGGTTTTAACTTATAAGAATCCTGTTGATGAATTAATGGACGGTCAGCTATACTTTTTCTATAATGAAACGAAATATAAATCTGATAATTTTCAATTAACCGATATTAGAACTTATCACGGTGAATATCCAATAGTTAATGAAGATAGAATGGCTGATATTAACACTAATCCTTTTCATTCGATGCTGGCTTTTAATAATGTAGAACCATTTAGAGCAGCCCATTTAATGCAAGACACCACCGATCAAGAGAAGCTTCAAAAGAAAATTGAAGAGTCTGAACAGAAATTTAAGGGACTGAAGCAAATTGGGTTTTCTGATTTTCAGCCAGGTGAAGAAAGGAATATTTTCTTTCAATTAAGAACTACTCCTGAAATGTTGAAAGATACTAGTGCCATCATAAGTATCAGAGGTATTTATGTCCCGAATTCTAATTCTGCCAATCATAGTGTGAAGGAAATGGAAATGGAAATTGTAACTTCTCACGATCCCAATAAGATGACCACAAATGCTAATTTGATGGATTTTAGAAATCGGAACCAAAAAGATTTTAAGTATAAAATTCAGTTTCAAAATAATGGCGAGGGCCCTGCAAATACCGTCCGATTAGAGACAGATGTCCCAGAAATATTTGATCAAGAGGGAATTGAACTCATGGACTTTTACCCTGAATGTGAAATTTGTCCTGAAGAGGATGTGGCTTATAGCTGTCTCGATACTACCTTTTTAGAAAATAAGATTATTTTTACCTTTAAAAATATCTATCTCCCGGGAAGTAATCAGAAAGGAGTGAATTCTTATGATTCCACCAAAGGTTTTGTCAGCTATAAAATCCCGCTTAAGGGCAAAATCAAGAAACAGAAAACGCAGAGCCAAACGGCTATTTATTTTGATAAAAACGATCCAATAATTACTAATTATGCGACCACTCGCTTTACACCCGGTCTTTCAATTGGAATAAAAGCAGGTATCATGCGAATCGGTAGTTTAGAAAACTATCAAGAATGGTTTCTAGGTGCAACACTTTCAAGTTATCAAGCATTCAAGGGCTATTTGCAATCAGAAGTGATGATTGGATCTAATAATTATACTAGTAGTAGGACCTATACTGAAAGAACGCCACGAGATGAATTTTTTGTTGATGTTTATGATTATGATGAACAATCAGAATTTCAAAATTTAAGCTTTTATTTTGTCCCAACATCCTATCGATATAATCTGACTGATTTTTTAGCAGTAGGTGCTGGCTTACAAGTGAAATGGGATATTCGCTCTACAGAGGAGCGGGAAACTACAGGTGAATATACAGAGGTTGTAGAGACTGAGAATTTTGAACGAAGAGATCCTGAGCAAGATACCTTTGTCCAAGAAACAAAATCTAACACTTTTACTAATTTCAATACCGCAGCCTTCGTTGATGTAAATGTTGGAATGGCGAGAATTGGTCCAAGCCTTGGGTTTCGTTATCATCTTTATTTTAAAGCGCCTAATCAACAATTACAATTCTATGCTATATGGAAATTTTAGGGTTTTATGAAAATTGAACTACTAGGCAGGACATCTGTAATTTTCTTAATATCAGTTTTATTAGTTTGTGCATTTAACATTAAAATAAATGCCCAAAATTTAAGCGATAGCATTTACCATGATTTAGATGAGTTAGTTGCTGATCACCCTTCTTTAACCTCAATCAATACCTATCAATTAAAGATTAAGGAAGAATATTCAAACCTAAAAACAGATGAAGAGCGAATGGCTTTGCTCATTATGCATTGTAATTTGGGTTATTACTTAAAAAAATACGAAAAGCATTATGATGCTATCCACCACTACCAAAAGGCATGGAGTCTTTATAATAATTATGATTTAACTAATTATGATATTATTGAATATTGCCTGAAACCACTAGGGAATCTTTTAACCATTACAGGAAACTATGCAGATGCTGAAAATATAATTACCCATTATATGAGACTTGCTAAATCACAAAAAAATGAGGAAGCATATACTGCTGGAATAATAAATTTATCGGTGGTTTACCATAACATTGGAAATTATCATGATGCGCTTGAATTACTGGAAAATCACCTTGAAAAAGAAACTATTTCCGATGCACAAAAAGAATTGATTGAAAATAATATTGCCACAAATTTAATGGCACTTCAAATGCATGATGAAGCTAAAAAGCGTGTTGAAAGTCAAAAGAAAAAATCTGTTTCAAGCCTTAAAACAAAAGCGCAATTATTAATTAAAGAGAAAGAATATGCTGCTGCAAAGAAAGTTTTTGAAGAGATTGAATTGCTTCTAATTGAAAGAAAAAGCCCACGACAATTAGCTAAATTCTATGTAGAGAAAGCTAGTTTTCATTCTTATAGATCAGAAAAAGATAGTGCACTATCATTACTTCATAAAGCATTCAAATTATTGCTTCCAGGCTTCGAACTTGAAGAAGTTATGCAAAACAGCTCTCTTCTTTATCCTGAGAATACATTTATTGATATTTTTGATGGACTTGCTCAATATTCTGATGGATTAAACAATAAACTCAGCTATTATGATTTAAGCTTTTATGTATCGGGCTTATTAATGAATAAGATTAATGATTCACAATCGCAATTGATTTATCAAACCTCCAATAGAGACAGGAGTGAAAAATGCCTTCAATTATTATTTAAGGAGTTTCAAAATTCAAATAATGACTCATTAATTTGGAGGGGCTTGAAATATGCAGAACAAAATAAAGCCAGAGTTTTGAAAGGTTCTTTAAATAGAAAGTCATTGATTGAACAATACCCAAATGATAGCCTACTTCAAATTCAACAGCAATTTTTCGCAGAACAGCAATCATTAATAGGCAAATTAGTTCGAAAGCAATTTTCAAATCCTAATGATGGAAATGAATCAATGATTAGCCAAAAATTTATTGATTTAAATATTAAGATTAGTGAAACGCAAAACCTAATAAATGAAAAATATCCTCATTCCGCATTAAGAAATAAAATAAAGTTTGATTCTCTGCAGAAACAATTACAAACCGATGATGCTCAAATGCTTTACTATTTCTTTGGAGGGGAGGATTTATATTTCTTTAAAATTGATCAATCAAATATTAGTTGGGTCAAAAATAAAGCTAGTAATGATTTTAAAGATGAATTGGTTCAGTTCATTCAATTATTTGAATCTCCTTCCCTTATAAATAATGATATTTCTCATTTTGTAAGCCAATCATTTAAGTTTAATCAGCTTTTGGGAAATGACATCAATGAGAAGCATAGAAATTTGATAATTATTCCAGATGGCTTGCTGAGTTTCTTGCCATTTGAAGCTTTAATGAAGCAAAAAACAAACCATAGCAATTTCAATAAAATGCCATTTTGGTTGAAGGATCATACTATTTCATATAATGCTTCACTCGAATTTTACCAACAAAATCAAAAGGAAATCAGCTTAAAAAATATCTATGGAGCTTTTCCAATTTATAAGAATACTGATCGATACTTAAAGAGTTCTGAAAAGGAAGCAGAAATGATTCGTGATAAATTTAAAGGTAAAATGGATCAAAATGAAAATGCGACAAAAGCTAATTTCTTAGAAAAGGCGAATCAATTTGATGTTTTACATCTATCAACCCATGCTTCAGGTGGAAGTTTTTCAGTCCCTGCTTATATTGAATTTATAGATGATGTTTTACTTTTGCCCGAACTTTATGCCCAAAATATTAAGACAAGTTTGGTAGTTTTAAGTGCTTGCGAAACAGGGGTAGGGAAAATAATTAAGGGGGCAACCCCCATGAGTTTGGCAAGAGGTTTTCATTTTGCAGGGGCGAAAAATATTTTAATGACTCAATGGAAAGTGAATGATTTCGCTACTTTCAACTTGATGAATTATTTTTATGAGGCTTTGCTAAATAATAAATCGCCTGCTAATGCCAATCAGAAAGCAAAAATCTCCTATTTAAATGACAAATCGATTAATAATTTAGAAAAATCACCTTATTATTGGGCAGGTTTTACCTATTACGGAAAACCTAATAGTGGTAATCAAACAGATACTGATTTCAAATTTTTATACATTGCTATTTTATGTGTTATCATCTTTCTGATTGGATTTTACGTGTTTAGGAGAGTTCAAAAAAAGCAATAATGTCCATATTTCAATTCAAGAAATTCTCTGTTCAGCAGAAAAATAGTCCGGCTAAAATTACTACTGATGCTACTTTGTTTGCCGCTTCACTTCAAATTGCTCCCAATGTAAATACTGCCTTGGAAGTAGGCACTGGAACGGGAGTATTATCTTTAATGCTAGCTCAGCGATTTTCAGATCTTAAAATTGAAGCTTTAGAAATTAATCCTGTTGCTTATGAAGAAGCTCATTACAATTTCGAGAATTCTAATTGGAATGCTCGATTAAATGTTGCTTTAGCAGATTTTAATGAGTTTGAATCTCAGCATAAATATGATTTGATTTTTTCTAATCCTCCCTTTTTTAAAGACAATCTTCAATCTAAAACGAATCATGGTAAAAATACGGCTTACCATACCAACCAACTCTCTTTTGAAGCCTTAGCAAAGGGGATAGATTTAAATTTAGCTGAAAATGGTGAAGCTCACATTATGCTTCCATATTATGAAATGTCCTTATTTGAAAAGGAGATGAATAAAGTTGGATTTCAATGCAAAAGGAAAATTGAATTAAGGCATCAAGCCGAAAGTAAAGTGATTAGACTATTCAATATTTTTGAAAGGGGAGAAGAGGGAATAAATATAGAAAAGGAAGTAATAATAGTGAGGGATGAAAACAATGATTTTCACCCCTCATATATCAAATTGATGAAAGATTTTTTGACAATATTCTAATTCTTTATCTACATAATCTAACTAAAAACCTGTCAGGTTTTCAATCTAGGTTTAAATGGTTGGTGTGCCACCAACCATGGATTCTACCCCGGTCGGTGGCACACCGACCGGAAACTGTAAGGGATAATTTAAGTAACCTGACAGGTTTGATTAACTTGAAATAAAAGGCATCCTATTCCTTTATTTCGCTTTCAGTTTCATTAAAACTCACACCCATTCCATGTAATTCTTCTAAAATTGGAGCGTAAATCTCTTCTTTAATCGGTACTTGAACACCTCTTAAATTAATTTTTCCATTTAGAATGTTTTTAATGGCAATACCTAATGGCCAGCCTACTGTTTTCGACATGGCGGTTTCTTTTTGGTCATCTCCAATTGAAACTATGGAAGAATCCAATTGGTATTTTTTACCATCCAATTCATATTCAAATTGGTGCTGCATCACAATCATATCCTTGTCGTCAGGATCTAAGCTCATTTTTTCTTCCATTATGGCTTGCATAACTTGAGCAGGGCTTCCTTCTGTGATAGGAACTTGCTTGTCCTCAAAAATACCCATCCATTCCAATCTATTGAAAACATCAGAATCTTTCTTGATATCAAGGCTTTCACATAACTTATCTTCCACAGAAGTTGATTTGTCATATTTCAAAAAGGCATTTATAAAATCTCTTTTCGACATTTCTTCCAGCCCTTCCATTTTGTAAGTGTCATCAGTTACGCCTAATTGGACAAAAACATCCCAAGCATCACAAAATCCTGCTTTTCTGAAAGTTCCTCTTATTAAAGTAGGAATGTCTTCTATTCCATAAACCTTTCTATAAGCCAAGGAATCTCTATTAGGATAGCCTTCAAAGCCACCTAAGCCTGCAACTTCAATATTTTCGTATCTGCTGAATAATTTGTGATATGGAATATATTTATATCTGCCATTTCTGATGAACCGAGCAGTTCCCTGTCCAGCCAAAACAACATTTCTTGGGTTCCAGGTAAATTTATAGTGCCAAGGGTTATTGTCGCTTTCAGGAGAAACCAAGCCACCAGTATAGGATTTGAAAGAAGTTAACTTCCCACCTTTTTTTCTGATGTTGTTCATGGCTTCCATTGCTGTCATGTGGTCTATCCCTGGGTCTAGACCACATTCCATCAAAATCAAAGTGTTTTTGCTTTTGGCAATGTCCGATAAGTCATTTACTTCCGGGCTGTTGTAAGAGGCCGTTACCATATGTTTGCCCAAATCAACACAAGCAGTGGCCACTTTAGGATGAAAACGGGCTGGTAACATGGAGATCACCAAATCAGCCTTGGCGATTTCATCTTTGGTTTGGGTTTTGTTTAGAATGTCAAATTGGATAAATGATGTATTTGGATGTCCTCCAGTTTTTTCTTCAGCAAGATTTATGTCGAAATCACCAATTTTGATATGCCATTCTTCTTTTTTGGCATTTTTTTTAAGGTAGTTAATTAATGAGGTTGCAGAACGGCCTGCACCCAGTAATAAAATGTTTTGCATAGTTTTTTTTCGTTTCCAGTGGCGCAAAGTTATTAATATGAAATGCAGAAAAAACCGAGAAGCAAAAAAATTAGTCGAAAATTATAAATTAGGTAACATTTTGTAAGAACAGCTCTTTATTATTGCAGATATAATTTATTAATCTTAATATTAAAAGACATTTAAAAGTTGTTGATTTCTTCATTTAGCCACAGAAAGGTTTTTAGGAATATTAATACAAAACATACATAGAGGATGTTTTTTCAATTGATTTTTATTAATTGAGGTAAGAAAATGTTTTTAAGTAGAACAGATGCATAATCCACATGAATAGACAGGATATAGAAATATCGGATTTGAGGCGCATTACAGAATTGGTAAAGGAGCAATACAGATATGATTTTACCAATTATGCGATGTCCTCTTTTCGAAGAAGGATACTTCGAATTATGGAGCTCTATAAATTCGGGTCTGCTGATTTATTAATCAAAAGATTGAAGGATGATAAATCTTTCTTTGATGAATTTATAGCAGAAATTACTGTGAATGTAACAGAGATGTTCCGAGATCCTCCATTTTGGAGAGAGTTAAGGGATAATGTAATTCCTAATATCTTATTAAATCATAATACCATTAGTATTTGGCATGCCGGCTGCTCCTCCGGTGAAGAAGTGTTTTCTATGGCTATTTTATTAAAAGAAATGGGCATATTGGATAAGGCTAAAATTATTGCAACTGATATTGATAAAATTATACTCGAGAAAGCCAAGAAAGGTCATTACTCCATGAAAAACATGGAGTTAAATGAAAAGAACTATATCCGATTTGAAGGCAAGAATAATTTCAAAGATTACTTTAAAGAAGAAAATGGAAAAGCAGTGATGGATAAGTCTTTGATCCAAAATGTATCTTTTCGTGAACATGACTTAGTTCAAGGTGTGGTCTTTAATAAGTTTGATTTAATTCTGTGTAGAAACGTGATGATCTATTTTAATCAAAACCTTCAAAATGAAGTATTGAAAAAACATCACGAAAGTTTATTCAAGTATGGTTATCTGGTAATAGGCTCCAAGGAATCTTTAATATGGTGTGAAATTGCCAATAAATTCATAGTGGTAAACAACGAAGAAAAAATTTATAAAAAAATTAAAGACTGAGGTCTGTACAAAATAGTACTCAATGGCTCGATTTAATCTTGATAATAAATATAAAGCGATTGTAATCGGAGGATCTGCAGGTAGTTTTCAGGGTATAACCCAAATTCTATCCTCTATTCCGGCTGATTTTAGCTTGCCTATTATTCTATGCTTGCATAGATTAAAGCATGTGCGCAATGGTTTTGTGGAGGCATTGTCTATCAAAAGTATTAAACCTGTTGTTGAGCCTTACGACAAAGAAAATATCAAAAAAGGTAAAGTGTATTTGGCTCCGGCAAACTATCACCTATCCATTGAGCTAGGAAATTCAATCGCACTTTCAACGGAGGAAATGTTTAATAACTCCAGGCCTTCAATTGATATTACTTTAGAAACGGCAGCCTATAATTACAGAGATAAATTAATAGGTATTTTGTTGTCGGGTGCAAATAAGGATGGCGCATTAGGTATGAAAAGGATAAAAGATAGAAAAGGCTTAACCATTATACAGGATCCTGAGGAATGCATGATAGATACTATGCCGACAGCAGCTAAAAATATTACGGAAATCGATTACACCTTAAAAGTTCAAGAGATTATTCAATTCTTAAAGGAATTGGATAAATTGTATAAATGATTTTTAAATTATTGCCTGAAAAGCAATACAATTATATATATTTGATAATGTTTGCATTTAGCAAGCAGATTAGTTTTTGGAAATTAAAGCGATTTAATTGAAGGTTATAAAATGTGGTTAAACTAATTTTATTAATTTAATGATTTGAGAATTATTCATGTTTTTAAATTTTTAATATTAATTAATTTAGCATTTTTCTACCATGGAAGTATTCATTTATGAAAAGAGCATAAATTTTAGAAATTCTAATTACACTAATTAGAATTGATTAAAATTTATCGAATTCTGTGGCCTGCCCCGACTTATTGGGGTAATAACTTAAAAGCAGTTAATTACACATGAAAGCATTATATAAAAATTTAGCACTTATTACTTCATTGCTTTTTACATTAAGCATTATAGGATTAGCCTATTATCTTTTCATTTTCCCTGAAAGGATTGCTAACCAAACCCACCTTATTAGTTTAATGGAAGTACCGGAATTGAAACCTGTTTTGGACGAATTATATATTTTTAGCGGGGTTTCAGTATTTTTAGGTTTTGTTTCTATTTTGTTACACCTTTTCAATAAGAATAATGGTGATGAAAGTAATGTAGTTTACATTGAAAAATTTAAAGAGAAAAAAGATTCTAAAGATGCTCAAAAGGAAGAAGATAAAGATGCAGATGTTGATGATGAACTAAAAGAAATAAACAGTAAGCTTAAAAAGGAATCTGATAATAAGTTGAAAGCTGAAAAATTATTATCCTATTTGGCAGACCAACTAGAGGCTAGCCAAGCGGCTATATATGTAGCGGATAAAAAGGGAGGTAAAAATATCATTACGCTTTTTGCAGCTTATGCATTTGTATTACCTGAAAGTCAAACCGTATCTTATGAATTTGGTGAAGGATTAGCAGGGCAAGTGGCAAAAGAACAAAAACTTATTAATATTTCAGATATACCTAATGGCTATATCAAAATATTGTCCGGTTTGGGCGAATCCAACCCAGCATATTTAATTTTATGCCCTATCATGAAAGATAAAAAGCTACTTGGCGTAGCAGAAATTGCTTCTTTTACGGCATTTGAAAAATCTGATGAAATGCTGGTGGAAAAATCCTTGGCATTATTGGCAAATGATTTAGGAAAAGGACAACAAAAAGAAAAAAAGGAAAAATAATTCATTTTTTAGTATCAAAGAATTCAATATGTTTAAAAACATAAAAATCGGGACTAAAATTACTGCAATATTACTGTTTGTAGTATTGGTAAGTGTTATCACGGTAAGTTTTATAACCTATAACATGAACCGAGATTCAATTGAGAAATTGAATTTTGATAAATTGATGTCTCACACAAATCAAAAAGCAGATAAAATAGATGATTTGTTTGAAGGGATTCAGAATAATGCCAAACATATTTCTGGCTTGATGTCTATTCAATCGGGCATTAGGAAGTATCAGGAAGAGGATACCACTATGAATATGGACAGCTTGAGATCTGCAGTATTATATGAGATTGAGTCTGATCTTAGGACTTTTGTAGAAAATTATCCGATTCATGCTGTTTTGCTCACTAATTTAGATGGTGAAGTGATCTTTAATTCCAACAATTCTATTGAATCCCTTTCTGCTGGAGATAATCTTAAAGATCTTGATGAGGGGTTTTATAATTCATCTGTAAACTCAGCAAGCTTTAGTGAACCGACTGAATTTGGCGATAATGAATTGCTTCTTTATGGTTTGCCCTTGATAGATGATTATAATACGCCTGCAGGTTTGTTGGTTTTGGTACAAAACATGGGTCCCATCTATGATATAGTCAAATCCAATTCTACCGATTATAAATCTTATGAAAGCATATTAACTGCTCAGAAAGAAAATCAAGCTTTGTTTTTATCTCCTTTAAAGAAGGTGGCAGATAGTTTGGCTCCATCATCAATCACAATCAAGGATAAAACTTCTGTGGGAGTTCAGAAAGCAGCTTTAGGTGAAAAGGGATATGCCAAAGATATAAATTACAATGGAGATGAAGTGCTTTCTGCTTGGAATAGTATCCCTTCTATTGGATGGGGTATATCTTCTCATGTTAATGAAGCAGAAGTAAAAGAACAATTAGGAGAACTGATCAATAAATTTATATATACAGGATTAATAATATTATTTCTCTCCCTTATTATTTCAGTTATTTTTTCAAGGGTATTATTAAATCCAATCTTATCACTAAAGGAAACTTTAAAACTCTTGGGGAAAGGTATTTTACCTAATAATGTGCCTAAAAAGTCCGATGATGAAATTGGTGAAATGGCACTGATCTTAAATGGTTATGTATCTTCCTTAAAGAATACAGCAAATTTTGCAAAACAAATCGGTGAAGGTGATTTTAAAGCCGATTTCAAACCTATATCTGAAGAAGATACATTAGGCAACTCATTGATTAATATGCGAAACTCTATTCAGGAAGCTGAAAAGAGAGATAAAGAAAGGAATTGGATTGTTACCGGTGTTGCAGAAATTGGGGAAATTCTCCGATCCAATGATAGTTTGGAGCAATTAGGAGATGAGATTTTAAAATATGTGACAGAAAAAATTGATGCGATTCAAGGTGCTTTTTATGTGCTGAATGATGATGACGATGATAATTATTTCTTGGAAATGAAATCCAGTTATGCATATAACAAAAAGAAATATTTAAAAGCTAAATTCAAATTCGCAGAGGGTTTAGTAGGGCAATCTGCTATTGAGCAAGATACTTTATTAAGGACGGAAATACCTCATGACTACGTAAGCGTAACTTCTGGTCTCCTAGGTGATCAGCGCCCTAGTTGTATTTTAATTGTTCCTTTAATTACGGATGAAAAGGTATTTGGTGTTTTGGAATTTGCAGGCTTCCATAAATTTGACTCCAGCCAGATTAAGTTTGTAGAGGAAATCAGCTTAATTATAGCCAGAACAGTTTTCAATATCAAAGTAAATGAGAGAACCCGTAAACTATTGGCTGAATCGCAAACCATGAGTCAGGAACTTCAGGAACAACAGGAAGTACTAAGACAAAATGCAGAGGAAATGGAAGCAACTCAAGAGGAGTTGAAGCGAACAAACCAAAGATTGGAAGATCAAATTGAGGAAGTGAACCGTACACAAAAACGTATGCAGTTGTTGCTTGAAAATGCTTCTGAGGTTATTACAATTTATGAGAAAGACGGAACTGTTCGATACATATCCCCTTCAGTAGAGAAGATTTTAGGTTACAGACAAGAAGATATAATAGATACCACAGAGCTGGATAAGGTTCATCCGGATTCCAAAGATGAGGTACATAAGCAATTCTTGCATTTGGTAGATCATCCTGATGAATCTATTACCATGCAACATCAATATCTGAATAATGATAACGAATATGTTTGGGTTGAGGTAACCGGAACCAATCAACTGGAAGATCCTGCAATACAGGGTATTATTTTCAATACTAGGGATATTACTGAACGTAGACGAGCAGAGCAGGAAGAGCGCATGAGAAGTAAAATGCAAGCCTTGTCTGAAAATTCTATCGATTTGATCACTCGAATTGATAATGAAGGTAAGTTCTTCTATGTAAACCCAATGATTGAGCGATATACGGGCAAGCGTCCAGATGAAGTGATTCAGAAAGGATTACACGAAGCTGATATTGAACCTAAAATTGTAGAAGCTTGGGCTCAGTTATTAGAGAAAGTTAGAGAGCAAAACGAGAAAGTTACGGAGGAAGTAGATTTCCCTTCTGAAATGGGAGATAGGGTAATGCAAGTAAATGCTATACCTGAATATGATGAGGAAAAAATACTGGAATCTATATTAGTTGTTTCTCATGATATTACGGACAGAAAATTAATTGAATTAGAGATTGCCAGTAAGAACAAGAAAATTACTGAATCTATTAATTATGCTAAGCGTATTCAGGGGGCTATCCTTCCAAATAATCAGGTGATCAGACAAAAACTACCTAATTCTTTCATACTTTATAAAGCGAAGGATGTGGTAAGTGGTGATTTCCCATGGTACATTGAGGTAGATGATGTTATTTACATTGCCGCAGTTGATTGTACAGGTCATGGTGTTCCTGGAGCATTGATTTCATTAATTGGATACTTCTTATTAAATGATATTGTAAGGTCTCAGAAAATTAGTGATCCTGGAATTATTTTAGATAAACTAGATGCAGGTGTTACATCAACTTTACGACAAGATAGAGATGACTCTACTACTAAAGACGGAATGGATATCGCTTTCTGTAAAATTGATAAGAAGAATAATCAAATAGAATATTCAGGTGCTCACCGTCCATTGTACTACTTACATGCAAATGGCGAGTTGGATGAAATAAAAGGTAATAAATTCCCAATTGGAGGAGGTATTTATAGAAACCAAACTAATTTTGATAATCATAAAATCAAATATAAATCAGGAGATGCAGTGTTTTTCTGCTCAGATGGATATCCTGATCAATTTGGTGGGCCACAGAACAGAAAATTTGGACCTAAGCGCTTAAGACAGACAATTGTCGATAATTACAGCAAATCTATGGACGAAATGCATATAATATTTGACGAAGCTTGGGAAAACTGGAAGGCAGACTATAAGCAAACAGACGATGTTTTGTTAATTGGTATTAGATTTTAACTGGGAAAAGTTTAATTATAAATAAAATTATTTAATTTAAGGCTTGAAATGAATTGGGCTATATTTGAAACGGCTTATTAACCTAATAACAACATGAAGTATATATATGACCTACATAAAACCATGCTGTCAAGAAACCTAATATTGGTTTATGAAGGGGAGTTTACCCAAGAGATAACCAAATCGGTTTTAGCAATGGCAGAACGAAACATGGATTCTATGGGTGAAGAGTCTAGCATTAAAAGGAAAGTTTTCAATGTGATGGTTGAATGTTTGCAAAATATCGTAAAGCATTCCGATGATTTTAATCCTTTATCTGCTAAACGAAATGCCGCTATATTTATAATCGGAAAAGAAGAAGACCGATATATAGTTACAAGTGGCAATCCTGTTGATTCGGAGGCTGCAGATGCATTAAAGAAGAGGTTGGATGAGATTAATAATCTAGATAAAGATGGTTTAAAAGCTATGTATAAAGATATTATCAAATCTAATAGCCTTTCTAATAAAGGAGGCGCAGGATTAGGTTTTGTGGATATGGCCCGGAAATCAGGACAAAAACTTGAATACGATTTTGAAGATATGGGAGAAGGATTTCAGTTTTTCTCACTTACTACAACTATCTTAAGATTCTAATTTTTTTAGTACAATTAATAGTTACAACTTTAAATTTTATAATATAATATGGAAATCATTAACCTAGAAGGCACAGAAGATACCCCGAAAATATTATTGGATAAAGGGAATGGGATTTTTGAAATCTCAGGAAGATCTTTGCCGGAAGATTCCGCGGAATTTTATCAACCAATTTTAGATTGGATTGCAGCCTATGGTGAAGATCCAAATCCTGAAACTTTATTCACTTTTAAATTAGAATATTTTAACACGGCATCCTCTAAATTGATTTTAGATGTATTGTCTGCATTAGAAGATATCGATGGAGTATCTATTGATTGGTATTTTCATGAAGATGATGAGGATATGGAGGAAGCTGGTGAAGAATTTTCAGAACTAGTTGAAATTCCATTTGAATTTAAAACTTATTGATTAATAAATAAGGATTAAATTTTGTTAGGCCATGCTGCTATGGCCTTTTTTGTTTTTCTTAAATTAGCTATAACCGTCTTTTTATATGAGTGAAGAGATACTCAAAGCCTTAACTCAATTATTTGGAATTATTACCAAGCAGGATGGGGGAGCCACTGAAAAGGAAAGAAATTTCGTTATTGGTTTCTTCCAGCAAGAGCTTGACCAAGACTCTATTAAAGAGTATTTGGAGCTATATGATAAATTAGTTGGATGGGGGGAGGAACCCGATGAAGAGGAAGATGGAAAAGCAAAAAAGAAGAAATTAACCTCAGTTAGGGATTCGGTAAGAACTCTTGCGATTTGTAAAAAAATAAATAAAACCCTTACTCAGAAGCAAAAGGTAGTAGTACTGATTAAGCTTCTGGAAATGGTTTCTGCTGATAAAAATTTCACCCCTCAAAGAATGGAAATCATTGATACGGTTTCCAATGTCTTTAATATAGTTAAAGATGAATTCAAACTTATTGAAAGTTTTGTCATCAAAAGAGAATCTGATGATTTAGAACAATTTGATGATATTCTTTCTGTTAACAATGATACTCCCGCTGAAGACAGCCTGCATGTTCACGCTGATATAGATGGTGAAATACTTTTCTTGAATGTGAGAAGTGTGGATATGTATTTTGTGAAGTATACTGGTACTGAGGAAATAAACCTGAATGGATTTATCATGAAAACAGATAGCGTTTATCTGTTTTCCCATGGAAGTACCATCAAAACACCAAAAGGTGCGGCTTTATATTATTCTGAGTTAATCAGGAAATTTTTATCTGATGGCGAACAGGTCAACCTCTCCTTTAATGCAGAGGATATTGTCCTACAATTCCCAAATGGTGAATTAGGTTTAAGAAATGTAAATGTTTTCGAAGGCCCAGGTGAATTAGTTGGGATAATGGGGGCTTCAG
>JBNJFX010000022.1:0-81615 GCA_051747245.1 Bacteroidota bacterium
CAGAAATCAGATTTAGAATGGATAAATGCTTGAGGTAATGAAATAATGTTGTTAAATACCTTAAACGTTCATTATCTCAAGCATTTTTCAAGAGGAGCCAAACTAAGAGACCTGAAAATGTTACTGAGGTTAAGAAGGAATAAGTGCTAAACTATTAAAATGTATAAAGGATTCTGGAAATGATTCAGAATCCTTTCATTTTTAATATTGGTCAAATTCAATTTCAAGTAGTCACTGTAGATAAATTGTTAGCAATCTTCTCAGAATTGAACCCCTCCGCATTCACCACCTTAAAAATCATTACAAGCATCAAAATTTCAAATAAAGTCAAAGTAAATAGCGCAGGTATCGCCATTAAAATACTGACAAAACCTAAGCCTGTAACTATTCCAAAAATCCCGGTCACCAGTGTAAGTGTGCCTAGGGATTTTTGTCTTAAAGCAAAGGCTGTCCCAAATAATAAATAGCCAATTCCGAAGATCACACTTCTCAATATCAATAACGTTTCTACTGATAGATAACCAGAATAAAACACGGCTATATCATTAATATTGCTGATCAATATAAGTGCAATTAAAAACAGCGCGCTAATCTTTAAAAAATCATCTTTTAATGCTTTCCCAATTAAATAGAAGACATAGTAAAACACAGCAAATGAAAGCATCACTCCTATTTTTACTAGGCTATAATTTAAGCCAGAAATATCGCTGACACTTTCATCATAAAAGCCTATTTCCATAAAGCCTTCGACAAAGGACAAGCACAAATAAATAATCCCGATTATAGCTCCCCATTTAAAATATGATCTCTTGTCTCCAAGTAAATCTGAAAATTGCTTTTGTTGACCTTCTTTCAAATTAAGTTCTGAAAAATCTACGTTTAATACTTCCAATATCGATTTGATAGTATAACTTCTTGGAAGCACTTCTCCAGCTTCAATTCGCTGAAGCGTGCGAACATTCAAATTACATTTCTCTACAAGCTCTTCTTGCGTAAGTCCTTTTGCCTTTCTCCAATTTTGGATTTTAAAGCCCAATTCAGGTTGTTTCATGTTATATATTGTTTTGTTGACCATGGCAAGTAGCTTTAATACAAACAAAGTTAAAAACAAATTAATAGGCTTATATCCGTCATTAACCCGACATTCTAATTTAAGACACTAATTTACAGTATTTTACTATTTTTTATTACTATTATTTTTTCCCGGCAATTAATTAAAAAGCACTATATTTAAAAGTTTTTGTTTTAATTCCTATGGTTTAATGAATACTTCCAGCTTCAATTATGAGCGTTATTTTGAGTTAACTCCTGATTTAGTATGTATTGCAGGTTATGATGGCTACTTCAAAAAAATTAACCAAGCAGTAGTAAATACTTTAGGCTATAGTTTTGAAGAACTTTATGCCAGCCCCATCTTTAGCTTCATCCATCCTGAAGACGAAAAAGTCACTTCTATTCACCGGCAGGAGTTAATAAAGTCAAATAGTCTCCATAATTTTGAAAACAGATATATCACCAAAAGCGGAAAAATAATTTGGTTAGCTTGGACATCAATCCCATCAGATGAAGATCAAACTATTTTTGCTATTGCTAAAGAAATTACTTACAAAAAGAGATTGGAATCTGAAAGAAATAATCAATTGGCACAGCTTAGTAATAGAAATGCCGAATTTAGAGAGATTAATTACAGAACTACTCATGATTTGCGATCACCTATTCAAAATATGCAAACATTACTTAATATGATTGACCTTTCTGATATTGGAAATGAAAACAATCTTAAACTTATTGGTCTACTAAAAAAAGGAAGCGAAAGTCTTAAGGAAAAAATGAATTTCTACATTGACGCGGTGAGTAACAATAGTAGTCCTATCGTTAAATTGGAGAGAATCAAAATTGAAGATTGTTTGAAATCTGTTTTGGATTCAATCGATAATTTGATTTCTAGTTCCAAAATTGAATTTACAACAGATTTCAGCAGTCAGCCTTATCTATATTTTAACAGAAATTACCTAGAAAGTATTATTTTAAACTTGACTACAAACTCCATAAAATATTCAAAAGTAGGCACTATACCTTATTTAAAAATCATGAGTAAGGATTATCCTGATAAAACAGAATTGATTTTTGAAGACAAAGGAATGGGTCTTGATATGGAAAAAGTTAAAGATAAAATTTTCGGATTGCATCAAACTTTCCATCATAATGAAAATAGTAAAGGTGTTGGACTTTATTTGGTGTATACACATATTACAAGTTTAGGCGGAAATATTTCGGTTGAAAGTAAGGTAGATAAGGGGGCCAAGTTTACGATTACCTTTAATAAGGAATTGAGGTGAGGGGGATATGTTCTAATTAGTTTTTCATCTTAATCGAACTGGCTCATTGCAAGCTTAAATACTAGCTACGAGGTACATCACTTTATTCTATGCGTCATCCTGCGAAGGCAGGAATCTTGTCTTATTGAAACAAAGTTTCAATAACTTTTCATTTGGTAATTCTTTACTCAGATGTACATTCTACACTTGAAAACTCATTCTTAATATTTTAACCTTTGGTTAAAATCAATAGATTCCTGCCTTCGCAGGAATGACGCACGGAACTAAGTAAGCAGCTTTACAAATTTCTTTTTACAATGAATTAAATATAAAAAGCTGGCGCACGCGTGTCGCGTGTGTCATTTTAAACCGATGACTATAATACTAGCTCAAGGAATAGAATAAAAAAAGCCCTGAAACAATACTGAATCAGGGCTTTCTAATTATTATATCTTGAAAAATTAGCTTCCGTAAATTTCTTCTAATTTCTCATGAAGTCTTTCACCTCTTAAGTTTTTAGCTACAATTTTACCTTCTGGATCAAGTAGTAATGAAAATGGGATACCATTGATTTTATATTCTTGAACAATTGGGGTTTGCCAATATTTCAATTCAGAAACTTGAGTCCAATCTAAATTATCAGCTTCAATTGCCTTAATCCAATCCTCTTTTTTCTTATCCAAGGAAACTCCTAAAATCTGAAAGCCATCGTCTTTATATTTATTGTAAGCAGCTACAATATTAGGATTCTCCTGACGGCAAGGCTTACACCAAGCTGCCCAGAAATCAACTAAAACATATTCACCTCTGAAATCTTTAAGGCTTACTTCTTCTCCATCAGGAGTAGGCATAGTGAAATCCGGTGCTTGTGCCCCTACTGAGATTTTAGCCATGTCTTCCATTTGCTTTTTATAAAAAGTAGCCATGTCCGAATTAGGGTGAGCTTCAGCAACTCTATCTGCCACAGACTTCATAAATTCAAAATCCTCATTTTGATTGAAAAAATTCATAGCTTGAATAGCTGCCAAAGAAGGTATCATTTCTTCTACCTGCTTTTTAATTTTCTCCTTTTTCTTCTCTTGCATCAAAAGGAAATCATCTTGAATATTTTTCATTTTCTCTTCATCCTGAGCTTTACGGGCAGCCATGAAATCTTTATTGATTTCCTCCACTTCAGCAGATTGTTTTTTCATGATATCTTGCAATTGGCTCATATATTCCATGTCTTTAGAGCCTGTAATCTCTAATTTCCCATTTCTATCTCCACCATCTGCTACAATTTCTAAGTCTTCATCATCTACAATCAAGGTTGCTACTTGGCTGTTGTAAAAATTTACTTGAAAAAACTCAGGGCCTGTAGTTTCAACGGTAGATTCAAATGTATTTTTAGAATCTAAATAAAGTGTATCCACAACTTCTCTCTTTCCTCCACTGATTTTAGCCAAGGTTATTACTCCTTGATCTTGCGGATTTTCAACTGTACCACTGATGGTGATGCCTGCTTTTTCTTCCTTATCACTTCCACATGCCACCATAAATAAAGCAGCTAAAATGGCTAAAGCGCTATTTCTCAAAATATTCTTCATATTCTATTTTAAAGTTTGTTGTAATAATTCATTTGTTTTTTTGGGGTCAGCTTTTCCTTTGCTGCGTTTCATCACTTCCCCAACGAATAATCCTATCAATCCTTTTCTACCGGACTTATATTCTTTTACTTTTTCAGCCATATCAATTAAAACCTCATCTATTATTGGCTGAATACTGTCAGACGAACTTTCTTGTAATAGGTTCTCTTCAATTGCAATAGTTTCCGCATCAGAATCTTTACTTTTCAGCATTTCAATAAATATTTGCTGATTGGCTACAGTATTGCTCACCTTACCATCATCCACCAACTGAATCAATCCAGCTAGTTTCTTTGGTGATATTGGAAAGCCATTGATATCTAAATTTTTATCATTCAAATATGACTTTACCGTTCCCATCATCCAATTAGAAGCTGCTTTGTAATTCTTCGTTTCTTTACAAAGAAAGTCAAAATACAATGCAATATCCTTATTATCAGTTAAAACCTGCGCATCATACTCTGGCAATCCATATTCCTGTGTGAATTTTTGAGCCAATTCTCTTGGTAAAGCAGGCATTTGTGCTTTCACTTCTTCAGTCCAAGCTTCATCTACAATTAATGGTGATAAATCCGGTTCCGGAAAATAGCGATAATCATTCAACTCTTCTTTTGTCCTTAAACTGGAAGTAGTTCCAGTAGCCGCATCAAAATCACGAGTTTCAGAAATAACTTTTTCGCCATTTTCAATCAATTGAATTAATCTCTCAGCTTCATGCTCAATAGCTCGATGAACATTTCTGATGGAGTTCATATTTTTCACTTCCACCTTGCTACCGTACTCTTTGGCATCTTTAAGCATCACGGAAACATTAGCATCGCATCTCAAGGAACCCTCTTCCATATTGCCGTCACAGATTTCAAGATACCTAACCAGCTTTCTCACTTCCGTTAAAAAAGCATAAGCTTCATCTGCACTACGTAAATCTGGCTCCGTAACAATCTCAATTAAAGGAACTCCAGCTCTATTATAATCCACCAAAGTATCGCTTGCATCTTCAGTATGAATAGATTTCCCTGCATCCTCCTCCATGTGGATTCTGTTCAATGCAATTGCTTTTTCTTCTGTTGCCCCCTTAGGTTTAATCCACACTTTACCGCCTACGCAAATCGGTGCTTTATCTTGTGTAACCTGATATCCTTTGGGCAAATCCGGATAGAAATAATTTTTTCTGGCAAAAATATTTTCTTCCGTGATGCTACATTCGCAAGCCAAGCCCATTTTTATGGCATAATCCACTGCTTTTTTATTAAGCATAGGCAAAGTGCCGGGATGCCCCAAAGAAATCGGGCTTATATGCGTATTGGCACTTGCGCCAAAGGCAGTTGAATCAGAACAGAATAATTTACTTTCCGTCAACAATTGCGCATGAACTTCTAGTCCGATTACGACCTTATATTTATCTCTTATGGATTTGTCTAAAGACATATTTTTATAATTCTTTAGCCATGTTTTTGGCTTGTGAAACTACATCAGGCAAGCCTTCCAATTTTTTACCACCAGCAGTGGCAAAGAAAGCTTGTCCGCCCCCACCGCCTTGGATATTTTTAGCTAAATCCCTAATAATTTTTCCAGCATTCAAATCTTTGGCTTCAACCAAATTTTCAGACACTACCACTGAAATTTGCGGTTTTCCATCCACATTACAAGCTAAAACAGCAAATAATGAATCAACCTCATTTTTCAATTCAAAGGATAACTTCTTCAAAGCATCTGCATTTGGTAAAGTTATTTCGCTGATGATTACCGTGATATCATTTTGCTTTTCTGCATTTTTTATCAACTCATCCTTTAACTGACCTGCTTGCTTTGATTGCTCTTTTTCCAGAGATTTTTGCAACTCATTCTTCTCCTTCATCAACTGCTCAACCGCTTGGGCTAAATCTTTCGGGCTTTTCAATAAAGCATTCACTTGCTTAAGAATAGCTTCCTGATTTAAATGATATTCTTCTGCTTTCTCTCCAGTTACCGCTTCAATTCTTCTTATTCCAGCTGCAACAGAAGTTTCAGTAGTAATTTTGAACTGACCAATGTTTCCGGTAGCCGGTACATGCACGCCACCACAAAGCTCAACAGAATAATTTGGATCGAATGTAATCATTCTTACATTATCGCCATATTTTTCACCAAAAAGTGCCATAGCACCTTTTGCTTTAGCTTCTTCTATTGGAATATTTCTTTCCTCTTGCTGTGGAATATTTTCCCTGATCTTTTCATTTACCCTGCGTTCTACTTTTAGAATTTCTTCATCCGTCATTTTAGAGAAATGTGAAAAATCGAATCGCAATAATTTATCCGATACCAAAGAACCCTTTTGTTGTACATGGTCGCCCAGAACTTCTCTCAAGGCAGCATGTAAAAGGTGAGTAGCAGAGTGATTATAAACAATTTTCCTTCTTCTCTCATTATCAATTTCCGCCAAAACAGGAGCATCTAATTGAGCTGGAATTTTATTGACAAAATGAACAATCAAGTCATTTTCCTTTTTGGTATCCAAAACCTTAATGGTTTCATCACCCACTTTCAAAATGCCTGTATCTCCTATTTGTCCACCACTTTCAGCATAAAAAGGCGTTTTGTCCAATACAAGTTGAATTTGCTCTTTATTTTTATTCTTCACGGAGCGATATCGTAAAATTTTAGCTTCTGCTTTTATTTCATCATAACCGACAAATTCCACATCGCTTCCTTCACTAACAATTTGCCAATCGCCTGTTTCCATTTTGGCTGCTGATTTTGAGCGGTCTTTTTGCTTGGTCATTTCCTGCTCAAATCCTTTATCATCTACAGTCAAACCATTTTCTTTTGCAATCAAAGCTGTTAAATCTAATGGGAAACCATAAGTATCGTACAATTCAAAAGCTAAATTTCCTTTAATAGTTTTAGCTCTATTTATCAATTTTTCATATGCTACAGAATATTCTGGAATGTCTTTAAGCAATGAATCAATTTCATCATTAATATAAACTGAATTAGAATATCCACTTACTTGAAATGAATCAATTGCTAAAGCGTAAGCGTTAGAATTAACATTTTTTAAAGATTTATCATTTATAATTTCATTAAGGTTTTTACCATTATAAATCTTCTCTTTATTTTTATTTAAATTATCGAGAACCTCTCTAATTAAATCAATTTCATAGTTGATTTTTTTCATTCCATTTTCCAAAGTTCTCAAGAAAGCAGTTTCCTCTTCTTTGATTACTTTCTCCACCAATTCTTGCTGAGCTTTCAATTCAGGGAAAACCTCCTCGAATTGTTTGGCTAAAATCGGAACTAATTTATAAAGGAAAGGCTCTTTCAAATCTAAGAAGGTATAGCCATAACGGACTGCTCTTCTTAAAATCCTTCTGATTACATAGCCCGCTTTATTATTGGATGGCAACTGTCCATCAGATATGGATAGGGAAATTGCTCGTATGTGATCCACAATTACACGGAATGCAATGTCTATTTTGCTTAGCTCTCCATATTTTTTCCCAGAAATCTCAGCTACTTCATCCAATAAAGGTGTGAAAACATCCGTATCGTAATTAGATTTTTTATCTTGGATTGCCATGCAAATACGCTCAAAACCCATACCTGTATCAATATGCTTTGCCGGCAATGCATGCAAACTCCCGTCAGCTTTTCTATTGAATTGGATAAAAACCAAATTCCAGATTTCCACCACCAAAGGATGATCATTATTTACCAAATCCTTCCCAGGAATTTTAGCTATATCAGCTTCATCTCTTAAGTCCACATGAATTTCGGAAGCAGGTCCGCAAGGTCCTGTATCGCCCATCTCCCAGAAATTGTCACTTTTATCTCCTTTTAAAATTCGGCTTTCGTCAATATGTCCTTTCCAGAAATCATAAGCTTCCTGATCGAACGGGATATTATCTTCTTTATCTCCTTCGAAAACGGTTACGTATAATCTTTCTTTTGGCAATTTGAAAACCTCAGTCAACAATTCCCAAGACCATTCAATGGCTTCTTTCTTAAAATAATCCCCGAAAGACCAGTTTCCCAACATTTCGAACATGGTGTGGTGGTAGGTATCGTGCCCTACTTCTTCCAAATCGTTGTGTTTACCGGAAACACGCAAACATTTTTGAGTGTCGGTAACTCGGGTGGCTTCTGCTTTTTTATTACCTAAAAAGTAATCTTTAAATTGATTCATACCTGCATTGGTGAACATCAAAGTAGGATCATCTTTGATTACCATAGGGGCTGAAGGCACTATTTTGTGCTGTCTTTCTTGAAAGAAATTCAAGAACTTTTTACGTATCTCGCTGGAAGTCATGGAGTAAAGTATTTGTATTTAATGTTTTACTTTAAAAATATTTGTTTATATTTGCCTCTGTCAATGAGATTTATCAAAAAATTTGATTTTTGATGAACCTTTGTGCAATTTTGCGGATTAAAGAATCCGAGTACAAAATTAGAAGTTTTTAACTAGTCTAAAACGGAATGGCAAGAATTAAATACTATTACGACACCGAAACTTGCAGATATGAGCGAGTAAAGGTATCAAAGTGGGACATATTTTTAAATTTATTAGGCTTTTTGTCTGTATCATTGATTCTAGCTGTCGGCATTATCATTGTTTATAACGCATATTTTGATTCTCCGAAGGAGGCTCAACTCAAAAAGGAAAATAAAGAGCTTCAGTTCTATTATGAAATGATGGAAAAAGAAGTGAATAATGTTCAGAAGGTTTTATCCTCCTTACAGGAAAGAGATGATGAAGTTTACCGAAATATAATGGGTGCTGAGCCAATACCATCCAGCATTAGATCTGCAGGTGTTGGTGGTGCTGAACGTTACAAAAACATCATTGAAAGTGAATTAGAGAGAGAAAACCTTATTCTTGGCATGATGCAGGAAATGGATAAGGTGAAGAAGCAAATGTACATTCAAACAAAATCTTATGATGAGATTTTAGAAATGGCAGAAAATAAAGAAGAAATGATGGCTTCTATCCCTGCTATTCAGCCTATTCCCAACAAAGAATTAAAAAGATTAGCTTCCGGTTTTGGAATGAGAATGCACCCAATCTTGAAGGTAGTTCGACCTCATGAAGGTTGTGATTTCTCTGCTCCAAGAGGAACTCCAATTTATGCTACCGGAGATGGTGAAATTGTTAGGGTTCAAAGTACATTCGGTGGTTTCGGTAAATTAGTAGTGATTGATCATGGATATGGGTTCATTACCAAATATGCCCACATGTCTTCTTTTAATGTAAAAAAAGGGGATAAAGTAAAAAGAGGAGATTGCATTGGTTTTGTAGGAACAACAGGTACCTCAACAGCACCTCACTTGCACTATGAAATCCATAAGGACAATAAACCAATCAATCCTGTTCATTATTTCTATCAGGATGTATCGGATGAGGAATATGAAAAACTATTAGAATTGTCATCTAGAGAAAATCAATCACTAGGTTAAATAGAGCCTATTAGGCAATTACACGAGAATCATTCGAATCTACCTGAAAATTAGTACCAAATGAATAGCCTTTGTGTAATTTAATTTTAGAATCCATATAATCATGAAAATTATTTAAAATATTGAAGGGCAGTCGAGAGACTGCTTTTTTTAGCCTCATAAATAATGACTAAATCTGTTTTTACATTTTTTATTGTTCTTTTCATCCTTTCAAGCTGTAAATCTTTGCAAAAAACACAGCAAAAGGACGATTCTACAGAAGCACAAGCCCAAGTAGACAGTACTCAAAAGAAAATTGATACCGTTCAGGTTGTTATTAAAGATACTATCCCAACTCAAGAAGAAGTCACCATAAAAATCCATCCTAAAAAAGCTGACACCATTAGTGTGATTGGGGTTGGAGATATTATGATTGGCACAAACTTCCCAAATGAAGGCTATTTGCCGCCAGATTCAGGTAAATATATGTTATCATCAGTTGCTCATGTTTTAAGAGATGCTGATTTAACTTTCGGAAATCAGGAAGGTGTGATTTTAAATGATGGTGGAGAAGCAAAAAGTTGTTCTGATCCATCCGTATGCTATATTTTCCGTAGTCCGGAACATTTAGCTAGTCATTATGTAGATGTCGGATTTGATATGATGAGCTTAGCCAATAACCATGCTGGTGATTTTGGGGAAACCGGTAGAAAAAATACTATGCGAGTTTTAGATAGTTTGGGAATCCATCATGCCGGTCAATTAGCGCAGCCTTTCACCATTTTCGAGCACGAAAGAATCAAATATGGATTTGTGGCTTTCTCCCCGAATAACGGGACACAAAGCATCAATGATTTAGATGCTGCAAAAGGAATAATTCAACATTTAGACAGTTTATCTGACATTATAATCGTTTCTTTTCACGGAGGAGCTGAAGGGAAAAAATACCAACATGTAACACGTGAAAGGGAATATTTCTATGGAGAGAATAGAGGAAATGTCTATGAGTTTTCTCATGAAATGATAGATGCTGGAGCTGATATCATTTTCGGACATGGTCCTCATGTAGCCAGAGCGATAGAAGTTTATAAAAATAGGTTTATAGCTTACAGTTTAGGGAATTTCGCTACTTACGGAAGATTCAATTTAAGTGGTGAAAATGGGCTTGCTCCTATTGCAAAAGTTTGGATAAACGAAGACGGAAGTTTCGTGAAAGGGAAAATTATTTCCGCAGTTCAAAAGGGCGCTGGAGTGCCTGAGATTGATATAAATCATGCTGCTGCGCAAAAAATAAAGGAATTAACGGAAGCCGATTTTCCAGAATCTAAGATTTTAATTGACCCAGAAGGGAATATTCGCTATATTCAAGATCAATTTTAAATTGAACAAATAATAATCATAATATTAAGTACTGATTGAGCATTTTTTAAGTAATTTAATTATAGAATTCATATAAAAGACTGTGCCATACAAGGAAAAAACCATAGAGAAAAAATACTACACCATAGGTGAAGTAGCTGAACAATTTGATGTTGCTACCTCTTTGATTCGATTCTGGGAGGGAGAGTTTGATATTATCAAGCCTAAGAAAAACAGAAAAGGCAACAGACAATTTACCAAAGAAGATATTGAAAATGTAAAACTGATCTATCATTTGGTGAAAGAAAAAGGCTTCACCTTGCAGGGCGCTAAAGATATGCTTAAAAATGATTCCAATGAGGTTCGAGATAAAATGGAGATGCTTGACTCATTAAGAAATATTAGAAACTTTTTATCCGAAATTAAGGAGAACATACAATAACAACCAAAACAACCCCTTATGAATGCAGAGGAAAAGGCACTTTTAAGCCTGCATTTAATCCCCAAAATTGGTAATATCACCATAAAAAGCCTGATTAGTCATTGCGGTTCAGCACAAGCAGTTTTAGACCTCCCGCAATCTAAACTTTTAAAAATCCCCGGTATTGGTCAAAAAACCATAGACAATATTAAAAGCAGGGAAATCACTAATTATGCTGAACAAGAATTTATAAAAGCAGAAAAGCAAGGGGTGAAAATCATAAGCTATTTAGACAAAAATTATCCATTTCGCTTAAAGCAAATCCCAGATGCTCCCATTCTAATCTATACAAAAGGACAATTTCCAATAGACAGAAAGCAGCCAACCGTGGCAGTGGTGGGGACAAGAAATGCAACCCCCTACGGTAAAAAATTAACCGAGGAAATGATTGAAAAGCTGAGCCCGTTAAAGCCCATTATTTTAAGTGGATTAGCTTATGGAATAGACATTCATGCGCATAGAGCAGCATTAAAACATCAACTCCCTACTTATGCTGTGATGGGCTCAGGCATAGATGTCATTTATCCTTCCGCTCATAAATCAACTGTAACGGAAATGCAAAAATCAGGCGGACTTATATCAGAACAAGCTTTTGGAGCAAAACCTGATGCTTTTAATTTTCCTGCAAGAAATAGAATTATTGCGGGCATGGCGGATTTGGTAATTGTAGTGGAAGCAGCCAAGAAAGGGGGTGCATTAATCACTGCAGAATTAGCCAATTCTTATGATCGAGAGGTTGGTGCTTTCCCTGGCAGGATAGGTGATACTTATTCGGAAGGTTGCAACAAACTCATCAAACAGCACAAAGCTCATTTGGTGGAAACCGCTGATGATGTTTTGTATATTATGAATTGGGAATTGGAAAATCAGGCGGCCATCAAGCAAAAGGTTCTGGATTTATCCTCACTAAATGAAGAAGAGCAAAACGTAATGAACACCTTGCTACAAAACAATAAAGAACTTCCCATTGATATTTTAAGCATCAAATGTCAGATCAATCTGAATCAGTTAGCAGGAATACTATTAAGCCTTGAAATGCAAGGAATAATAAAATCCTTGCCGGGGAAACGGTATCAGGTAGCCTAAAAGAATTTATTGAACCAATAAAACAGGCACAGACCTATCAGGCTGAATAAGCTTTTCGGCAACCGAGCCTATCAATAAATCATCATCGTCTGATTTTCCCTTTATGCCCACCACTATCAAATCTACATGATGGGTTCGGGCGTAATTATAAATCACTTTATCGGAAGGCTGATCATTCGCATATTCTACCCAGGCATTGGATTTAGGCTGTTTGGTATATTTTTCCCGAAAATGATCCAAAGCTTTTTCTGCCTTCTTCCGTTCTTCCTCCACTAACCTTTCTGACTTTTGCTTTACAAATGGGAAATATATAGCAGGCACTTTAAAAACATGAAACAGACTAAAATTTGAACTAGAATCAGGAATGAAATGATTTAAGAATTTTACTGCTTTTCTGGAGTATGAAGAGAAATCCACACATAGCATCACATTATCAAAATTAGGGCGGGATGTTTCTGTAGTGAATAATATAGATTTATCTATTAATCGGGCAATTTTAGAGGCAAAAATACCGGAACCCGGATTAATCACTTTTTTGCCGAATACACAAAGATTATAATCGCTGGTATTCACCCAATTGGTCAAATCATCTTTTCCTCCTTTACTATGAATTTTTACAGAATAATTATCAACTTCCCATCCAGCCTGAGTTGCCTTTTCCACAATTTCATCTTCAAGGATATCTTCCAAAGGTTTATCTAAATCTGGAAATTGAGAAGAAAAATCATCTGTTAACTCCTGAAGCTCTATGTAATGAGCCAGACATATTTTATCAAAGCCCCAGACTTTCTCAAGCTGTTTTACTTGCTTTAATACAATTTCGTCCATTTTGGACATATCAATAAATACGATTACATTTTTCATGTGTATAGTGTTTACTTTAAATGGTCACAACTTGTCCCGTTTTTATCGGGATGCCCCAAAGGGATCCCTATGGGAGAATTCGCATCAAATCTATTCCTGCCAGAGGCAGGCAAGCTATCCCTCTGTTAGTATATTAGGGACTCTAGATTTATGCTTATTTCATTCCTCTTTAGTTTTCTCGGTTTTTGAACTTCTCTTCCCAATTACATCTTTCAGCTTTTCTTGATAGGAAACAAAATCTGTTTCTTTAGCCTCTGCCAAATTGCGGGCATGCTCCTTCATTAAGCCTTTGTAAAGACTGAACATCATTAAAATCAATATAAAAGCAAAAGGCAATCCTGTAGTGATAGCTGCGGTTTGTAAAGCGGTTAATCCACCACCTATTAATAAAACAGCTGCCACTGCACCTTCCGATACAGCCCAGAAAATCCTTTGTCCTACTGGTGCATCTAATTTCCCACCTGCTGTAATACTATCAATAACTAAAGAACCGCTATCAGAAGAAGTTACAAAGAAATTAATTACCAAAATAACCCCAATACCTGAAGCAATCCCAGTCAATGGGAATTGTTCTAACAATACAAATAAACTAGTAGAAGCATTGGCTATTATATCAGGGCCTATATCTGCTATTTCATTCATCTGAACCCAAATACCTGTTCCGCCAAAAGCCGTCATCCATAAGAATGTCAATAAAGTAGGAACTAATAAAACGCCCGTAATGAATTCTTTCACAGTTCTACCTTTGGAAACACGGGCGATAAACATCCCGACAAATGGAGACCAGCTAATCCACCACGCCCAATAGAAAACAGTCCAGCCGTTTTGCCAACCACCTTCACCTTCATTAGCATAGGATTCCGTCCAAAAGCTCATGCTAAAGAAATTCTGAATATAATTTCCTAAGTTTTGAATGTAGGAATCGAAAATATATAAAGTTGGCCCCACAGCGATAATAAAAATCAAGAATACTGCCCCTATTCTAATATTTAATTCACTTAAATTTTTAACTCCTTTATCGATACCTGAAAAAACAGAAATTGTTGCCACAAGCGTAATCCCTGCAATTAAAAGCACTTGGGTAGTGACGGTATCAGGAATATCAAAAAGATAAGTCAAACCAGAATTGACCTGTTTCACACCTAACCCAAGCGAGGTTGCCAAACCGAATAAGGTAGCCAATACTGCAATGATATCAATCACATCTCCTATCCAACCATAAATTTTATCTCCCAGAATAGGATAGAAAACAGAGCGAATGGTCAGCGGTAATTTTCTTGAAAAAGCAAAAAATGCTAATGACAAACCTACTAAGGCATATATTCCCCAAGCGTGCAATCCCCAGTGAAGGAAACTAAACTGCATAGCTTGAGCAGCAGCTTCACGAGGATTCTCCACATCTTGTGGTGGGTTTAGGAAATGATTCATGGGTTCTGCCACTCCCCAGAAAATTATTCCAATTCCCATACCGGCACTAAAAAGCATGGCAAACCAAGAACCTCGGCTAAATTCAGGCTTGGCATCCTTACCACCTAATTTTATTTTGCCCAACTTGCTAAAACCAATTACGATACAGAATATCAAAAACAAATTCGTTACCAGTACAAAAAACCATCCTACATAGTTAGATAGTCCTTCTTGGATGTCAGCAAAGATTTTCTCCATCGGTTCGCCCACTATTAAAGTGACTGTAATAAAAACCACAATCAAGATGGTAGCGGGCCAAAAGACTGGCTTATGAACATCAAAATATTTACTTAATTTATTCTTCATAGTATTTTCTTCTATTTAGAAATAATAACCAATATTAATATTGAAACGAGTATTGATAGCGGGATCAGGAAGCGGGGGATTTAATGCTCCTTCTTCTGTAACGCCTACTGTCTCCCTCACAGTTTCACCCCTTCCAGTACTCAATGCATTTCCACCAAAAGAATCGCTCAACCATGGTTGATTAATCCCCGATGCAATATCAAAAAATGTAAAAGTATTACCTGCTGTCACCATAAATCCCAGTATATTCTGATGGGAATCTACAAATTCGTAATCTCTCCCCAAAATTTCAATGCTACCATATTTATGCATATAAGAGTAATCATCATAAAAAGTCAGGCTAGAAATGGGACCCCAGTCCACTTTATACTCGTAAGATAAGCCTAAAGAAAAAGTACTGGCACTAGATGCCACCTGATAAGTATCAAAACCATAAGCGCCCATATTGACATGATTTACAGGGTTTCCATCACCATCTAAGCTATTAGGATAGTCGTAGTGAGTAAACTGAAATTTGATTTTTGCTTCTTCTTTCAAAGCATATTGAGAGTGGAATGCTGTTGCCCAATGACTGAAACTATCGCCAGTATTAGAATTATATATTTCACCAAACTGAGCTGAAAAGCCCATTAAAAATTTTCCATTTTTGTATTCAGCCCTACCATTAAGCTGATTTCTTTCTTTATTGCCATTATAGCCATCTTCTGGAATGACATCATAAGAATAACGAGCGGAAGGAAAACTTCCATAACCCGGTTCACTCACGCCCCGCGGTTCTGCCATCAAGAAATAAGCAAAATGATACGTCCAATTATCATTTTGCCATTCAAATTTAATCCCTGAGTCATAGTCATCTTCCAAACCAAAATAGTAGGGCATATGAAACCACCATGAGTTACCCGAAAACTCTAATGCCCCAAACGGAACTTGCGTAACCCCTAACTGCATATGAAGCTTATCGGAAAAATCATGGAATAAAAATGCTTTCTTTACAAAGTGTGTATTAAAACCTGGATAAAAGCGATATTCAAAATCAATCCCTATGTTTTTGGTCTGCCCTTTTGCTTCAAACCTCCAAGTATCCCAAAAGAAACCATTTCTATTTTCAGTGGGCAAAGGAAAAGTTTCTCCTTCGTAAATAGTGTACATAGTATTGAACCTGACTGCCCCTCCGATGATAATAAATGTGGTATCTTTATCATCAATTAGAGCCTGAGAATTGAGATCAAAGAAAATTGACATTGAAAAGAGGAGCATAATAAAAAATCTAACTTTCATGTGCATAACATTTATTTTTAATAGTCACATGGGATCTTTGATTAAAAATTCATCTTTAATTATGTAAAATTGAAGCTGACTTTTTAATGCCGATTTCATTCCACGATTATTAGAATTAAAAAAATACGCTACATATTATAATGTATTGAAAAGCAAAATGTTTAGAATAGCACTATTTCGGGTGAAGAACTAATTAACTTAAGCTATGTCAATACTGAAGTAATCACAAAAAATCCACACCTGAATACGGTATTTAAGAGTATTTTAACTTATTTCGTATTCCTTAAAAATTAAACCATGCACGAAATTTTTTCTAACAAAAAAGCCATCATATTTGATATGGATGGTGTTATAATTGATAATATCTCCTATCATATTGAAGCTTTAAAGCAGTTTTTGAAACAGTTTGGGAAAGAGGTTACCAATGAAGAATTCCAAAATCATTATAATGGCAGGACTATTCAGGAAGTTATTTTAGGATTGAAACCTGATGCAGATCATACAGAAGTGATGCTATTGGCAGAGGAAAAAGAAAAAATATACAGAGATTTATATAGTGCCGATTTAGCTCCAACTGATGGGCTGATGGAATTTTTACCTTTAGCTAAAAAAGCAGGCTTAAAAATGGCAGTTGCCACTTCTGCCATTACAGCTAATGCTGACTTCACTTTAGATGGACTCAACATCAGAAATTATTTTGATGCAGTAATAGACAGCACTATGGTCACCAAAGGAAAGCCTGATCCCCAGATTTATTTAAAAGCCGCAGAACAACTGAATATTTCTCCAGAAAATTGCGTTGTACTGGAAGATGCTCTGGCTGGAATTGAATCTGCTAAAAGAGCCGGAATGGATGTAATCGGTTTATTTACATCCTTAAAAAAAGAAGAATTGCCTGATGGATTATTGATGAAAATCAAGGATTTCCATGAATTAAATGCTTTGTCTTAGTTCAATTAAACAAAAGTACAATCAGATGAAAAACTATATTTCCATCATATTAGCCCTTCTAATGTTAAGTTTTTATTCGGGCTATTCACAGGAGGTTAAAATAGCCAAATTGAAATATAATGGAGGCGGAGATTGGTATGCCAATAAAACCGCTCTCCCTAATTTGATTGATTTTTGCGAACAGGAATTAAATGTTCCTTTAGATAATAAGGAATATGTAGTAGAAGTAGGGAGTAAAGAAATTTATCAGTACCCATATATTTATATGACTGGTCACGGAAATGTAGTATTTTCCGATGAAGAGGCAGAAAACCTAAGGAATTACCTAATTTCGGGCGGATTTCTCCATATTGATGACAATTATGGACTGGATCAGTTTATCAGGTTAGAAATGAAAAAAGTTTTCCCAGAATCAGATTTTGTAGAAATTCCTTTTGACCACCCTATTTATCATCAAAAATTCAAATTTGAAGATGGCTTGCCTAAAATCCACGAGCATGATGGGAAACCAGCCCAGGGATTTGGCATAATTTATGAAGGGCGAGTGGTATGTTTTTATTCTTATGAAAGTGATTTGGGAAATGGATGGGAAGACCAAAGTATTCATAAAGATCCTGAAGAAGTAAGATTAAAAGCTTTAAAAATGGGAGCGAACATCATCAGTTTTGCTTTCACTCAGGATTAGAACAAAAGTATATTAGATTTGATATTTCGACATTTATTGTCGGAATCGTCTGTCTGAAATTCATGTGGATTTTTCGGCTTATAATTCAATAAGAAAGTTTAATTTTGCAGTCATGATTCAATCTGCCATCAAATATATTTCGGTTATTATATTGGGATTGGGCTTATTTTGGGCTTGTGAACCTTGTGATGATTGCGGTCCCGATAATGCTTATCCTTATTTCAATTTAAGTATCCTGAATAAAACTTCATTGGATACCTTAAAGCAATATAAAACAAGATTAAATAATGAAATAAAAGCTGTAGACAACGAATTGGATAATCCTGAAAATGCTCCAGTTGTAGACTCATTGAATAATTTAAGGGAAATAAAAGCAGATTCATTGGCATTGATTAATGCTATTATCAAAACCACAAATGAAAAACTTATCAGCATAGAATCTATAAATGGTAAGACTAATTTATTTGAAAACAGTAATGGTGGTGACAGTTTGAAAACATTTAAAATTCCAATTAATACCAATGAATCTGAATCTGATTATGTTTTTCAAATAGAATTTGCTGACACAACCCAGTATCTTAAAATAAGATACAAATTAAACGATACGACCATTAACAATAAGATCACTAAGTCCGCTAAACAACTCGAGGTGATTGAACACCAATTTGATTCACTAAGAGGCCCTTATGGCTGTAGACCAATTTCTGAATGTATCAGTAATGAGCTTGAAATTTATGTTGAAATATAAATTATTTTACCTGATCCTGTTTTTACCATTTATGATGAATCAAGCCATATCGCAAGATTCAACAAATGTGGAAACAAATGAAGTTGAAAATACTGAAAAGGTTCAAAACCTGAGTATAGGTTTTGCTTTTGATTACCTAAAACTTCATACTATTTTAATTGATGAAAGTGAAAAATGGGAAGGAGCTTTAAATTTCAGAATATTGGATAAAGTTTCGGTCATCGGAGAATATGGAATAGCTGAATTAACCCCTGAAGAAGCTTATAAAAATTCTGAATATAAATCAGAAGGGAATTATTACCGAATTGGTTTAGATTATCACATGACCGTTATCCCCAACAATTTTCTCTTACTGGGCTTAAGATATGCACAATCGTCCTTTAATGAACATATAAACTATGAGATTGGAAACCCTGTTTTTGAAAATGAAACTGGCGAATTAAATCGAGAAAACCTCAGTGCCACATGGTATGAATTTGTATTAACATCAGAGAAAAAGATTAGAAAAATCCGTAAAAAAGATATCCCAGACTTTCTTTCCATTGGTTTCAAATTCCGACTAAAATCACTTCATGAAAATGATGATTTTGATAATTTTGAGGTCAAAAACATCCCGGGCTATGGTCGGACTAATATGAAATTTAACCCAGAGTTTAATCTTTACATTAAATTCAGAATTCCAGTATTTTAGCCACTTCCTCTATATATTATCCTATTAAATAGCCATAAAAGGTATATATGTTGAAACATCTTTGCTTTTTATAAGTTAGCGTGCTATATTAATTCACTTATACAGGTAATTTTCGGGTTAATTCATATTATATAAAAATCAGGTGAGCTCAAAATCACTATTAACCCGTGGCTCTTTTTAATGCTCTATTTTTTTAAATAGTTTTGCATTTCGATTAGTCAATAAGCAATAAAATTAAATTTTTAATCTAAAAGCTAATTAACTATGAAGAAAATTTACTTGCGGGTAATGCTATTCTGTTTTACCCTCTCAACCCTAACTTATCATAGCTTACAAGCACAAGATCGAGTTGTAAGCGGAAGTGTAAAAGAAGCGTCTGGAGAAGCAATTCCAGGGGCAACAGTTCTTGTTAAAGGTACGCAGGACGGTACCGTCACCGACTTTGAAGGTAATTTTAAGATTGAAATTACTCAAGAAAAAGCAACACTTGTTTTCAGTGCAATTGGTTATAAAAAGAAACAAGTTAAAGTTGGCTCCAAATCAGAAATCAATGTGGTACTAAAAGAGGATATTCAGCAACTTGGAGAAGTTGTAGTGACTGCATTAGGTGTTGAAAGAGAAGAAAAAGCATTGGGATATTCTGTTCAACAAGTAGATAGCAGGCAGGTATCTGATGTAAAATCCAACAATCCAATGAATGCATTGGCTGGTAAACTTTCTGGGGTTTATATTACTGGAAGTAGTAGTGGCCCAACAGCTTCGGCCAATGTAAATATTAGAGGTACGGCTTCGCTATTGGGTAACAATCAACCCTTATATGTGGTGAATGGTATGCCTATTACCAATGATCTTTACAGTTTTGATGATGGATTAAACGGTTCCACTACCATAGATTTTGGTAATGCGTCCCAAATCGTAAATTCGGATGACATTCAATCCATAAACGTATTGAAAGGACCGGCAGCATCTGCCTTATATGGATCCAGGGCTGCAGATGGCGTGATATTGATAGAAACAAAAACCGGAGCAGATTCAGATGGAGAATGGGGTCTAGAAGTGAATTCCAGTAATATGTTCGAAAGCGTATTAAAATTACCGGATTACCAAAATGAATATGGTTTTGGTGGTGGCGGTAAATACAGCTACCTAGACGGCTCAAACTATATAGGTGATAATGATTATTATGAAGCCTACGGTGAAAATTGGGGACCAAGAATGAATGGTCAAAACATCAAACAATTTAACTCCAATGGAGAGGCCGTTCCGTTTACACCAGCACCAAATAATATAAGGAATTTTTTCAGGACTGGATATACCTCTATAAATAATATTGCACTCAACAATAGCACTGAGGATGGTGATTCAAGGATTTCCTACACAAATTTGAGCAATGAAGGAATTGTGCCTAATACAAACTTGCAAAGAAATACCATCCAAATGAGTATTGGCAGAAGGTTTTTAGATGATAAGCTAAAAGCCCGTGTAAATGCTATGTATGTGAATTCAGGTTCAGGAAATATTCCAAATGCAGGTTATGATGAATCTTCTTCCGTGATGTACGGATGGTTATGGTATCCTAGACAAGTGGAAATAAATGACTTAAGAGATTATTGGCAACCAGGGCAAGAAGGAGTACAACAAAGATACGTTGAAGATCTTTGGGTGAACAATCCTTGGTTAATTGCCCAAGAAAATACCAACTCATTTCAAAGCAGCAGATTCATATCTAATGCTAAAGTAGAATATCAATTTAACAAAAACTTTAGTGCCCGGTTCCGATATGGAGCAGATGTTTTAAATGAAGGAAGACAATTTAGAAGAGCTCCATCTACCAAAGGTGTTTTATTAGGTAGTTACAGAGAAGATGAAATCTCTTTCTATGAAACCAATGCGGAATTTTTAGTGGGTTATCAGACTGATGTGGACAATTATTCCGATTTTGACATTAATGTCAAATTGGGAGGTAATATCATGAGGCAAGAAGCTGACAACCTAATTGCCAACAACCCCCAACTAGAAATTTTTGGTACTGGGCCAAGTATTTATTCCTTAACAAATGCAAGATCAGGTGTATTGGTTGAATCCCAGAAAACCAAGACCGGAATCAACAGCCTGTTTGGAACATTTACATTGAGTTATTTAAACAGTCTATTTTTAGATGCTTCATATAGAAATGACTGGAACAGTACTTTAGTGAGTCCAAATAGAGGTATTGAAGATTCCAATTATAGCTTTGGATATCCTTCTGTTGCAGTAAGTGCAATTTTATCTGATTTAATGGATATGCCACAGCCTTTTTCATTTTTAAAGTTGAAAGGTTCTTATGCTGAAGTAGGAAATGGTGCACCTCCCTATGCTTTTGGAAATACTTACACCCCACAAGCAGCATTTGGTGGACAAGCAGCATTTACAACAAGCAGGACTATTGCTGACCCTAATTTGAGAAATGAGAGGACAAGGGCTACTGAAGTTGGTTTAGATGCAAGGTTAGCAAAAGGAAGATATAGAGTTGATTTCACTTACTACAATATGTTAAGTTTTAATCAAGTGATTCGCTTACCCATTGCCAGAACTAGTGGGTATGATTTTAACCTAACAAACGGGGGTGAAATCAGAAATTCCGGTTTGGAATTGATGTTGGCCGCAAGAGTTATTGAAAACGATGATTTCAGTTGGGATGTAACTTTAAATGCTGGTAGAAATAGGGCCGTAGTAGAGTCTTTACCTGATGTAATTCAAAGTGGAAGATATTCTATTGTAGCAGATGTTTTCCCTGGAGATGAAGGTGGTGCCGATTTAGAATATGTTGCAGAAGAAGGTGAATTATTAGGTCAATTATATGGATTAGGCTTTCAAAGAGGGCCTGATGGAAGAGTAATTCATGAAAACGGACTTCCATTACATACAGAAGGAAAAGTCTCTGCCGGAAGTTTTCAACCTGATATGAGACTAGGCTTGAACAATTCATTCCAATATAAGAGATTGAATTTCAGCTTCCTTTTTGACGGGCAAATTGGCGGTAAAATTTACAACAGATCACATGCTTTGTATAATACCGGAGGAACTATCACGAATAATAACGATCCTCACTTACCACTATCATCTTTAGATGGTAGAACTGTGTATTCTGTATCCTATGATGCAAATGGAGACCCTGTCTATACTTTAGAGCAAGAAGGAGGGGTTGTAGGTCCAGGATGGAAATATGACGGAGATGGAAATTTAGTGGAAAATGATGTAGAAGTTCCGATCGGTGGAGCAAATTACACTGGCTATTTCTACAACTATTATGGTAATGGTTTCAATAGGGATAATATTGAAGCAGCTACTCATGATGCCACTTATTTTAAGCTAAGAGAGTTAAAAATAGGTTATGACTTACCTACAGACATGATTAAGAATCTTGGTTTAAGTAGTGCAAGGGTATCCTTAATTGGAAGAAATTTATTGTTATTCTCCGATGTCCCAACAATTGATCCTGAGACATACTCGATAAGAAACGGGATTTTTGTAAATGGTTTTGAAAGTACTCAGTTGCCTTCAACCAGAAGTTATGGAGTTAACATTAACCTAAGCTTCTAAAACATTTAATATGAAGAATTTAAAAAAGTTTATAGATATGAAACTCGAAAAAATAATTTTAATATTTATCGGGATTTTCATTTTCTCTTCTTGCAAGGAATTTGAAGAATTTAATGAAAACCCAAATGAGCCAACAGAGGTGGCACCAAGTGTGTTAATGCCTTCTGCTATTCGCCAAAGCGTAAATACTATGGTGAATGAGTCCTTTTTATTAGGTAATAATATTGGTCAATTGACCTCCAAAACATTAAGAACTGAGGCGGATACATAT
Source organism: Bacteroidota bacterium (assembly GCA_051747245.1). Lineage (GTDB taxonomy): Bacteria > Bacteroidota > Bacteroidia > Cytophagales > Cyclobacteriaceae > Marivirga. The sequence continues at coordinate 23,125 of JBNJFX010000022.1, forward strand.
AATTGGAATGCTTTTCCTACTGTTTGGGAAGGTTTGTATGGTAGTTTGACTGATGTAAAAGGAATAGAAACCAGTGCAATTGAGTTAGGTAATGAGCGACAAGAAGGCGCTGCTATAGTATTGCGTTCATGGATATTTGCCAATTTAACAAATGCTTATGGAGATATTCCGTATTCAGAAGCCATTAATGGTGATGAAGCCAATCTAACTCCTGCTTATGATTCTCAAGAGGAAATTTATACTGACATCCTTTCTGAATTAGAGAGAGCTGGAAATCTATTGGCAAATGGAAGTGGAGGTATTGAAGGTGATATTTTGTATGGCGGTGATGCCAGTAAATGGCAAAAGTTTGCTAATTCATTAAGATTAAGGTTATTGATGAATGCAGGTGATAAAATTAGTAATGCCGACAGTCGATTTAGTGATATAGTAGCTTCCGGAAACATCTTTACTTCTAATGAAGATCAAGCTGTTTTGGAATATTTGAATACTTTCCCAAATGAATTCCCTTTAATTCCATTAAAAACGGGGGATTTTGATGCAGTTGCATTAAGCGAGACTTCATTAACAGTAATGGATAATTACGGTGATCCACGGCTTTTAAGATATGCCAGACCGGACAATGAAGATTATGACAACCCTGAGTTTTCAGGTGCTGTGAGCGGTGCAGGATCATGCGGTAAGTCAGGATCTAGATTAGGAGCTGCCTATTATAACGATGAAGAACAGGCAACTGCTGAAAGTTTGGGTATTGGTAATGCGGATGGTATAATCATGACTTATGCAGAAGTTGAATTCTTATTAGCTGAGGCCGCTGCCAAAGGCTGGATCAATAATGATATAGAAACGCATTATCAAGCAGGGATAGAAGCTTCCATGGATTATTACCAAGTGGATTATGCTCCTTTTGGATATACTGATTTCAATGATTATTACACTAATTCAGGAGTTGCTTATAATACTGCCTCTGATATATGGGAGCAAAAATGGCTATCTCTATATTTTACTGGCTTAGAGCCATTCTATGAAGTAAGGAGATGGTATGTAGAAAGCGGTATGAGCTTTGACGGCATTCCATTTTTAGAGGCTCCTTGTGATAATCTAAATAATAACAATTTACCTATGAGATTTAGATATCCTGGACAAGAACAAAGTTTGAATTCAACTAATTATAACGAGGCAGTTGAAGGACTTGGAGGATCCAATGATATAAATGCTTCAATATGGCTGGTAGAATAATTTAAAATTAAATTTTAATCAAAATGAAAAGCTCTGTTATGTGAAATAGCAGAGCTTTTTTCATTAATAATCAACTTAAACAGTAAGAAATTGAAACTTCAAGCGTATTAGTCAGTTTTATAATTATGGACAGGAATAAAAAGGCAAATATGGAAATCAAATTCATTTATAACAGCACCCAAATAAAAGAAAGAGAAGCTTACGGCTATGCCAAATCATTAGATCAACATTATATAAATGCAATAGATTTAGATAAGGAAACCATAACTGAAAGACAATGGGCTGAAATTGCCAAAAAGCTAAATGTTGCGGTTAAGGATTTAATTGATGAAAATAATGATTATTTCCAAGATGAATTAGAAGGTAAGAATTTTGATGATAATGACCTCTTACAAATAATAAAAGAACATCCACAAATTGTTAAAACCCCTATTATTGATTCGGTTAAATATGCTAGATTTATAAAATCCCCTTATGATTTTAATGAAATGGATTTAGCATTTGAAGAAATCAAAAGTCATTTAGCCAATAAGGGTGAAACTGATGAATAGTAATTTAATCCAACTTAAAACATATAAGCCAAGCTCATATTAAGCCCTATAAATGAAGGCATACTATTAAATGTGGCTTTGTCTGTAGTTACATTAGTTAATGCTCTTTTGTAAGTAGGCATAATGCTAAGTGCATACTTATCAGCTAAAGGATAACTAAACTCAATACCTGCTATTCCACTGGCAAATAAATCCTTATAAGATTTCCTATCATTTTGATCAAAAGTAACTTCATTAATTTGGTCACTACCTCCTCGTAAAGTATTCTTCAAAATAAAATCAGCCGTAGCTCCTCCTACTATGGCTATATCCAATTTTCTATCTAAAACCTTATAAGAAACCATCAAGGGAATAGATAAAATCTGGAAGTCATTATAAAAATCATATTCAGAAGTAACATTAATTACTCTTCCATCCGAAATCTCTGTTGAGCTACTTGCTCCATGATATGGGTAAAACATATCACTATTTCTGTCACGGATTACAGTACTACTATTAGAAGATGATCGATAATTACCAAATTGGAAACCTGATTTGATATTCCATTTTTCATTAATTACAAGTCCAGCATGTAAGCCTAAAGTAAAAGAAACATTACTTCGCATTGGTGCTGAACTTAAGTCTTGTACAGTTTCCCTTTCTTGACTATTAGCATCACTTGTTTCGCCAGTGGTTCTACCAACAGTCCCGGGATTATTAAGCGTATTTACTGATGAATTTACCGGTGAGGAAGTTATTTCAGAATTAGGATTAAAACTTCCTGAACCTAAATTCACATTTGTACTCCATGCTAAAGCAGATTTTTCTTTAGGTTTATCAATATCACTTACTGCAAAATAAGACACCTGTTTTACTTCAATTTCCATTTGGGGTAATTGAATATCTGCCGGGGTTTTCCCTTCAATTTTCGAAAATAATTTTGCGGCATTATCTTTTTCTGCGGCCAAAACTTCAATATCCTGAATATCATTTACAGGTATTTCAAGATTATTAACTTGATTAATATTTCCAACTGTGGCAATTGCAGAAATTTTATTCCCTGTCTCATTTATATTATTACCAACACTAGTTTTATTACTAGAAGATTGAGGTATTGTCAATACATCATTATTATCGCTACTTAAAATTTGTTCTTTTTGCCCATCTAATTCAATAGGCGAAAAAGCACTATTTTGATTAGTGTTAAAAGTAAAATCCTGAAGGTTAAAATAGATGGAAACAATGGCTATCAAGATCACTGCTGCTGCTACATTTCTGTAGAAGGCTGCTTTCTTCTGCATTTTTCGGTTATCCTGTTTTAACAGTTCTGCCTCAATACCTTCCCATACTTCATTGCCAGGCTGAATTTCAGCTTGGGCAAATTTCTCACGTACAGAATCGTTAAACTTATCTTTATTGAAATCTTTCATTCCCCCACTTACTTTGTTTTTCTAATTGTTCCATTAATATTTTTCTTGCTCTTGCATATTGCGATTTCGAAGTCCCAATATTGATATCGAGCATTTCAGCTATTTCTTTATGTTGATAACCTTCAACAGCATATAAGTTAAAAATCACCTGACATCCTGTAGGCAATTGCTGGACCAAATCCATTAAATCTTCCACTGCTAAATTATCAACCGATAAGGACATCATGCCTTCTTTTAAATCATCTACGTCTACCATAGGATAGAGATACAATTTACTTCTTTGATGATTCAAGGCCGTATTGATAATGATTCTTTTAATCCAATACCCAATACTTGATTCGCCCCTAAATTTTTTAATATTTTGATATACTTTAATAAATCCTTCTTGTAAAATATCTTCTGCCTCCTGAGTTGATTTTGAATAGCGCATAGCCACCGCCATCATCCCGGAGGAAAACTGTTGATAGAGTTGATATTGACTCTTTCTGTCACCGTTCTGGCAACCTTTTATAAGTTCTTTGGTTCTAGGCATGACAAAAACCTTAAGGAATCTGTTTATATTAGACCCAAATTACAAATTAAAGGTTGGAATGAAACATTATTTTTATTTAATCATCACATTTTTATCAATTATCTTTTCAGTAAATGCCTGTGTACCAGTCCAAAATACGCAGTCAAGCTCTAATGGGGGGCGATCTTACCCTGAGTTAGAGTTTGAGAACAAAAGCTATAGGGAAAATATAAAAACAGTTCAACTCGTACATTTTGAAGGAAATCAAATGGTTTCCACTAATAATCCGGTAATGGAATTAGGTGAAAATGAAAGATTACTACTCACCTTTGATGATATAAATGAGCAGCAACAGCAATATCAAGTAAAAATCCTCCATTGTGATAAAGATTGGAAGAAAAAAAGCAATATACAGTCAATGGATTACCTTGAAGAATACAATCAATTTCCCATCAGGGAGTTTGAATTTTCATTCGACACTAAAATGGGATATATCCATTATGAATATCAATTGCCAAAAGTTAAACTATCAGGAAATTATTTGTTGGTAGTATATCAAAACAATAATGAAGATGATATTATTTTAAGTGAAAGGTTTATGGTGTATGAGGACAAGGCTGGGATAGCTTATAAAATAGTTCCCTCTAATGTGGTGAACCAGAGAAGAACTCATCAGGAATTGGAATTTGAAATAATGCTGAATCGAATTAATGTACTCAATACAGGAACTGATATATATCCTGTAATTCGTCAAAACAAAAGTTGGTTGTTTGCCAAGCAGGCACCTGACCCTTTGCGGATTTCAGATGGCAATAAAAAGCTAGAGTATAAATTTTATAATGGTGAATTAAACTTCCCTGGCAATAATGAATTTCGCTTTATTGACATAACAACTGTCAATTTTAAGGGAAACAATGTTGCCAACATTAATAAAGACGCTAAACCTATTGAAATTACGGCAAAGGTAGATGGGGTTCGTTCTACAGAGGCCTATAGAGAATGGGAAGATCGAAACGGGGCTTTTGTTATTGGCAATAGGGAAAGGCAGAATACACCTTTAGTCTCTGATTATTTTTTAACAACCTTTAATTTAAAAGCTCCTGAAGAATTAGGAAATGTTTATATAGTTGGAGAATTTAATAATTGGCAATTAAATAATTCCAATAGAATGAAGTACAATCCTAATACGGGCTTGTTTCAAAATAGCTTTTTAATAAAGCAGGGGTATTATGAATACACTTATTTTGTAGAAGGAAAAGAGGATAATCCAATAGAAGGTAGCCATATCAATACTGAAAATGTATATGACATTTTAGTATATTATAAGAGCCCTCAGCTCCGATATGATAGGTTAATAGGTTATACCCAGTTTAATTCTCGAGCTGCCCAGTAAAATAAGGTACTGTTTTTCTTCCAGGTGTCACCTCTGCTAAATCCAACATACCAAAACCTTTGTCATTAAATAGGCCTAGTCCATTTTCAAACAAATATTGATGAAGCTTCGGAGATGCTCTTAATGTAAATGGAAAAGTATAACCTCTAACCTCATAAGGCACATCTTGATCGAATATAGGATAGACTCTAGAGTATTTTTTTCCTCTGTCCTCTAATTTTTTCAGGTAATTACCGTCAGGATAAAACTCAAAACCACCAAAATCATTTGATCCATTTTTGTCTAGAAGAGCATTTCTCAGATTATCAATAAAATCATTTGACTCTGGATGGATAAATTTTTTGCCGGTATCACTTGAAAACTCAGGAGATAGTAAAACTACAGGCGACAAACAGATATACTTAATTTCCTCACTGAAATCAATCTCATTTTCAAGCTCAACGGAATGAGGAATAATAGTCAGACCATTTAATTTCACTTCAGGCAAACTAAACAATACTTCAATGATACTATCAATAAAACTTCGATTAGAGCAAGAAAAAACAACCGTTATTTTTGAGCTATAAAAATGCAAGCCCGATTTACTAACTGTTGTTTGACCCTTTAAGCCAGAGAAATTATAGTGCTTAAAATCATTAAATTCTTCCTTACCACACTTTTTGATTAGTCCCTTAAAAAATCTAAACAAGTAGTATTGGTGATGAAAGGGAACCGTAGCCCCTTTCTCCTTATTTTTAAAAATTAATCTTACTCTCACGACCCTCTTTTTGTCTAAGACCAATCGTACACTAAAATTGTTTGAAAAATTTTAAGAATTTTTACACATTAAATCTAAAATGCATGATATCACCATCTTTTACTACATATTCCTTCCCTTCTATAGAAATTTTACCCGCTTCTTTACAAGCTTGTTCGGTTTTATATTTCTGATAATCATCCAGCTTAATAACTTCAGCTTTTATAAATCCTTTTTCAAAATCGGTATGAATTACCCCAGCAGCTTGGGGCGCTTTCCAGCCTTTTTTAATTGTCCATGCACGAACCTCTTGTTTACCAGCTGTAAAATAAGTTATGAGATCTAATATGGAATAGGACGCTCTTATCAATTTGTTTAATCCAGATTCTGTCAGCCCATATTCTTCTAAAAACATGGCTTTTTCATCAGGATCATCAAATTCTGCTATTTGGGATTCAATTGCTGCACTTACCACAATTACTTCCGCTTCTTCCTCCTTTACATATTCTTTGAATTTCTCTACCCATTCATTTCCATTTACGGCAGCAGATTCTTCCACATTCGTCACGTAAATTACAGGCTTATCCGTTAAGAGCATCAAATCACGAACAGGCTCCTTCTCCTCTTTGGATAATTTTAAAGTCCTGGCATTTTTACCATTCTCTAAAACTTCCTTATACTGATTAAGTATTGCAAGTTCCTTTCTGGCATTGGCATCCCCAGATCTCGCAATTTTTTCTGTCTTTTGTATTTTCTTTTCTACAGAATCCAAATCCTTCAACTGAAGCTCAGTATCAATTATATCCTTATCGGAAACAGGATTTACTCTTCCAGAAACATGGGTGATATTATCATCTTCAAAACATCTAACCACATGTACTATGGCATCTACCTCACGGATATTACCCAGAAATTTATTTCCTAAACCTTCTCCTTTACTAGCACCTTCCACTAAACCGGCTATATCCACAAATTCGATGATAGTAGGCACTACCTTTTCAGGATTGACCAATTCTTCTAAAATGTTTAATCTTTCATCCGGAACGCTGATGACCCCAACATTCGGATCAATTGTACAAAAAGGAAAATTTGCCGCTTCAGCCTTCGCATTTGAAAGTGCGTTAAACAAAGTTGACTTTCCTACATTTGGCAGTCCAACAATCCCACACTGTAAACCCATGAAATTAATTATTTAATTCTGAAAAATCTTATACTGCTTATATCCTTGATAAAGCTCAATCATAATCACTCTAATTACGGTATAAACTGGGATGGCAGCTACCATTCCAACAACACCAGCCAAGGATGCGCCTGCAAAGATAATAACAAATATCTCTAATGGATGTGCTTTTACACTTTTTGAAAAAATAAGTGGTTGCAGCAGAATATTATCCGTGATCTGTACTACTGCAAAAACCGATACAATCTTTATTATTAAGAAAAGTAATTCATTATTAAATTCGAATATCCCACCAGTGGTCACCCCTACTATAATGCCAAAAGTAGCTCCTAAAATTGGCCCGGCATAAGGAATAAGGTTAGCAACTGCTGCAAATACGGCTATGGTGACCGCATATTTAATCCCTAAAATACTTAGCCCAAGCGAGGCTATTGTAAAGATTGAGATCATTTGAAATAACAATCCTAACAAATAATTGGAGAGCAGCTTTTCAATCTTATAAATAGCCCCAATGGAAACTTCAAAATACTTGTTGGGAATTAATTGGATAAACTTCCTTCTGGCAAGCCCTTTTTCGTACAATAAAAAGAAAGTAATAAATAAAACTGCCAGAATAGCAACAAATATGCTCCCTGTAATCGATATAAAGTTATTTAGGACAAAACTAAAATCCACAGTTTGAACAAAATTCATTATACTTTCCTTTAATCTGTCGATTATAAATCCCTCTTCCCCTATATTAGGGATAGAATCAATCAAAAAAACTTCTATGGTTTGAATAGGAGTGGTTATCCTACTATATAAATTATCGTAATCAAGTTTGCTTAGAATTTGAATTTGTTCTGAAACAAGAGGGATAAATAAGCCCACAAACAATGCTATAAAAGCTATCAGGACGGAAAATGAAATTATTATTGTAAATATCTTGGGCAGTTTATAGCCATAAAAATACAAGCTATTTAAATAGCCCACTAAGGGACGAAGAATTGTAGAGATAATAAGGGATATGATGATATAAATTAATATATCGGAAAACAGTAAGCTTATTAAATAAAGCAACAAGCCTCCGCCAACTAAATATAAAATAGGTTTGAGTCGGTTCACAGCTCTAAGATAATAGATAAATATTGAAATGGAAGGCTTTAAAGGCCTTCCATTTTTCAAATCAATAAAATATTAATCTGATTTATTTCTCACTTTCAAAACTGTGCTTGCCATGCCTACCTGACCTGCTTGAGTCATTCCTTCCAACATAACCGTTATATCCATATCTTCATCAGAGGTGTAAAATTCAAGAAAGTACTCACCGTTTTTATCTGTTTTAATTAAAGGCTCCCAATGTAATACCGCTCTTTTATCAGGTTTTGCATGTTCATCCTTCTTTACTGAATAATCAGGGCTATAAAACTCCCTATACTCCTGATAACCCGACAATATAGTTGTAGCAGTATTCCCGGTTTCATAGGTTGTGAAATTTTCACCTCCAGGTTTAGTATAAAAAGATAAAACACCACTTGCACCTCTTACTCCAAAGATTGCTGCTGATGGCCCTTTATAAACCTCAACGGTTTCAATTTGCTTTGCAGGGATAGAGTTCAAGAAATCTATTGGAACTTCAACATTGTCCACCAATATTAATGGAGTGGTACTGGAATTTACAGACCCAGGGCCACGGATTTCCACTTGCCAATTTACAACGCTTCCTGAGATACGTACTCCTGACACTCTTCCCCTTATTAATTCCAAAGGATGCTGGGCAGTTTCACTTATTGCGAGTTCAGTAACATCCAAAGTGTTATCTCCAGGCCCATACATATTATTTACCTCATCCTGCTTGGTAATTTTATCTGCTTTTACAGTTACCTCGTCTAAGGTTTCAAAGTTATTTTCAAAATCATAAGAGGCATCAATTTCTTTCCTTTCTAAAGTCCTTTGAATTGATTTTTGTTGAAATTCTGTCAAAGTGCCGGAAATCTGATGTTTTGCGGCAGCTAATTCAGGATAATTGGTAGTAGAATCTACTGAAATCAAAACATTTGACTTGTCCTTCTTATCCTTAGCTGTTAATACAATGGCTTTTTCCCCTGTAAAGTATAAATCATTGATCACAAAACTACCGTCATCAACTACCTCTACTTCATTAAATATTTTAGTAGAATCTTGAATAATATAGCTAACAGATCCGCCTTTTGCCGGCTTTTTAAATAAATCTGTTTCTACATCACCCGTAACGGACAAAGCTTGTTCTATTTTGTAATCAAATTGATTTGCATCGGATTTTAAAATCTTTTCCCAATCATAGAAAGTAAAACCTTGCGTCATCATCAGTAAATCCAATCTTTTCCAACCGTCTTTATAAGTATCATTAAAATAATCAGCCGGTGATTCTATATAGCCTTTAATATCACTACTTAAATAAAAATAGGATTTTATATTATCCTCTTCCTGATCAATTAAAACTTCATTGTTGTTTGTTGCCGATAAGGACAAATAGCTTTCAAGCCCTTCACCTTCTTTTTTAGCTGTTATTTTAAGTTTTACCTTATCTCTTTTTTTGTAAATTTCTTTATCGCTTTCAATATTGATATCAAAGGATGGAACTGAATTAATATAAAAGGCTCGTTCTGCAATCGGAATACCATTTTTGTTAAAAATCGTCATATAATTTACACCCGGAAAAAAGTTTTCTTTAGGGATCATTCCAGAAACAGCCTTTCCATTCAAGGTCGCACTTGCAACATAGGTAGGAACGCCCCTACAATGTGTAATTATAAAACAATTTTCATTTACCTCTTTTGAAGATAATTTAAACCTAATATCATTTAATTGTGGCAAATTCATAAGATAAAGTGAAACACCCTGAGCTTTCACATCCGGCAAGGCTATTTTCTCTTTTGGATAATCATCTAATATCACATAATAGCTTTTATTAAGATCAGGCAAAATAGAAAATTCGCCCATTCCTAAGTGCATGCTTTCTATTTCAGTAATTAATTGATCATTATTATCAAACAATCTACCCGAAACCTCTTCACCTTTACCTTCTGCATTTAATGCTTTAAATGCCACTTTAGTTTGAACCCCAGTGATTAAATCACCTCCTTCGGGCATAAAACTGACGGCTGGCACCCCCATGTTACTTTCAACGGTTGAATTGCCGCCTTCTTCTTCGAATAAATTGAAAATATTTAATTCTTTTTGGAAAAAGTTTTCCTTAGGTCGGTTTCTCATCCAGTTAGTATAGGCCCTTAATAAATACTTCCCTGTTTTCAGGTCTTTGGGTAAATCAATTAAACTGTTTCCTATTCCATTATCTGAATAAAACTTGACTCTTTTTACTAATTGGGAATTTGGATCAATTAACTCCACATAAACAACTTTGCTTAATGGAGAAAATTGGTTGAAATATCCGGCTGTAATATATCCTTTAAACCAGATGGTCTCGCCTGAAACATAATTAGATTTATCTAAATCTAGATAAATCTTTTCAATTGGATTGACATCAAAATGATTTTTTATGGAGTCTGCAATTCTCTGAGCTGAGAATTTTTGGGCATATATAGTTGAGCATTGTAAAATAAATACAATGCTCAACAACATTTTTAAATTCTTCACGAAAAAAATTTTAAAGTTGAGTAATCAATAAAAGGTTCGGAAAATATTATTGTATCAAATTATTGTCAATATACTCTAACAAAAATATAATGTGATTTTCATTTTTTAAATCAAGATCATTTTGCTTAATCTGCTTCTTGATTTCTGATTTTTGATCAGGTGCAATATTGTAGAAATCCTTCTTACGATTTTTAAACTTATCTAACTCATTATTAATGATTAGATAAGTTTTTCTATCATTTACGAATTTTTTATACTCGCTAGCACCATAGGTTGCAGGTGTTACTCTAGTTTCAAGAACTTTGAATTCCTCAATTAACGAAAAATTTTCTCCTTGATAAATCACATTAAAAAAGTCTGACTTATCAATTTCACCCGGTATATTAAAGCCATTTCTAAATTCATATTTAGCTTTCTTTGCACCATTATTGGGATTAAAGTAAAAGTCAAAGCCTTTCAAGTTAGAATTATCAATAATTAATATATTCCCATCTTTTCTGTATTCAACTTCATTGTCGTAACCGTTAAAACGAATCGGAATATCTTCTATTTTCTTACCATCAGCAGTATAGAGTGTACCATCCATCCATGTATCAGAACCGAAATAATATGGTGAGCCTTCAATTTTGCTATATTTTTTAGTCATTATAGGCTTTCCACCCACTTCTGACACATTGCTGATTTGTGCATAAGCATTAAAAGTAAATAAAACTACTGTTATTAGTAAAACACCTGATTTTAACATTTTCATAATTATTCAATTAAAAATTTAAGTTTGATAGATTTTTTTCTTCCAACTAATTCGATAAAATATAATCCAGATTCTAAATTACGAACATCCAATTCAATATCATTAGATCCCATATCAATATTATCTGCATGTACCATTTTACTTTGAAAGTCAAAAATTCTAAATTTTTCATAATTTTCAAAGTTTTTTACGGTTAATATATTGTTAACCGGATTTGGATAAAGTTTAATATCACTGTCTATCTTTTTCATATTTGATGTAACAATGTATTCAAAAGCATCAGACACCATGGATTGACACCCCTCTTCTGATGATGAAAAATAAGCAACATTGTAAATTCCTGATTCAAAATCATCTACAGTTAAAACTCTATCCGTTTCCCCTTCAATTGCTATGCCATCTTTAAACCACTGATATTCGGCCCCAGAAACTGAAGCAACCAACCCTTGTTGATTTTCTATAATATTGACAGAATTTAAATTATTTTCATTAATCTCAATTACTCTAGTGAATTCTTCAGTCTGCAGTTCATTGGATATAGTTAATTTTATCTCATATTGACCAGCTTCTGTAAACCAAACAACCGGATTTAGTACATTATTCACTCCTTCTAAATCTAAGCCATTTCCGAAATCCCAATTTGATTCCTCAAATTCTCCTTCAGATTTATTATCTAGATAAATGAGACTATTCACACAGTTAGATGGTATTGTGAAATCCGGGAAAATCAATTCACTACATGGCAATTCCAATACATTTTCTGAATTACTTATAGCCCCTCCAGAAGTTATATTTAAAACTGATTCAGAGGTGAAATCAATATTACTTATTTCTAAATTCTCTAGGCATAACTTAGATCTAAAAGTAAATCCCAAATTAGCTAATTGAGCTGTATTAGATCCTGAAAGACGTTTAGTATCAACTCCGTTAAGTTTAATTCCTTTATGAACAATCAGTGAATCCTCATTATTAATGATGATATCTGCCCCATTATTCAATATAAGGCTATCAACCTCAAATTTATTAAAGATTTCAGTTTTAGAATTACTAATAAGTTTACCAAAATTAAACTCCCCTGTAAAAGAATTATTTCCAGTAGTTTCAATAATATCAATCGATGTTACAGGAAACTCAGTAGACACTATAGCATCATTTAAAAACCAATTGTTTTCACTGAATTCAGTATGCTGAGAAGAATTAAAGAATAAACCTGAAAGTTCTATTACATTATCATTGAATTTTACTTTTGAATCTATATTTAAATTAACCCCACCAAACAATAATGACTTATCTTGTATTAAATACTCCCCATTCAATACATTTAATTGGGCTGCATTAATATCACTGACAATATTATATGAGCCTTCATTATCGAGTTCAATTGTTAGGTTATCGGAGCCATCGAAATCTAAATATATGTCATTATTAAGATCAGGATTAACAATTAATTTTCCGTTGGAAATTTTTAGGTTTTCACCGGTAGAATGAATCGCATTGTTTACTGTAAGTGTATTACCTCCTAAATCTAAATTAAGGGGGGTATCAGAGGTAAATATAATATTTTCTAGCGACACATCACTTGACAATGTTAAAAGGCCATCTTCTTGAAATGAATTCTCATCAATTGTTAAAGAACTAACAGTTGATAAATCGATAGGTTCGCTATCACCACCTGAATTACTAGAGAAATTTAATGAATCTTGATAATCTCCATCTCCATTTACCCAATAAACTAGATTATTGTCAATATTAGCACTAGAATATGTCAAGCTTAATGCATAGGTTTGAGAATCATTTTCCAATGTGCCTTTATGGCTTACTACTAATTTATATTTTCTAACATTAGGAACTTGAAATTCGATTTTCTCAACATTATCTAAACTATTGATTTCTTTTCTTGCTGAACCACCAAAGTTTTCAGGGTTCATACTCCATGGGTAATACTTATTTCCAGCATCATCTTCAAGATGAAGATCCAAATCATTTACTAAATTTGGAGTAGATGAACCCAAATCAGTAACATCACCGGCTACATCAGTCCAAACAATAGTTGCCGTCAATTTTGATTTATCAGGTATTAACTCATATTCATGTATTTCGCCATTATTTAAGGTAGCTTGAGTAAATAAAGTATCATTATCATTTCTACCTTGCAAAACTTTAATTGCATCTATGGCATTCAAAATGCCCCAACCATATTTATAATCTGGCCCAGGTGCATTGCCAGCTTCCCTAGAGGTATGAATAGCTAAAGATTTTAATTGAGCCGCTGTCATAAAAGTATCTGCAGATTGTCTGTAATACTCCTGTATCAGACCTAAAGTACCCGTAACATTAGGAGCAGACATGGATGTACCACTTAAAGTAGCATACTCCTCATCTCCTGATGAAGATGGAGAAAGTAACCCTACACCATCAGCTACCAAGTCTGGTTTAATCCTACCATCATTTGTAGGTCCCCACGAACTAAAACCGCTCATTTCGGCAGAACTTGGGTCTTCATACTCTTCAAAACCAGTAATAGCTCCTACAGTGATAATATTTTTTGCAGCCGCTGCAGGCCCAATAATATTAAAAGGGCCATCGGCAGGCCTTGATCCATCACCTGCATCGCTTCTATCATTTCCAGCCGACCATACTATAGTATAATATGGGGCATTATAAGTCATTTTATCCAAAGATCTACTTTTACTTGTGTAGGATCCAAATCGATTATCTTCTCCATTTTCTTGACCAAACCATTGCCAAGAATCTCCATCAAATCTCCAGCCTAAGATAAGCCCATAAGAGTGATTAGATAAAATTAAGCCATTAGCTGCTTCCTCAGCCATAGGGCCCAAGTCATTATCAAAAGCATAATAAGAATGAATGGTTACTTCTGGTAACATGCCTTTAGCCTGTGAATTAACTCCAGAAGCTGCAATTGTACCACTAACATGGGTAGCATGATTGCTATATTCTGAACCCATTTTATTTTTTATTCTTTTTTGAAATTCCTGATGGCTGTTAAGTACGAGCCCACCATCCCAAACTCCAATGGTCATGTTTTTACCATAAAGAGGTAAATTTAATCCATTTTCAGATTGTACATGCTCAACTCCAGTAGTTTGTCTAGCTTCTAGATTATGGGTGGAAATATATTGAGGACGCCCATCAACCACATCAAATAAAACAGCAGTATTGCCATTTTCCAATTTAAGTGTTTTCTTATAATTGGAAGAATTCAAAAATTCCGAAACTTTTTTTTCTCTCTCAAGAGAAATAGACTTTTCCTGTGAAGCAAAATTTAATAAGTATTTAGGGTTAAATTCTTGTGCTGCAATTGAATTTACAACAAACAGGAAAAGAAATATTGAGGTAATAGTTTTCTTCATCACATTATTTATAATATCAGTAAAATTCAGTATCTAAACTGAATTACAAAAATAGTAGTTCATATTTAAACAAAAAAAGAGGCTAAATTAATTAGCCTCTTTAAATTAATAGAAAATTAGAATTAATTCTGAACCCAAGTGATAGTTCCTGTATCACCAAATCCATTTATCCATTCATAAGTAATATTACCATTACAAGCATCCATTAGCCCACTTGTGATTTCATTTGTAGAACCAAATCCATCATCAACGGTACCAGTTACTTCACCTGTAGCAGTATTAACAAAGATTCGTGCTGGAGTAGGGAATGTATATCCATAACAATCACCGTACCATTCCATGTAAACTCCTGCATGGAAATCTGAGATGATGTAAGCATTTACATCTTCGCCATCATCATTAGTAAAGTTATTATCTGGATCAGCAGTCATTGTTTCAGTTGAAGCAAAACCTGAAATTGGATTTTCTGATGGACATCCATCAGTAGATTCTCCTGAAGCAGTAGTTGAATACTCACCACCTAAAGTTGAATAATCAAATAAATCAGGAGGACATAATCCGACAAGAGTAATAGTAACTTGACTATACTCCTCTAAAATATTAGCAGAGGAATTCGTAAGTCTAAAAGTCAATGTCAATGGATTTTCAGGATCCAAATTATCATCAATCACCTCAAATTCAATCGGTGCAGTATATTCCCCACTTGGAATTGATACTGAACCACTTGAAATTAATTCATAATCTACACCTTCAACAGCAGTAGACTCATCTTGTACTACCTCAAACGAAACCTCAGTAGCAGATGAACTTTCCGCACCACCAAATGAAACAGTAATAGATTCTTGAACATTTTCTCCATCAGGTACTACCACAATATTTTTGGTACTGCTTTTTGCACCGGATGCTTCTTCTATTTCAACAAATCCTTCTACTCCTTTATCAGTAATTAAGGTATCTGTTCCCGGATCTTCAAAACACCCTGTTAAAAATGGTGTAAGAGCCGCTATATAAAATATATATAATAATTTTCTCATATCTAATATTTATTTATTAATTATAACCCGGATTTTGAACTAAATTACCTTCGCTCAATTCTAACTCAGATTGAGGTAGTCGAGGCAAAATTTTGAAGTCACTATATGGTAGGTCATCAGTACTGGCTGAAGCAGGTTTAGGAATATCTCTACCCAATCTCTTCAAATCAAACCACCTGTGTCCTTCTGCCATAAATTCAATCCTTTTTTCTCTTAGGACATTATCAACCGTAGCTGAAACACCACCGGCCAAACCACGAGAAGTACGAAGAGCATTAAGGAATGGGTCACCAGCACCAGCACCTAAAGCTTCGGCAGCAATAAGGTATCCTTCCGACAATCTCAAGATTGGAATATTTTCCTGAAATGGAACTGTCCCTTTATTTCCTTGCCATTTAGCAAATTCTTCACCTAAAGCTTCTGTATTGAACAAATCTCTTCTAACATCTCCTGCTTGAGACTCAATCTCTGCGATAAGCTCATCACTAGCAGTAATGATAAATTGGCTTCCACCCGTATCGTTCATCAATAAAGAATGAAGTGAATTGTTCGCACCATCAACTGAATTCCAATCTGGAACTTGAAGATCTGACTCAAATACTGATTCAGGGTGAAATGAGAAATTTGCATCATCCCAAGAACCTTCATAATCAGCAGCTGCTACTAAATCGGAACCGTCACCGGCAACAACCTGTTGTGCATAATTTGCTGCCTCACCATTTTTACCCCAATAAAGGTAAACTCTGGCAAGTAACAATCTTGCTGCATCTTTATTTGCTCTAGCTACAGCACTTGATCCTGCACCAGCTTCTGGTAAATCAGCAATTGCATCTAATAAATCTTGCTCGATTTGGGCATAAACGTCTTCGTTAGTAGCTCTAGCTCTATCATCAGCATCAGATAAACCTAAAGTAGGCTCTGTTCTTAAAATAACAGCTGAGTTAAATCCATTTACTTCCTGACCTGGCTCATATCCGTAAACTCTAGCTAAATCATGATAAAATAAAGCCCTTAGGAATTTTGCCTCAGCAATAAATTGATTTTTCACCTCTTGAGTACCAGCTACTTCCTCGTCATTGATTAAATTAATAACAATGTTACACTCATTAATAGCAGTATATCGGTTAAACCAAATATTAATACCTGAGTTCAAGGCATTTACGAATTCTTGCTCATATCTACCTGTTAATTGAACCAAGTCCATATTATCAGCTAAAATCTCAGGGCCTATCATCATAGTTTGCCCATAATAACCGAAATCATTTACACTTTCGTAAGCTGCAAACAATACCGCTTCAAAACCATCGGTATCGGCCAAAACAACATCCTGAGGCAAGGCTGCCTTATTTTCAACATCAAGATCATCACATGACGTTAGCAGTATACCTCCTAATAAAAATATATATAATAATTTTTTCATAACATTCATCTTTTTAAAAGTTACAGTCCTAAGTTAATTCCAACAGAAAACTGTCTTCCTAATGGGTAAGCACCAAAAGAGGATTCCCCTGTAGAATTGTTATTGGCAACAACCTCAGGATCAATTCCGTCAAATTCCGTCCAAGTAACCAAGTTAACACCTTGAGCAAAAACCCTTGCACTTCTCATGTTCACTCTATCTAATAAACTCTTTGGTAGGTCATAAGATAAAGTAGCGGTTTTTAAACGGATATAAGAAGCATCAGACATGAACCTGTCTGTACCAATAAATCCAAAGCTTTGATCAACACCACTTATTGTACCATTAGGTGTTACCATAGGTACGTTGGTTACATCACCTGGCTCTTGCCATCTTTCTAAGATATCAGACCTTTGATTTCCAACTCCACTTCCACTAAGTAAGTTGTATAAATCCCCATTGAACGCTTTGTTTCCATATTGATATTGGAAGAAAACATCCAATGAAAGACCTTTATAAGAGATTGTATTACTCCAACCACCAAAGTGAGTAGGAACTGCACTTCCTCTTATGCTCCCGTCTTCAAAATCACCGGTATAAGATGGATTCCCGTCCTTATCGATGATCATGGCACGGCCATTAGCAGGGTTAACACCACCGTATTCTAATAAATAGAAGAAATCAACTGGTTCACCTACAATTAAAGTAGGAATAGAACCGCTAAAAATAGTGTCTTCTCCTCCTGTTAATGAAGTAACTTCATTTCTCAAGAATGAGATATTAAATCTTGAATCAAATCTAAATCCTCCTTGATCAACTACAATACCTCCAACTTCGATATCTATACCATCATTCTTAACGGAACCAACGTTGTCAAAAACAGAGTTATTATTGATACCTGCATTTTGGAAGAAAGGAACAGCAAATAATAAGTCATTGTTATTGGTTCTCCAAAAATCAACATTACCAAACAATCTGTTGTTTAACAATGAGTAATCGATACCCACGTTGATCGCTTCTTCCTCTTCCCAGCTCACTAAATTGTTACCTAATTGAGAAATTGTAACTGGTGAATTTCCTAAGTATTGACCTGAAGATGCACCCCAATTAGTAAGCGGTACGTAGTTAGCAGGAGCACCAGTAGTCGGGCTACGTAATTCTGCATTACCCAATACACCATAACTTGCTTTAATTTTCAAATCATCAATAAAGCTAACATCTTGTAAGAATACCTCATCAGATAATCTCCAACCAATAGAACCCGCATAGAAAGTACCATATTTAGACTCAGATCCAAATCTAGAGTGTCCGTCACGTCTTACAGTTGCACTTACTAAATATCTATCGTCATAGTCGTAATCTACTTTACCAAAAACACCTAATCTTTTGTATTCTTGGAAGAAACCGCCTACTGAAGTCGGCTGACCATTCCCTGGTAATCTAAAGAATGGGTTAGGGAATTGATTTGCTCCCAAGTTATTACCTTCTCTTTCTTCAAACTTGTATTCGTAACCTAAAATACCTTTTACTCTATGAACATCAGCAAATATCTTACTGTAGTTTAAGTTATAGCTTGTATTCAGGTTAAGTGTTCTTCTGTTAGAGATAGCGATAGATCCTCCTGATGCTGAAAATGCAGGTATCGTAGAAGGTCTTTGATTATCATCTCTGTTCATGGAAAAGTCAATACCAATAAAACCAGTAGCCGATAAGCTAGGTGTTATTTGGTAAGTGGCATTTGCACTAGAAACAGTTTGTAAAGTTCTACCTAATCTAACCTCTTGATTAACACCTTGAAGGATATTATATTGAAATAAGTGGTTATAAGCCTCATTAGCTGGATAAGGGTTATATTCCCCGTTTTCATCAACTGCCGGAGAAGTAGGACTTGCTTCAAAACTCGCTACCCAAGGGCCGTTCACAAAATTACCGTTTGCAATAGAACCAAATGTTTTTTGATGAGATAAAGATAGTTTAGCACCAACAGTCAACTTATCTGTTGCTTGGTGGTTCAAGTTTAATCTACCGGTAAATCTTTCGAAATCCGACATGATTACCTGACCTTCTTGCTTGTTATAAGAACCTCCAAAGAAGAATTGAGTTTTCTCATCACCACCTGACATAGATAGGTCGTAAGTTTTAAATCTTGCATCTTGGAACATTGCATCCAACCAGTCATATTCTGTATAAGTAGATGGATCCTCTGGGTTTCCAAACAATGCATGAGCACCTGAACTTGGATCTGTTGGGTCTTGACCAACATTTAATTGCTGCTCTTCTTTTATTTTAGTGAAATCATCAGCTCCTAAAACATCATAAAGGTTAAACGGTTGTACAACCCCTTCTTGAACACTTAGGTTGATTTGGCTCTTTCCTTTTCTAGAACCTGTTTTTGTAGTAACAATTACAACACCATTTGCTGCTTGAGCACCGTAGATAGCAGATGCAGAAGCATCTTTCAAAATATCGATTGACTCAATATCATTCGGATTGATAGAGTTAAGTGGGTTAGAAGAACCTTGAGTTGTTCCACCACCTTGAGTACCAACCTGAACCCCATCAATAATGATTAAAGGATCGTTACTTGAATTAACAGAACCAATACCTCTAATTCTGATATTCATTGCACCACCTGGCTGACCACTGGCAGCAGCAATTTGAGTACCTGCCACTCGGCCTTGGATTGCTCTATCAAAAGATTGCATTGGTAAATCTTCTATAACATCACCTTTAATTGATGAAATCGAACCCGTGATTTCCCTTTTTAATTGAGAACCATAGCCCGTTACAACAACTTCAGATAATTGTTGAACATCGGTAGCCATTTGGATATCGATTACAGAACGTGTACCAATGGCAACTTCCTGCTTCACCATACCAATAAATGTAAATACCAATGTACCTCCATCCGAAGGAACTGATATTTTATAATTACCATCCAAATCGGTGGTAATACCAGTACCAGTACCTTTTAGTAATACGTTCACACCCGGTAAAGCCTCGCCAGTCTCAGCGTCAGTAACTGTACCGCTTACAGTGCGATCCTGTGCCCATGCATGTAGCACGAACACCAACATGAAACATGTTAGTAGAATCTTCTTCATACTTATTTTAGTTTAAGTTAACAATAATTAAAGCTTAAATGTACACAACATTAAATTAAAATACATAACAAAATTTAAATTTTTCTTGAAATTTGTTTACCAAATAAAAATAATATCTTACACACTTACATAGTCTATTATGGATATAATACATATAATTACAATAGATTTAAAATGTTATTCAAATCTGAAAACCTGTCTTAATATAAATATTTTAATATATTTTAAAACTACAACACCTTAAATGTAACTGTCTTCATGAATTCTCCTGAAGGAAGCTTTTTTGCCCCATAACCTACCACTTCTATATTATCCTTATCAATACCGTCTTTCTGTATTAATTTATTATAAACTGCATTTGCCCTTTTTCTTGATAACTCTTTATTATAACTGGCAGATCCTACTTCATCTGTATATCCACCTATCTCAATTTTAATATTAGGGTTTTGCCTAAGAAAATCGGCTATCTTATTAATTTCATTCTTCGATTTTTCCGATAGCTCATAACTGTCAAATTCGAAATATATATTATTTAGAACTACTATCTCATTTTTCTGGATTGGCTTTAAAGCAAAATTTAATTCTGTTTTACTTTCGCTAACTTCCAATTTTTTGGAATGAAACAAATATTCAGGAGCATCCACATAAAATGCATAATCTGACGGGCGTGGTATCACTACTTTATATTCCCCGCTTTTTAAATTACTGTAAGTTTCCTGAACAAGACTGTCCAATTCCAAATCAAAAATCTGGATTCTGGCTTTAAGGTTAGAACTATCATTTGCATTTATCACATTCCCAAAAACCAAATTGATTTCACTTCCTTCAACTGCATCCTTATAATATATTTTAGATGGCGGGTATTTTTCCTCTGACTGTATTTCTCTAGACCAATAGAGCTCTCCGCTAAATTTTTGATGATAAGAAAGTTCATTATTAAAAGTATTGATAGGCAAACCTATATTACTCACTTTTCCTTTATTAATAGGCCAATTTATTTTATAAATATCAAAACCTCCCATTCCAACTCTGCCATTGGAGCTGAAAAACAATTCATCATTCGATAAAGTTAGAAATGGAGATATTTCATCAGCGAATGTATTTACCTCAGTACCTAGGTTGGTGGCTTTTTGCCATTCTCCTTCCACCCTTTGGGAATAATAAAGATCTCTTTTGCCAAATCCTCCTTTTCTGTTAGAGCTAAAAATCAAAAATCTTCCATCAGAAGAAAGAAAAGGTTGCGACTCCCAAGACCTTGAATTGATTTTAGCACCTAAATTTTCAGGCTTTTGCCATTCTTCGCCTTCAAAATAAGATATATATAAATCACAGCTCCCGAAACCATCACGCTTATTGCAGCTAGTGAACACCATTACTCTGCCATCTGCTGAAATTGCAGCAGCACCCTCATTTTCATTGGTATTAATAACTGGAACCTCTTCCACATTCTGAAATTCGTTCCCTGAAAGCTTAGCCCTGTAAATGCCTTCTTCTAAACTTCCAGTTCTTTGGCCTGTGAAGTACAAGAATTCAGAGGGATATAAAGTAAAGAAAGGAAAATAGATACTTCTAAAAATTTTATCCGATTCAATGGACTTTATATTTTCATCATTTTCTGCTTTATTCTCCATCTCCTGCATGGCAAAATCGATAGATTGAGAAATGATATCCGCCATTTTAAGGTAATCCTCTTTATAGCCTCTCTGCTGATATAGTTCGAGCGGTTTCTTGGCTGACTTGTATTTACCTCTGTCAAAAGATTCTTTCCCTAAAATAAAATAATAATCTGTATATTTTGAAGGCCATTTTTCTTCTAATGAGAAAGCTTTTTCAAGAGAGCTAACCACCTTATTTAAATCATTAATCCCATAGAACAATGTGGCTTTCTCTAAATAAAGGTGATGGTTGTCGGGTTCAATTTCAATGGCGTCTTCCATGTATTGAACTGCCGCATCCCAATTTCTTTGCTGTAATGATTCTTTTGATTTTTTAACTAATCTTTCTGTCCTCCATTTATAATCCTGACTAAATAAAGTCAGTGCGAATAACATTGCAATTAGTAAGAGTGATGTGTTTTTGAAATTCATACCCCAATTTAGCTGATACGGGAGAATTTCAAAAGGAATTTGAGAATTTACCTAGTCCTAATTTGTGATATCTATACTTTAAATAAAACCTGTCAGGTTTCTAGAAATTATATAATAAACCCACCCCATTTTCATTAATAATTATCAAATACAAACCTGTCAGGTTTTATAGTAATCTTGAAAAAGTAGGACTAGAAACCAAATTTTTCCAAAGTATTATCTTATAAAAGATACTGAATACTCTAAATCAGCTACTGTTTTAACAAAAATTAACTTTGGAAAAGTTGATGTATATATTCGAAATTATTCGGCTATGGGATTTGTAAGTACTTATGAGTTTGTAAAGAAATACTCCAATTTGGATTTTTCTTCACATAATCTACTATTAGAGGCATCATCTCCTCCCTTTTGCTCCATTCGGGCTGAAGCATAAGCTTACAATCAGGGCCTACTTTTTGAGCATGTTCTTCTGCCCATTTAAAATCCGATTTATTAAATATGATGATTTTTAATTCATCTGCCTTTTCATACCACTGGTCTAAAGGAGCTTTAAATTTTTTAGGCGAAAGGCAAATCCAATCTACCATGCCACTAAAAGGATGTGCTCCTGAAGTTTCCACATTTACGTGAAACCCATTTTGTAATAATCCTTTGGTCAACCCATGCATATCATACATAAACGGCTCACCTCCAGTAATCACGGCTAAACGAGATTCGTATTGATAGGCATCCTTTACAATGTCATCAATATTCTTCAATGGCCATTTATCTGCATCCCAAGAATCTTTTACATCACACCAAACACAACCTACATCGCACCCACCTAAGCGAATGAAATAAGCTGCTTTTCCACTGTGAAATCCTTCTCCCTGAATTGTATAAAAAGCCTCCATTAAAGGAAGCTCAACATTGGGATCAAACGAGTTCTTTTCCATAAATTTCTTTTTGAGCGGCTAACCAAGTATTCATTAATAGACCAGCTCTTGTCATCGGCCCAACCCCACCCGGAACTGGAGTAATATGTGTGGCTTTTTTGGAGACCTCATCGAAAAGAACATCTCCTTTTAAAGCAAAGCCTGATTTTTTACTTGAATCAGGAACTCTTGTTGTTCCAACATCTATCACCACCACATCATTTTTCACCATATCGGCAGTAATCAAGCCTGGTTTTCCAACTGCTACAATCAAAATATCCGCTTGTTTGGTATGTTTTGCTAAATCTACTGTATAGCGATGTGTTAAAGTGACCGTGGCATCTCCTGGATAATTGGCACTACCCATTAAAATGGAAACGGGTGACCCCACAATATGGCTTCTTCCAACTACCACACAATGCTTTCCTTTTGTTTGAATATCGTAGCGCTTGATTAATTCCATTACACCGAATGGAGTGGCAGGAACATAAGCTGGTAAATTAGAAGCCATTCTTCCGTAGTTCACCGGATGGAAACCATCTACATCTTTCTCAGGCTTAATGGCATTCAACACCTTATTAACATCTATATGTTTAGGCAAAGGTAACTGAACGATGAAACCATCCACTCTTTCATCATTATTCAATTTATCAACCTCTTGCAAAAGTTCGGCTTCTGAAATGGAATCATCAAAAAGCAATTTGGAAGATTCAAACCCAATTTCTTGGCAATCCTTCACTTTAGCTTCAACATAGGTTTGGCTCGCACCATCTGTACCCACCAAAATAGCGGAAAGATGAGGTACTTTACCACCTTCCTTCTTTAACTCGTCAACTTTTGCTTTTAATTCTTCTTTTATTTGGGAAGAGATTTTCTTCCCATCCAATAAAATAGGCATGATGTTATGCTTATATGATGTTTAACTACTATATGTGGATCAGTCCAATTTAAGAACTGCCATAAATGCTTCTTGTGGAATTTCTACATTCCCCACTTGACGCATTCTCTTTTTACCTTTTTTCTGCTTTTCCAAAAGTTTTCTCTTACGTGAAATATCCCCTCCGTAACATTTCGCTAATACGTTTTTACGAAGTGCTTTCACTGATTCCCTAGCAATCACCTTTGTACCAATTGCTGCCTGAACTGCAATCTCAAACTGCTGTCTTGGAATCAATTCTTTCAGCTTTTCACACAGTTTCTTTCCCCATTCATAGGCTTTATCCCTATGTACGATTGCAGAAAGTGCATCCACTTTATCTCCATTCAATAGAATATCCAGCTTTACTAAATTACTGCTGTGATATCCTACCAATTCATAATCTAATGAAGCATAACCCTTAGAAATTGTTTTTAGTTTATCAAAGAAATCAAAAACGATTTCAGCCAAAGGCAAATGGAAAGTTAATTCAACTCTTGATTGGGTTAAGTAAACCTGGTTTTTAATCTCTCCTCTTTTGTCCATACAAAGAGAAATCACAGGCCCTACAAAATCTTCTTTTGTAATAATTTGAGCTCGAATATAAGGCTCCTCCAAATAATCAATGCTTCCTAATTCCGGCAATTCAGATGGAGCACTTACTTTCACCATCTCTCCATCTTTTTTATAAGCATGAAACTGCACGGAAGGGACAGTGGTAATCACGGTCATGTCAAATTCACGTTCCAATCTCTCCTGCACAATTTCCATGTGCAGCATTCCCAAGAACCCACATCTAAAACCGAAGCCAAGTGCTGCAGAGGTTTCAGGTTCCCAAACTAAGGAAGCATCATTCAACTGCAGTTTTTCCATTGAAGCCCTTAATTCCTCGAAATCTGAGGTTTCAACAGGATAAATCCCAGCATAAACCATTGGCTTCACATTTTCGAAACCTTGTACTGCGGTACCCGGATTATCAACGTGGGTAACGGTATCACCTACTTTCACTTCTTTGGCTACTTTAATACCACTGATTAAATAACCTACATTCCCTGTGCTAATGGTATCTTTTGGTTGCTGAGTTAGTTTTAATATTCCAATTTCATCAGCTTCATAGATTTTACCAGTATTAATGAATTTAATTTTATCTCCCTTATTAATTTTACCATTAAAAACCCTGAAATAAACCTCAATTCCTCTGTAAGGATTAAAAACAGAATCGAAAACCATGGCTTGTAATGGCGCATTAGGATCACCAGTTGGTGCAGGAATTCTATGGGCAATTGCTTCTAGAATTTCAATTATTCCAATTCCTTCTTTGGCACTGGCATGTAAAATATCTTCTTTTTTGCAGCCAATCAATTCTATAATCTGGTCGGAAACTTCCTCCACCATTGCCCCAGGCAAATCAATTTTATTAAGCACAGGAATAATTTCCAAATCATGCTCTATGGCTAAATAAAGATTGGAAATGGTTTGTGCCTGAATACCTTGGGCGGCATCCACAATCAATAATGCGCCTTCACAAGCGGCAATGGAACGGGATACTTCATAGGAAAAATCCACGTGACCAGGAGTGTCAATAAGGTTGTAAATATATTCCTCTCCATTCAATTTATAGTCCATTTGGATTGCATGAGATTTGATGGTGATGCCTCGCTCACGCTCTAAATCCATGTTATCCAATAATTGCTCCATTTTCTCACGCTCATTCACTGTTTGGGTAGAATCCAACAGCCTGTCTGCCAAGGTACTTTTACCATGGTCAATATGCGCAATAATGCAAAAGTTTCTAATATTCTTCATTTTCATAATCGAAGTGCAAAAGTACGTAATAAGGCTGAGATATAATAATAAGGTTATTCTAATTTATTGAGAATTAGATGAGAGATGAATTAGTTCAGATGGCTATGTATTTCCATCATGATTTTAAAGTAAGGTCGTTCCTACGGAACTTACTTATTCTGTTTTATTTTTGGTTACCATAAGGTCGTTCCTCTGGAACTCAGGAATGGCTGTACATTTTTTCTATAGATAACTAATTACACATATAATCCTTAAATGCTTCAATTGGGTCATCAAAATTATCTTTCATGTGTATAAGTTTATTGTCAATGGTCACATGGAATTCAATAAATTTTATTCATCCTCGGTTGGTATAATGAGGATTCTAAAATTTATGCTCATTTCATATGGATTTTCCCTTTTAATAATCCAAAAGCTCTTTCCCTTTTTCTTCCTTTATTCCCTTGTTCTGATTTAAGTTGTTCTATCAAATCTAAAACTTTCTTTTTATCTGATTCCGACAAGCTTAAGAAGTCTGCGTTTATTGTAGTTTCCATAATAAGCAATCATTAATAATTACAATTTATATATAAAAGCCATTAGAATCAAAAAGGGTTCCTAATAATTTTCTTAATTTTGCAAATATGGGAATACGTGCAGTACTAAGTAAACCATTGGCGGCAATTATAGTCAACCAACAAAAAAAATGGGCGGCTCAACCGGCTCTGTCCCAAGTAAAAATTTTCAAAAACATTATCCATAAAGCCAAAAATACGGCTTTCGGGAAAGACCATGGTTTTGAAAATATTCAAACCTATGAAGACTTTCAAAAGCAAGTCCCAATTCGGGATTATGAGGCTCTAAAACCTTATGTAGATAAAATTTTACAGGGAGAAAGTGATGTGCTTTGGCCAGGTAAACCAGCCTATTTCGCCAAAACAAGTGGCACTACTTCAGGAACCAAGTATATCCCTATTACTAAAGACTCAATTCCCAACCATATTAATAGTGCAAAAAATGCCTTATTAAGCTATGTGCACGAAACTGGTAAATCTCAATTTCTGGATGGAAAACTTATCTTCTTATCTGGAGCACCGACTTTAGAGCAAAAAGCGGGAATTAACACAGGAAGATTATCTGGTATTGTAAATCACCATGTTCCTAATTATTTAAGAACTAATCAACTTCCTTCCTTTGAAACCAACTGCATTGAGGAATGGGAAGAAAAATTGGAGCGAATTATAGATGAAACAATTGACCAAGACATGAGCCTGATTTCAGGAATTCCGCCTTGGGTGCAAATGTATTTTGATAGAATTCAAGCAAGGGTTAACAAACCCATTAAAGACATCTTTCCAAATTTTGAAATGTTTGTTTATGGTGGAGTAAATTTTGAACCCTACAAAAATAAACTGTATGAAAGCATTGGTAAAAAAGTAGATTCAATCGAAACCTATCCTGCTTCCGAGGGCTTTATTGCTTATCAAGATTCACAGAAGGAAGATGGATTGTTGCTTTTATTGAACAGTGGAATATTTTTCGAGTTTATACCTGCTGAAGAATATTTTGATGAGAACCCGACCAGATTGATGATTGATCAAGTGGAGATGGATAAGAATTATGCTTTAATTATTAATAGCAATGCCGGATTATGGGGCTATTCGATTGGAGATACGGTGAAATTTGTTTCCATGAATCCATATAGAGTGGTGGTTTCCGGAAGGATCAAACATTTTATTTCTGCTTTTGGTGAGCATGTAATCGGAGAAGAAGTGGAAAATGCGATGAAAGCAACATGCGAGAAATTCGAAAACGTAAAAATCACAGAATTCACAGTTGCACCACAGGTTACGCCAAAAGAAGGACTTCCTCATCATGAGTGGTTTATAGAATTTGACAACCCTCCAATAGATTTAGAAGCATTTTCTGAGGAATTGGATATCAATTTAAGAAAACGAAATAGTTACTATGATGACCTGATAACGGGCAGCATACTCAGGACTTTAAAACTAAAAACACTTAAAAAAGCCTCTTTTATTAATTATATGCGTTCAGAAGGAAAGCTGGGAGGTCAAAACAAAGTACCTCGCCTTTCAAACGACAGAAAAATAGCGGAGGCTATGGAAAAATACACACATTAAAAATATATTAATTGACTTATGTCTAATAAAAAATCGATAGCCATCTTAGGCTCTACGGGTTCCATTGGAACTCAAGCTTTAGAGGTTATCAAATCACATCCTGATCATTTTCAAGTTGAAGTACTGACAGCACAGAATAATGTAGATTTACTCATTCAGCAATCTATCCAATTCAGACCAAATGCAGTTGTAATTGGAAATGATGCTTTTTACGATAAGGTCTTCAATGTGCTCGATCCCTTGGGAATAAAAGTATATACAGGAGAAAAATCATTAGCCAGTGTGGTACAAATGGAGACTATCGATGTTGTATTAACCGCATTGGTTGGTTATGCAGGTTTATTGCCTACCATCAAAGCTATTGAAGCAGGCAAACATATTGCCCTGGCAAATAAAGAAACCTTGGTGGTAGCTGGAGAATTAATCACTTCTTTAGCTCAGGAAAAAGGCGTAAATATTTATCCTGTGGATTCTGAACATTCAGCTATTTTTCAGTGCCTTGTAGGAGAGTTCCACAATCCAATTGAGAAAATTATATTGACTGCATCGGGTGGTCCATTCAGAGGAAGAAGCAGGAAATTTTTAGAATCCGTAAAGAAAGAGCAAGCCTTGAAACATCCGAATTGGGATATGGGCGCAAAAATCACCATTGATTCTGCCAGTTTAATGAATAAAGGCTTAGAAGTGATTGAAGCCAAATGGTTGTTTAATCTTAAGGAAGATCAAGTGGATGTAGTGGTACACCCACAATCCATCATTCACAGCATGGTGCAATTTGAAGACAGCTCTATAAAAGCACAAATGGGGCTTCCTGATATGCGGTTACCAATCATGTATGCTTTAAGCTATCCTGACCGTTTAAAAGCTGATTTTCCTCGCTTTAATTTTATGGATTATCCGCAACTCACATTTGAACAACCCGATAGCGATACATTCCGTAATTTAGCCTTAGCATTTCACGCACTTGGCAGAGAAGGAAATGCAGCTTGTATTTTGAATGCAGCAAACGAAGTAGTAGTTTCGGCTTTTCTTGAAGATAAAATCTCCTTTTTAGGGATGTCAGAAGTGATCGAAAATTGCTTAGACAAGGTTCATTTTATTAAAACCCCTAGTTTAGAGGATTATATTTCAACAGATAAAGAAACTAGAATTAAAGCTTTAGAGTTAATAAATTGATGGAAACAGTTATTATGATCGCCCAATTAATATTGGGCTTATCTATTTTGGTAGGATTGCATGAGTTTGGTCACCTTTTGGCAGCCAAAGCTTTTGGTATGAGAGTGGAACAATTTTCGATTGGCTTCCCTCCTAAAATTTTTAGTTTCAAATACGGTGAAACAGAATACGCATTAAGCGCCATTCCTTTAGGTGGATTTGTGAAGATTTCAGGGATGATAGATGAATCTCTGGATACTAAAAACATGGACAAAGAACCTGAACCTTATGAATTTAGAGCAAAACCAGCTTGGCAAAGATTGATTGTGATGATGGGCGGGATTATCGTAAACGTCATTACAGGTATCATCATTTTCATATTCCTTCAATACGGATATGGAGAAACCTACGAATCAAAAGATAATATAACAGAAAATGGCATATATGCCTATGAACCTGCTAAAGAAATCGGTTTACAGACTGGTGACATTATTATTAATGTAAATGGAAAGGAATACGAAAAAGTAAGCGACCTAACCAGCTCAGATGTTTTATTGGAATCAGACAGTTACTATACCGTTTTAAGAAATGGTGAAGAAAAAGTCATTCCTATTCCAAATGACATGATTGAAAGAATCTCTGAGGACAATCAAAGAGTGCAATTCATCTCTCCTTTATATGAATTTGAAATTGATTATGTAAAACCTCAGGAAAATGCGGATATGGCTGGATTAATGTCTGGTGATAAAATCATTGCTGTAAATGGCGAAGAAGTAAAATATTTCCAATTCTTTAAAGAGAAATTGGAGAACAATAAAGGTGAAGAAATCCGCTTGACCGTGAAAAGGAATGAAAAAATAGAGAACCTTCAAGCAAAAGTTGGTGATGATGGATTGTTAGGATTTATGCCTAAAATGGAAGTTGAATTGGAACATGAAGAATTCACTTTTGCAGAATCTATCCCAACAGGAACGGCCAAAGCATTCAATGTGATTTGGTTGAACATCAAAGGATTTGGTAAGATTTTCCGTGGTGAAGTTTCGGCTTCAGAATCATTATCAGGACCAATCGGAATTGCTCAAATATTTGGAGGTGAATGGGTTTGGCAAAAATTCTGGGGAATTACTGGGCTTCTGTCGATGGTATTGGCTTTTATGAACTTCCTGCCGATTCCTGCATTGGATGGTGGACATGTGGTATTCTTAAGTTATGAAATTATCTCTGGAAGAAAGCCTTCTGATAAATTCCTTGAAAATGCTCAAAAAATAGGTATGGTTTTATTATTAAGTTTGATGGCATTTGCCATATTCAATGACATCTGGAAAGTGATTTTCTAACAATAAATCGATATTAAATATTTCGAATTTTGTTCCACTTAAAATAAAACTTGTCCGCAGGCGTCTTTGACGCTTAAAAGGTCTCGCAAAGGCGCTAAGGCGCAAAGTTTTCGCAAAGAGAAATTTTGCTGTCTCTTAGGGATGACTTCGAGGGAAAGCCTGCCCCGACAAAAGTCGGGTTAAAGATTAAAAGACCTATATATACACTTATGAAGCCGACTAAATTCTTAACTTATATCGTAATAGCAGCAGTCATTTTGATTGCTGTTTTTAGTTTGTTCAATACTGGTGATAGCCCAGAAGTTGAAACCAACTACATTGAAGAAATGAAAACTTTCCGCCATGAAAAGGACAGTTTCATGCGAAATAATGAAAAATCTCCTTTTGTTGAACAAAATGTAGATTTCAATGGCTTAAATTATTTTGATGTAGATGAAAGTTTCAAGGTAAAAGCCTCAGTTGAAGCTCTTGAAGACGGTAAAGTTTATGATTTGAGAACAAGTGACGATAAAGTAAAAACCTATCAGGCAGTCGCTATTTTGCATTTTGATATCATGGGTGCACATGAAGATTTAACTTTATTGCAATCTGCCGTTGACGGTCATTTTTTCCTTTCTTTTTATGATGAAACTTCTGCCATTACAACTTATGGAGCTGGAAGATACTTAGAAGTTGACTTCAAAAAAGGACAACAACAAGTAGTTTTGGATTTCAATAAAGCCTATAATCCATATTGCGCCTATACCGAAGGCTACAGCTGCCCTGTGCCTCCTCCAGAGAATAATATCTCCATTCCGATTAATGCTGGAGAGAAGAATTATGAATAAGAGTAAATAGTTAGTCTTTTCTATTTTCTTATTATATAACAAAAAGTTCGCAGGCGTCTTTGACGCAAAAAATATCTCGCAGAGCCGCTAAGGCGCAAAGTTTTCGCAAAGGGAAACATAGCTTTATGTTATAATCTTTTTATTACGTTGCGAGGTCTTAGCGTCTCTGCGGCTTCGCGAGAGTCACCTCAAGCCTTTGGCTTGTATTAGTTTTCGGCTGTGCCGAAATGAAAGCCTTAGGCTTTCTCAACAAATAAAACAGGAAAAATTACGAATAAGCGTAATTAATCATTCTCCTTATCAATCATTTCTTTAATTTTGTTTTTGGAAAATAAAATGGACTCCTCAAGAATCCATATTTATTAATAGAGAAGTATAAAAATACAGAAATGAAGATCGCTTTAAACTGGTTAAAGAACTATATAAATATTACGCAATCTCCTGATGAACTTTCAGAAACCTTGACCAACACTGGATTGGAAGTGGAAGGAATGGAGGAAATTGAAACCGTCCCAGGTGGATTGAAAGGTTTGGTCATAGGTGAAGTCAAAACCTGTGAAAAACACCCTAATGCAGATAAATTAAAAATCACTACTGTTGATATTGGCGAGGAAGAGCCAGTACAAATCGTTTGTGGTGCTCCAAATGTTGCTGCAGGTCAAAAAGTGGTGGTGGCAACGGTGAATTCCACGCTTTACCCAAATCCTGATGAGCCTTTCAAAATCAAAAAGTCAAAAATCCGAGGCGAGGTAAGTATGGGAATGATTTGCGCTGAGGACGAAATCGGAATGGGCGCTAGTCATGATGGCATAATGGTTTTGGACACTGACAAAGCTAACGGAACTCCTGCTGCTGAATATTTCAATATTGAATCTGACATTGTTTATGAAATTGGTCTAACGCCAAATCGTGCCGATGCCATGGGTCATATTGGTGCAGCACGAGACATCAAGGCTGTTACTGGGGAAGAAGTAAGATTTCCTTCAATCTTTGATTTCAAGGTGGACAATCAAGACCTTCCTATAAAAGTTGAAGTAGAAAATGCAGCAGCTTGTCCTCGCTATAGTGGCTTAAGTATTTCAGGAATTAAAGTTGCACCAAGCCCAGATTGGTTGCAAAATGCACTGAAAAGCATTGGTCTACAACCCATCAATAATGTAGTGGATGTGACCAATTTCGTCATGCATGAATTAGGTCAGCCTTTGCATGCTTTCAATGCCGATAAAATTTCAGGGAATACGGTTAAAGTTAAAAATTTAGCTGAAGGCAGTAAATTCATCACTTTAGATGAGAAAGAAAGAAAACTGTCGGCTAAAGATTTAATGATATGCGATGGAGATTCAAATCCACTTTGCATAGCTGGTGTATTTGGAGGAATTGATTCTGGAGTTAAAGAGGACACCACAAAAATATTTTTAGAATCCGCTTATTTCTCAGCTGATAGTGTGAGAAAAACTTCTCAGCACCATCAACTAAAAACGGATGCTTCTTTCCGATATGAAAGAGGAACAGACCCAAATATCACGGTTTATGCACTTAAAAGAGCTGCATTATTGATTCAGGAAGTAGCAGGCGGAAAAATCAGCAGTGAAATTCAAGATGAATATCCAGTAGCTATACCAGACCGTGAGGTGATGATGAAATATAAAAACATCGACCGCTTGATTGGTAAAAAATTGGAGCAGGATGAAATTCATACCATTCTCAACCGATTGGATATTGAAACTACCGATAAAACAGAAACAGGCTTCAAAGCAATTGTTCCGCCTTACAGAGTGGATGTCACTCGGGAAGCAGATGTAATTGAAGAAATCATCCGAATTTACGGATTTAACAATATCGATTTGCCAGAAACGCTTTCTAGCAGTTATATGGCAAGTTTTCCAGAGGTTGACCCAGTAAAAATGAGAAAAGAGGCTGGTTTGCTGTTAACTGCCAATGGTTTTCAGGAAATCATGACCAATTCTTTGACGAAATCAGTGTTTAGTGAGCAATTGGATGGTTTTAATTCGGAAGAAAATGTTGAAATCCTTAACAAACTGAGTGAAGATTTAGGTGTAATGCGTCAAGATTTGATGTTTACCGCTTTGGATGTCTTAGCTTACAACATCAACAGAAGGCAAACCGACTTGAAATTCTATGAATTCGGAAAAGTTTACAAAAAAATTAATTCCAAATATAAAGAGCAAATACGCCTTGGAATTTACCTAACGGGGAAAAATGAAGCTGAAAATTGGATACGAAAAAATGAATCTGTAAAATTTCATGATCTCTATTCGGCAGTTCTAAAAATTTTCAATAAATTTAATGCGGAAAGTATTGAAAATGAAGAATTTCATAACGATTGCTTCGACTATGGCTTGAAGTTAAAAGTCAAGCAAAAAGTAGTTGCCGAATTGGGTAAATTAAGTAAAAAAGCCCTGAAATTGAGCGGTTTGAAACAAGATGTTTTCTATGCTAATATCAATTGGGAGGCACTATTGAAAATGGTCAATGTCAACATCCAATTTGAGCCGGTGAGTAAATTCCCGG
Source organism: Bacteroidota bacterium (assembly GCA_051747245.1). Taxonomy (GTDB): domain Bacteria; phylum Bacteroidota; class Bacteroidia; order Cytophagales; family Cyclobacteriaceae; genus Marivirga. Next base: position 57,115 of record JBNJFX010000022.1, read on the forward strand.
AAGTGAAGCGGGATTTATCATTAGTAATAGATGATAATGTTTCTTATGATGAAATTAAGAAGATAAGCTTGAAACAAGCACAATACTTAATCAGTAAAATAGATGTTTTCGATGTTTATCAAGGTGACAAAATCGAGAAAGGCAAAAAAGCTTATGCTTTATCCTTCACCTTGCAAGACAAAACGAAGACATTGACAGATAAGATTATAGATAAAACAATGGACAAACTGATGAAGGCTTTCGAAAATGAAATAGGGGCAGTAATCAGGAAATAAAATGAATCAGGCAGCTACACATAACGAATTAAATGCCCTAGAGCGTAAAGTTCAATTGCTTTTGAATGAATTTCAAAATGCTAAGAATGAATTAAGAAGCTTAAAAGCGGAAAATGAAGAATTAAAAGCTGTTTTAAAATCTAAAGACGAGAAAATTAACGACTTTCAAAATCAAGATAAAATTAGTAAAATTGTAGGAAGTATTGGGAAGAGTGAAGCAGAGGCTTCTGAGATGAAGGGTAAAATTGACGATTACATTAAAGAGATTGATAAGTGCATCTTGCACTTAACAAGATAGATAATAACCGGTTTATGAGAGAACTTTCAATCAAGATTAAAATAGCTGACAGGGAATATCCCATGACAGTGAAAGCAGAAGAAGAGGAAAGAGTGAGAAGAGCCGGGAAATTAATCAATGAACGATTGAAATCTTATAGAGAAAAATTCGGTATTGATGATAAACAGGACTTGCTTTCAATGGTAGCTTTTGATGCTATTGTTGATAGATTTGGCATTGAAGACAATTTGCAAAGCAATGATGAATCGGTTTTGAATAAAATAAAATCTATTGAGCATTTAATAAATCAATCAATCTAATCCCTTCCAATCAGAATAAATAGAGCCTATTAGGCAGTTACTTGAAAACCGTTTGTAATGCCGATAACTATCGGGACTGATAACCAGACTCAAACATTTCAGTAATTAAATTTTGGTTCTATATCCACATCACCGCTTCCCATTAAATAATAAATAAAAATGGGAACTATATACATAATCATTTCCGGGGTAGTAGGACTGCTTTTGGGGTTTTTGCTCAGCAAAATTGCTCAAAAAAGCCTACTGAGCAAGCTAGAGAAAGAAGCTAAAGACAAAGCTGCTTTAATTGTTCGAGAAGCTGAAGTAAATGCCGAGAATACCAAGAAAGACAAAATGCTCGAAGCAAAAGAGCACTACCTCAAAAAGAAAGCAGATTTCGAGGATGAAGTTGGGCAAAGGAAAAGCCAAATGGCAGCGAATGAAAATAAGCTGAAACAAAGAGAGCAAAACTTGTCCAAAGAGATTGAGCAATTCAAAAGAAAAGAAAACGAGACACAGAAATCACAGGAGAACCTTAATGCTCAATTAGAAGTAATTGCCAAGCGCAAAGAAGAACTTGAGAAGATTAAGGAACAGCAAGTCAATATTTTGGAGAAAGCTGCCAATTTAACCGCAGATGAAGCTCGAGAGCAATTAATTGAAACACTGAAAGACGAGGCTGAAACTAAGGCATCTTCACTGATCAAAGATATCATGGAGGAAGCTAAATTATCAGCTACTAAAGAAGCTAAGAAAATTGTAATCTCTACTATACAGCGAACTGCCACTGAACATGCGGTTGAAAACTGTGTATCCATTTTCAATATCGAAAGTGATGATATCAAAGGTAAAATCATCGGTAGAGAAGGAAGAAATATCCGTGCTTTGGAAGCCGCAACCGGAGTGGAAATCATAGTGGATGATACGCCAGAAGCGATTATCATTTCAGGTTTCGATCCAGTGAGAAGAGAAATCGCTAGATTATCTTTACACAGATTGGTGCAAGACGGTAGAATTCACCCAGCTAGAATTGAAGAAATAGTTAATAAAACTACCAAAAACATTGATGAGGAAATAGTTGAAATCGGGGAAAGAACGGTTATCGATTTAGGAATCCATGGCCTTCACCCTGAGCTAATCAAGATGGTTGGCCGATTGAGGTTCCGTTCATCTTATGGGCAAAATTTGTTACAACACTCAAGAGAAGTTGCCAATATGTGTGCTACCATGGCATCAGAATTAGGATTGAATCCTAAATTGGCTAAAAGAGCCGGTTTATTGCATGATATTGGTAAAGTATGGCCAGAAGAGCCAGAACAACCTCATGCTATTATAGGAATGGAATTTGCCAAGAAATTCAAGGAACATCCTGAGGTTTTAAATGCTATTGGAGCTCACCATGATGAAATTGAGATGACAAGCTTAATCTCCCCTATTGTTCAGGCTTGTGACGCTATTTCAGGCGCAAGACCAGGTGCAAGGAGAGAAATCATGGATAGTTATATCAAAAGGCTGAAAGAGCTTGAGGAGCTTGCATTAAACTTTGAAGGGGTGAACAAATGCTATGCTATTCAGGCAGGACGAGAATTGCGTGTGATGGTGGATGCTGAAAATGTATCCGACCAAAAAGCTGGGCAATTGTCATTTGATATTTCTCAAAAAATAGAGAAGGACATGCAATATCCAGGACAGATAAAAGTAACGGTCATCCGTGAAATGCGTTCTGTCTCCTTTGCGAAGTAAAAATGTTATAAACTTGGAAATATCTGAAAAGCAGAACTTCTTATAAAGATGTCGAACAGTCTTATTATTTAAGAATCCACTTTTAAAATTTGCCAGAGGCAAAAGTAGCCATCACTAGCGAGACGCTAGCGATAGTTAAAGAATGTACCCTTCCGCTAGCGTCTCGCTAGTGGAAATTACTGCCGCCTCTGGCGGATTTTATTTTTTGCTTAGTGTGACCCAGGTTTTATTTCCTGACAGAAACTAGTGAAATAACCTCTATTTTTACAGCTACTTTCCCAACAAAAACTCCTTAAATTCCTCATAATCCACCTCCATCTTCACACTCTTCTTTTCTTTCTGCATCAAATCCTGAGCTGATTCAGGCAAAATATTTTTATCAGATACTTTCTTAACTACATCCATAAATTTGCAAGGATGAGCTGTTTCCAAGACGATTCCTTTTCCTTCTGAAGTTTTCATATATTCTGCTAAAGCTAGATAACCAACAGCTCCATGTGGATCTAACAAATAGTCATTTTCTAAATATACTTTTTTCATAATACTCAGTGTAGCTTCATCTGAAAAGGCAAACCCTTTTACTTTTTCTTTGATTTCTTTCTCAGAGAATAAATCCATCATCCGCTGGAAGTTGCTGGGATTTCCCACATCCATAGCATTGGAAATAGTTTGGATAGTGGCTTTTGGCTCATAATTACCGCTATTCAAAAATCTTGGAACAACATCATTACTATTGGCACCAGCAATAAATTGTTTTACTGGTAAGCCCATTTTCTGTGCAAACAAGCCTGCAGTTAGATTCCCATAATTTCCACTAGGGACTGCAAAATTTAAGGATTCCTTTCCAAATTCAATAAAAGGAGCAAAATAATAGACCATTTGAGGTAAAAAGCGGGCAACATTAATAGAATTAGCAGAACTTATATTTAGTTTATTTCTTAAATCGGTATCTAAAAAGGCTTGTTTTACTAATTGCTGACAAGTATCAAAATCACCTTCAACTTCTAATGCTTTTACATTTTGATCAAAAGTCGTTAATTGCTTCTCTTGTAGCTCGCTTACTTTCCCAGATGGGTATAAAATCACCACTTTTATATTTTCCACTTTTGAAAAAGCTGCAGCTACTGCCCCACCTGTATCGCCAGAAGTAGCCACCAAAATTGTACATTTTTCTTGCTCTTCTTTATAAAACTCTTCCAGGCACAAAGCCAAGAATGTAGCCCCTACATCCTTAAAAGCATAGCTTGGTCCATGGAATAATTCCAGCGCATAATTATTATCCTTGATTTTATGAAGCGGAAAATCAAATGAAAAAGTTTTTTGAATAATCCCTTTTAATTGTTGCTCGTCCAAGTCATCCTCCACAAACGGATTTAAAACATCAAAAGCGATTTCTTGAATATTCTTATCCTGAATATTTACAAAATAATCTTTAGGTAATTGAGGGATATATTCAGGCATAAATAAGCCATTATCAGAAGGCAATCCTTCTATTACTGCTTCCCGAAAACTCTTTCTTAACTCTTTGTTTTTAGTGCTATAGTAGTTCATGATGCTTCAATTTTATGCGTCCCTTTGGCATTAATTTTGGACAAATAAATCTTGGAATCAATTTCTAAACCAGCATAAAATTGCTTCCATTTATCACCTACCTCTTTTGCCTGCTTTTCATTTTCACAAAAAGCAAAAATAGAAGGACCAGATCCAGAAATACTACATCCCAAAGCTCCATTATCCATAGCTATTGATTTAGCTTGATTAAATCCTGGGATAAGATAAGAACGGATGGGTTCTGCTATCAAATCATTCATTCCGGATCTAATCCAATCGAAATTGGAGGTTGTAAGACCACTAATTAAGGCTGCAATATTTCCCATTTGGGTTATCACATCAGGTAAAACCATCTCTTTTTTCAATATTTTCTTTGAATCAGCAGTTTTAACTTCAATTTGCGGATGTGCCACCACTATTTGCAAATCCTTTGGAAAAGGAATGCTTAAAATCTCCAAAGGATGATAACTTTTAATGATACAAAATCCCCCCATTAAAGAAGCCGCCACATTATCTGCATGCGCTTTACCTGATGTGGCTTTTTCCCCTATCATGGCAAATTCCACCAATTCTAATGGTGTGAACGCATGTTCCAATAATTCATTGAGTGCAAAAGCAGTGGCTGCAGCCGTACAGCCACTTGAGCCTAATCCACTGCCTGGCTTTACTGCTTTTTGAATTTTGATACTTAGCCCCTGCTTTCTACCCAACTGATTGAGCATAGCATTGGCTACTATTCCTGCAATATTTTCATCCGGGCTTAATGGCAAATCTGGATAATCTGGAATGGGGTGAATTATTATTTCATCGGAATCCAATAATTCCATTTCTAAATGCTCGCCTACGTCTTCCAAAGCTAGTCCGAGGATATCGTATCCTGGACCAACATTGGCTATAGTGGCAGGAGCAAATACTTTTATCTTTTTCATTTTCTTATCTTTTGATCTGATTCTAGTCTGACCTAGTCAACTTTTGATGATGGTCTGTGAGCCACAGACCATGGGGATAGCTTCTGCCTTTATCGGTCAGACGGTTCCAACCGTCAGACCGAAGTGGCAGGCTAGTGCTACCTTCCCAGCTCGTGCTTGTGCTACTCTCTATTCCATCTATCGGTCAGATGCGTAATGCGCCAGACCGAAGTGCTAATTTGTCAATTGTCAACTGTCAACTGTTCTATAGTGCATTCGCTATCCGAATAATATCTCCAAAAATACCAGATGCCGTTACTGCAGCTCCAGCTCCTGCACCTTTAATCACCAATGGTTGTTCAGGATATCTCTTCGTATTAAATAATACGATATTATCTTTTCCTTCCAGATTGTACAAAGGACTATCCGGGGCTATTTTTTCCAGACCCGTATTCGCTTTTCCGTTTTCAAAAGTGGCTACATACTTTAATTTTTTGCCTTCTGAATTGGCTTCCTCTACCAAATTCTTGAAATGAGCTTCTTCTTGAGTTATAGATTCAAAAAACTGTTCTACATTTTCTGCTTGCATGCATTTTTCAGGAATGAAAGGAATGGTATCGATATCTTCCAATTCCATTTCAAAGCCGCTTTCTCTAAGTAAAATCAAAATCTTTCTCTTCACATCCACTCCGCTTAAATCAATTCTTGGATCAGGCTCGGTAAAGCCTTCTTCCTGCGCTTGCTTCACCACATCTGCAAAGGAATCTCCTTCACCCGTGTAATTATTGAAGATAAAATTTAAGCTGCCCGATAGCACGGCTTGAATCCCCAAGACTTCATCTCCACTTTTAATCAAATCATCCAGAGTATTGATTACAGGCAAGCCAGCACCTACATTGGTTTCAAATCGAAAATGACTACGAAAACGTAAAGCTAAATTCTTTAGGTTTTTATATTCATCATATATCCCTGTACAAGCAATTTTATTGGGAGTAACCACAGAAATACTATTAGCTAAAATATCGGAATAAGTTTTAGCCACCACTTCATGTGCCGTATTGTCAATGAAAATACTGTTTCTTAGGTTTAATTCTTTCATTTCATCTAAAAAACCATTTAAATTCATTTCTATTCCACTCTCCATTAAAGTATCCACAGCATTCTTAAAAGGAATCCCATTCAAATCAAAAAGCATTTTACGAGAATTGGCAATTCCACTAATTCTCAAATCAATCTGATTATGTTCTTTTAAATACTCTGATTGCTGATTTAATTGATCGATTAATGTTTTTCCTACATTTCCAGTACCTACAACAAATAAGTTTATTCTTTTAAGATCAGATAAAAAGAAGCTCTCATGTAAAGTATTCAGGGCTTTTTTGATTTGCTTTTTCTCAATTACTGCAGATATATTTTTTTCGGAAGAACCTTGCGCAATGGCTTTAATATTTATACCATTTTGACCTAGCACACTAAACATTTTACCGCTCAAGCCTATATGATTTTTCATTTGCGAACTTACCAAAGCCACTATTGCTAAATCAGTTTCAACATAAAGCGGATTAAGCATCTCCTGTTTAAATTCTAAAGCAAAAGCATTTTCAATAGCTGATTTTGCTATTTCCACATCTTCCAAATCTATAGCCACGCAAATACTATGTTCTGAAGAAGCCTGAGTAATTAAAATTACGCTGACCTTTGCTCTAGCCAGTGCCTCAAATAAACGATGTGAAAAATATGGAATTCCCACCATACTGCTTCCGGACAAATTGAAAAGGGCAATATTTTCAATACAAGATATCCCTTTAATTGACTGGGAATCTGGTTCAGGGAATTTATGAATTTTTGTCCCTTCCTCTTCAGGTTTAAATGTATTCTTAATATAAATCGGTATTCCCTTTTTATAGACAGGATGTACAGATGGCGGATACAATACTTTAGCACCAAAATGAGTCAGTTCCATGGCTTCTTCATAATCAATATGAGCAATTGGAAAAGCTTGTTTGACATATTTAGGATTTGCAGTCATCATCCCACTTACGTCTGTCCAGATTTCCAATTCAGGCGCATCTAAAGCAGCGGCTATTAAAGCTGCTGTATAATCAGATCCTCCTCTTCCCAAAGTAGTATTGTTACCATGTAAATCCCTACTTACAAATCCTGGGCAAACTAAAACATCTCCATCTTGATTTTGAAAATAAGTAGTGATTTTATCTTCTGTTAAAGCCATATCCACATTAGCCTTACCAAATTCACTATCTGTGATGATGAAATCTTGTGGATTTATTATTTCACTCTTTAAACCCTCTTGTAGAATAAAATCATTGACGATGAGAGCTGATAAAACTTCTCCAGCTCCTAATATTCTATCCAATGTTTTATTGGATAGTTCTTGAATTAAAAAGACCCCTTTAAGGATATCCTCTACTTCATTAAGAACTAATCTCACCTTAGCCATAATTCCACTTTGGGCTTTGGCTCCTAATAAAGTTTGAACTAGCTCGAGATGACGATTTATTAATTCATTAAGAATGTGCTTATAATTTTCATCTCCTTTTTCAGCCAACCGACTGCATTCATGCAGTTGATTGGTTACACCTCCAAATGCGGAGACGACTACTATTAAACGGTCATGCTGAGATTTCTTAGCTACTATAGCTTTTACTTTCTTTATATTATCGGAGCTTCCAAGGGAAGTACCTCCAAATTTTAATACTTTCATTGTTTTTTGTTTTTGATTGATGTTTGCTTTAAAAACCTTTTCCAAAGTTCTAAACTTTGGAAAAGATAAAATGAGCACGAGCCGGGAAGCTCGCGCTAGCTGTTAAAGTTGACAATAAACAACATAAAGCTTTGCTTTATGCAATTGACAAAATATTCTAATCATATTATACGGACTACAGACTTACCCTTAAGCCATTTGCAAAGTGTTCTGCGGTTTGACGGTTGGAACCGTCTAATCGCTAACCTACATTATTGGCAATTTTATTTATCGGTCAGACGGTTCCAACCGTCTGACCGAAGTAATGCTAATTCCAGTCTGACTATCATCTGACCAATTTACATCTATCGGTCAGACGCGAAATGCGTCAGACCGAAGTTAGGTAGATCTTTTTAGCCGGTCTGACTATCGTCTGACCTACTGTGTCAATTGATTAGAATTTATGGCAAAATATGCCTTATGGCGATATGATAATATTAACCCCGCAACGGGGTTGTAATAGTAGAGGTGATAATCGTAAAAGGAGCCGCAATCATCCCATTATGCAATTGGGCAACTGCATTTACTTGAGATTGATATGTTAGCTTTACTGACTTCATTTTGATAATACCAAAACAATCTTATTGAATAAAATTGAATTATAAAAATTAAGAAACAATTTTATTTAAAAACATACAATTTACAACAAAAAAACCCGGAAGCATTACCTCCGGGTTTTATAGGTTAAATTTTTAGGCAGTTTAAATTATGCACCACCAAAATTATTGGAATAAAAAGTTTCATCACTTCTATTCATTAAATAGCGAATTTCAACCTCACCTAAAATAGGGCTATTAATTAATTGAACTACATGTGCTTTGTTATAAGTTAAAGTCACTATATCCAATACAATAGCTTCGCCTTCAGTAGGATTTAAATTGATGGCAGATTCACTAGCAGACCAAGTGCCTACAGTAAGCACTCCATTTCCATCTTCCAAGATAAAATTACCATCTCTTTCAATCACTAACCTTTCTATTAGATTACTATTTTCTACTTGACCTTCGACATAGTATTCCGCTACTTCCCAATTCCCTACTACCTGTTGAGAACTAGCTGGCTCTTCAGGTTCAGCACAGGAGATAGCCAAAGTGGCTATCCCTATGAACATTATATAATTTAATAATCTTTTCATGATTCTTATTTTTTAATGATTCTTACATTTTGAGTTAAACCGTCATGACGGATTTGAACATTGTAGATGCCTTTTTGTAAGTTGGCAATATCCAATGCTTGTTCAGTTTCAAAGTTTGATTTCTCAAAACTTGATTGCATCATTACTTGTCCTGTCATGGAAGTTATAGTCACTTCATGTTTACCCATATACTCACTATTAACATTTAAAGTAATGTCATTCTGTGCAGGGTTAGGATAAGAAGTAACTTGCATATCCATTTCATCATTGTTGGATAACACTCTTCCATCAAGATCAGCAGAACTAGCAGTCAATAAACATCCATCAGGATACTCCACTTCTACAGTATATTCTGCAGCATCCGTGATAGTAATTTCATCCCCTGTGGCATTATTTAGCAACACATCATCTCTATACCACCGAACATCAATATTACTAAAGCCAGGGTAGTCCGCTATTAAAGTAGCCCCACTAATTTCTAAAGAAATATTTCTTACAGATGCTTCTTCATATTCAGAAGGATCCACATTTGAACATCCAGTTCCATCCGCATACATTACTTCAACATAAAATGGAATTCCGTCTTCAGATAACACATCAGTGAATATCGATCTAGTTTGATTTGATTCAATGGTTACTGGATTACCAGATGCTTGACCAGTCTCTCCATTATACAATTGGTAAGTCATTGCTGAACCATTGTCGTTTTCAATTTCAAATTCTACAGCACCTTCTCCACAGGTAGTATTAACCTGTTCGAAATCATTTCCTGTAGGGATAATTGGCTCAGGAACTTCATTAACTTCAATTACATTAGAACCTGGAGATTCACAACCATCAGCTCTATTAGAAACTGTAACCGTATAGCTACCAGAAGTAGAAACCTCTATCTGGTTAGACTGAGCAAATCCATTGTTAGATGAATTCAAATCAACAGTTATTAAAGAGCCATATTGATTTTCATATGTTCTAAACCATTGGTAGTATTCAAAACCTTCAGGTGCAGTTAATGTAACCGTACCTTCACCTTCGCAGAAGTTTAAATCACCATCAGCACTAAGTGTTGGTGCTTCTGTAGGCTCTTCTACAATAGTCAATGTAAACTCATTTGAGGTAACGGTACAACCATCTACATTAATGGCATCAAAGTTCCACACAAATGAATAAGTACCTGATTCATCAATTAAATAGTTATCAGTTCCTGCCTCAACAGTTGCAAATGAAGCTCCATCTTTAATAACTTCAATATTTCCGCTATTAGTATTTCCATTACCTTCATAGAAGTTAACCAAATAGTTTTCACAACCTTCCACTTCAGATCCATCAGCAATTAAATTACTATTTCTGTCTTTAACAGTAAATTCAGGAGTTTCATAACGATCTACATCCACTGCTGCGGAAGCTGGGCTTGAACATCCTGTAGCATCAAAAGGAAGGTTAGAAACCTCAACAGAATATGAACCTTGATCTTCAACAGTAATTGTTCTTGATGTTTCACCATTACTCCATTGATAGTAAGGGAAACCTTCAGGTGCTTCTAATACTACTGGATCAGCAGTTGAACAAGCAGACAAATCTCCACTTACCACCGTTACAGTTGGTTGATCTGGAACAGATTCCAAATTAATCTGGATTCGTTCTGTTGTATATACACAACTTCCAGTAGTTACTCTCGCAAAATACTCACCTGACAATTCCATGTCTGAATCATCAATTTCTGTAACACCAGTTGCTACTTGATTATTCAAATCATCTCTGAACCATTCTACCAAAGTAGCTCCTCCAGTAGTTGTATTTCCGTTTTCAAATAACCTTCTTACGCTTAAAGCAACTTCAAAAGATCCACTGCAAGAATTTAAACTTTCCCCAGCTTCAACAACTTTCCAATTTTGGTCAGGATTTGCATAAGAGTATAGTTCAAAGTCTTGTAAAACTTCAACAGACTCTTCCCAAGTAGTTAATGTATTACAAGCTGTTCCAGCTGATGATTGTGCTGTAACTCTTAACTCTAAATCAGTTGTTTCTGATATCTCACCAATATTCATCTCATTCTCTGGCATTTCCGGATCTCTTGTTAAGCTACCCAAAACTGTACCATCGGCAGCATCAACAATTTCATATAAGAAATAATCCTGTAAATCTGCATTGTCCAATTCAACAATTACATCCTCACTTTCACATGCTAATGGATCATTTACAGTAAATGAAGCTTCAGTATTTAAAGGAGCAACAATCTCGGTTGACTCTTCACTTTCAGTTCCAAAAATTAAATTAAATGAACCCGAATTTTGTGATTCGACAAAGCCTTCAAGCTCGAATTTATAGAACTTGTTATTAACTCCTGCATCAATCGCATCAGATGGTAATGTGAAAGTGAAATCGCCTGAATTACCATCAGCAATAAACTCATTAGGAAGGAAATCATAAGATCCAAATGCATCTTGATAATTAATATTGATAAAATGATTTTCTCCTAATCTACCTCTAACTTCATAAGAGATGGTAATCTCATCTGAAAGACATGCTTCATCAGGAATAGAAGTAATCAATAAAGCTTGCTGATTGATAAATTCAGAAGCATTGATATAATCAAATGGAATAGTTTCACCAAACAAGAAGTTAAGATTATCTAGAGTAATATTTCCTTTGTCATCTTCTTGTCTCCATCTGAATTTCACTCCGTTCTCTTTCATATCAGTTGAAACAGCATACATGAACCGATCTCCATTCAACGGCATTTCAGCATCCGTTTCAGGATATTGCTGTAATTCAGTATAAGTCGATCCTCCATCTGTAGAGTATTCAAATACTAAATATTGATCCGTGGTTAAATCTCCTGGTAATTGATCGAAATCAAGATCAAAACCAAAAGCAGTAGTGTTTTCCAGCTCTTCGACCGTGAAAGTTCTGGTAGTTACCATTCTTCTACCAGAATTACCATCAAAATCTATATCAGTTTTTGTAGCATTCCCTTTGGTGAAATTGGCTGGATAATCATCCATGTTAAAATCATCAAAAGATTGACCACTGAAATTCATATCTAAGTCATCCACATTAAAGGTTCCATTTGGTGTTTCTTGTATCCATCTTAATATAAAACCATTTGATTCCATATTATTTCTATCAGCCGCACTTAATTGATTACTAAATTCCTCATTATACCATCCAGTATTATAATTATCTGATAGTAATGTAATCCAGTTTTGACCATTATCAATTGAATACTGAGCCTTTACATTAGTATTTCCAGTGACATTCGAGAAATTATAATCCCATTCAACATCAAAAACACTTGTAAATTCTTCTTTGTTGAATTTTCGAGTTTGAACCACCTGAGCATTACCACTCATTTCTGCTACTATGTAGTCACTAAATATTTCTGAAGAGAAATTACTAATATTTTCTTCAAGGTTTTCCAATTCGGAATCATTAATAATAGTTCCTACATCACCTAAAGCTTCATTTTCTGTCAATTGCAATTTAAAGTCTGCATTTCCATTAAACCAAGTAGGCATAGTAGCAACAATGTTGTCCAATCCTTGTTGGGTTGCTAATAAATAATCCCCTTCATTGGTTTCCAATAATAGATTTGCAAATAAATCGGCAGTAGGTGCATTATTGGTTTCATCATTTTCCAATTCAATGGCAAATTCTACATCCTCTCCGGCATAGATATTTGCATTCTCATCTCCTTGGTAAACTAACTCAGCTGCTCTTAGGAATACATCTAAGTCTCCAACATCCGTTCCTGTTTCTTCATCTCCATGGAAGTAATAATCTTCAGGCCCATTCTCACCTTCAACTTCAATTGAAGCTGATAGCCTAACATTATAATTACCGTTTACCACAAAGAAAGGAACTTCCGCTTCAAATGAACCTAATGAAGTGGTTGTGCCTAAAACATAAGGCATTCCTGTATCTGGGTCAATCACATAATCGCCACCTTCTTCCAAGAAGAAAGTGAAATTAGTACCCGCAGGAAAGGCATCAACATCTTCTATATTAAAGCCATCCTCTAAATCCCAAGAGTAATCAAATGTTTCGCCATTGAATACGGCATCTTGAAGATCAGCTTGTGACCATTCATAACCATTTAAATCTGGTGCAGTGATATTGATTGTTTCAGGATTATTTCCATTTACATCATCAGTGAAGATAAAATCAGGCACTCTGTTATCATCATTTAATGTCAATGAGATGTTATCCACACTCCATTGATTAGCATTTTCACCTAAATTCAATGGTTGAGAGAATCTTAAATGAGTGGCTTCTGTTAAAGCAGATGCTGGTAATTCTCTACTATAACCTTGTTGCAAGTACAACAAACCATCATCATAAATTTGCTCTTCACCTTCTTCTAAGTCATAAACAGGAACTACCTGAAAAGTGGCTCCACCGTCTGTAGAAAATTCTAATCTCGGAACAGTGTTTTTATTTGCATTTACATCTGAGCTTCCATACCCAAACCACGTATTGAAATCGAAATTCAATGTTGCAGAAGTAGTATTTGATAAATCAAAAGCCTTAGTAAGCAACTCTCTATCACCAATTTGATCAAAATTGAATACAGTATAATTATTAGCATAAGTAGGATCCTGACCATTAATGGTCAAGAAATCTTCCTCACTATCAATTGGAATTGTTTCTCCTTGCTTGTAATCTCCACCTGCTGAAGCTGGTTCGAAAGGAACTATGCTTAAATCATAATTAGTCAAAGGATCCTCAAAAGCAACTGGCATTACAGCTGTAATAGCCCCAGCACCTTCATCAGTTGCAGTTCCTGCTACATAAAACTCGCCTCCTTGTTCAACAACGGCTGCATATTCAGTACTTGCTGGGAAGCCAACAGCATTATAATTAATGCTCACTTCTTCACCCATTGCAAAGGCAGTTTTGTCATAATTGCTAACTGCTAAAGATGGCCTGATTAAGTTGAATGGCTCATCATCTTGAACTACCTCTAAGAAGGTTGGTTTTGTAATATTAGCAGCATACCAAATTACAACATTTTCTCCAAAACCAATTGCTTCATCCTCATTATAAATAATTCTGAACTGAAAAGAATCAGACCACAATTCATTAGGGATATTAGCATTAAAGCTTATAACTTGATTTAGAGCTGTAAAAGTAATTTCATCCAATTCTTCCCAATTTTGTCCATCAGTTGAACCTTCTAATCGAACGGAAAAATCACTAGTGAAATTTGCCTGTGTATACAGATTCATGGAAAGGTTTCCACCAAAACTAAAATCTAATGGGGCTGAAGTTGCAGATCTTACACCTGATCCCTCAAATCCATCAGTTACAAAAGTATCTCCGGTACCTTGAGTAGATTCAACTATTTCCGTTGGGATTGGGTCACCATACCAATTTTCATTTAAAACTGTTTCACTAAATGCACTTGAATATGTTCCTCCACTACCCAAACTTAATCTTACATCAGGGTTATTATCGTAATCAATACCCATAGGTAATGTAGCCGTTATAGCACCATCCAATGTGGTGGTAGATCCGATCATTTCCCACTCGCCTTCATTATTATCAAATACACTCATCATCAATTCTGCACCAGAACCTGCAGTACCTTGAACTGTATAATTAACTGTAATTGCAGAACCTGCATAAGTAAATTCATCTTCTTCTACTAAAACTGGATCATTATATTCAACTTCAGTTATTTCCAAGCCAAGGTCATAAATAGCAAGATTAACATTACCATACTCTTCCTCATTAAGAGTTCTAAAATAGATGTCATAATCACCAGCTTCAATAGGAGGAACAGTAAATGTTATGGATTCTCCACTTATGTCCTCAGTATCTCCAATAATGATGTCCGGCTGCCCAGTTCTTTGCAAATAAGCTGTTGCAGTTGTATTTGCTGGAAAAGATCCGTTATCAATTGTATAGGTAAGATCATATTCCTCCATTGGAAAAGCTTGACCGTCTCCACCTATATTTATATTGTCAAGTGTAATATCTGGAGCTAGAACAGTTGCATTAACAGAAGCAAATCCTCTGCCAATAAATGTTTCGCTTATTAAGTTAGTACCACTCTGAATTTCTAAATCCTCAATAATAAAAGCATCTAGATTAACCCCATTATTGCTTTCTTGCCTAATTCTGAACTGGGTTGATCCTGAAACAACTCCCGCAGGCCATGCGTCAAAGATTACCTCTGTAGAACCTCCAAATGACAAAGAATTAAGATCAACGCTTGTCAGTTCTGTGTAGGTTTCACCATCAGTAGAAAACTCTACAATCAGGTCAGTGCCAGCAGGGCTTAAGACATCATTAGCTCTAGATGCATTGAAGGTCAATATTCCATCCGTCTCTGTGGAAATATTATAAGGCACAGTTGTTATGCTCCTATCTCCGGCTTCATCAAATGTTAAACCTGATCCGTCCTGATCACCGCCTATTTGTTCGAAATCAGTTGGTAAACCACCAGTAAAATCATAGAATTCTGATGTACCGAATAGAATTTCAGCACCTTCGTAGGCGTAAATATCCACGTTCCAACCATTTCCTGCATTATAGTAGGAAATATCAGTAGGAACAGTTCCTTCAACCGTAATTTCCTTAGTTCCATTATCTACAGTTGGAACCTGGTTTTCCAATAAGAAGGTTTCCCCAGTGTTGGTATTGGTCAGTCTGACAGCAAAATCCAAATCTGTTAGATCAATTCCTTGTAATTCGGCTTCCACTGTGATAGCATCGCCTGGGTAAATAGTCCCGCCAGCCACATCATCGGCATCCAATACATTGTTAATAGTTAAATCCGGAAGTAGAACATTGTTATTATCAACAAATTCATCCGAAATATTAGTATAAGTTTCTCCTATTTCAACTTGAATAGCACCAGCTTCAGGAGATGTTCTTACTCGCCAGTTTTTCTCTGTTCCATAATCCACAGTACCTGTTTGTTGAATTCTAAAACTTGTGTTTGCAGTTTTAGCATCAGTTGGCAAAGTAAATTCTAAGGTTGCATTTTGGTCTTCGAATTCATCTATTGCTAAATTATCTTCTGTTAAAACAGTTCCTGCTGTAGCAAAATCGTCAGTTGAATACAAAACTTCTACCGGATTGTCTGCATCAGGATTATTCCCAAAATTACCCTCATATAAAAAACTTAAAACAACAGGTTCTGATGTATCCAAATCTATCCCATTAGTAGTTAAGGATCTTGAACTAGCTCTGTCAAAATATATAAAATTTCCTGGTGAGTTAGTACCAATTGTAGTTACATCTGCAGTGGTAAAGGCAATAACCTCTCCTGTCACTGAATTTCCTGAAAATGCAGCTAATCTTAGATTAAGATTGCCGGCTTCAGGCAAATTAAAATCAATCTCTTCAAGGGCATCCTGAACTGTTGACTGTCCGAAAATTTCTTCGTCCTCATCAATTTGAGCGTCATTGTCAGCATCATCCCATAAAATAAAAGATGTTCCTGCGTCAAAATTCTCCGCTTCATAAGAAGCCGTAGCTTCCTGCCCTGCATACCAAGGGGTAGCAGGAGGCGTGGATGAAATAAAGTTTTGTGCGCTCCCCTCAAACGCAAAAAAGCCTACGAGCATCGTAAGCATCAGTGCCTTGAGATAGCGTGTTTTTTGTAGTATAATATTTTCCATTGTATTTATCTGTTTTGGTTTAAAGTGTTAAAAATCTAAATCCAATTTTTATTGAATTGGCTGTGGTTAAGAAACCTACATTGCTAACAGTGGATTTTTGAACAGATTCACCATTCACAAAAACCTCATCATTCATTCTATAAGCATATTGAAAGCCAATTTCTCCACCGATATAAAAACGGGAATTGAAATGGTATTCAGCACCAACTGATAATCTGCCCCCAAATTCTAAGTAGCCTCTTCCGCTAACTATATCATTATTATAATCATAGGCAGTAGCTCCTATTGTAGTCGGCCCTGTGCTTGATTTGCTTGAAGCTATTCGTTGGCCAAACATTAAATCTGCTGCCGCATAAGATCTAAATGAACCATCATTATCTAAATGATATTCAAATCCCGGCATAATACCGTAATAGCTTTCATTATAGACCAAATCAGGCCTAGGCTGATTATTGTTTAGGTCCATGGTCATTCCTATACGGATGGCCATAACTTCTGCCAAAAAATAGCGCCCCCTAAACTCAGAAAAGTTCAATAAACTACTCCCGTTAAAGGGAGTTCCTGTCACCTCAAAGAGGAGATCTCCTGTTCCTGCCATTCCTCCCGAACTACTTTCCTCAGCACTTTCATCCTGAGCAAAAATAGGACAAGAAAGCAATAGCAATGCAGTTAAAAGCATTAATTGTTTTCTCATAGTCATTGTTTTAATTTAATTACATTTCATTTTATATTGTTATTTCCCTAAATGTTAGCACTAATTTAAGTGTTTAAAATTCATACGCAATAAATTTCATCGAAAATAGTTGCGAATACCTATTTATAGGTACATCATTCTTACACTTAAGCATATATACAATTGTATATCAGTAACTTATGAACACTTAACATTCTTACACATAACGCTTTACATATATTTACATAAGTAATATCAAAATTATTCAATTTAGAGTATACTTATTTTCCAAGTTGATGAACTTATAGTATTACGATTAAGCCATATAATTTCAACTCGTTTTTTTAAATCTTTAGTCAGCATATTAAGTTTAGGCAAGCTCCGCTAAAATTTGTCAATAAATATTAGATTTATCATATAATACAACCTATCGGTTCATGAATACTTCAGTTTTTAATCGGATGGAAAGTCCAGCAGCATAATGGATTCCATGGAATTGGGCACAAGTCGCTATAATTTTAGGGAATAGATATATCCTTACCATTCATAAAATATCAGTCGGATAAAACCTAAAGCAATATTATATTCCATCTTAAAATCAAATTACTTATGAGAAGACTATACTACATTTTGTTAGCTATTTTGCTTTGTATTCCATTTAATTTGGATGCACAGAGGAAAAAAGCCAATAGTGCGCAATCTTATGATGAAAAAATCTATGATGCATTAGAATGGAGAGGCATTGGCCCCTTCCGTGGCGGAAGATCGGCAGCAGTTACGGGCGTTAATGATCAACCTAACTTATTTTATATGGGCGCTACCGGTGGTGGTGTTTGGCGTACCAAAGATGGCGGCAATACTTGGGAAAGTATTTCTGACGGTCATTTTGGAGGTTCTATCGGTGCAGTTGCTGTTGCGGAAAGTGATCCTAACGTGATTTATGTAGGCGGGGGAGAAAAAACCGTAAGAGGAAATATGTCTTATGGCTATGGAATGTATAAATCAGTTGATGCAGGCAAGAACTGGGAACATATCGGGCTGGACAATAGCCGCCATATTAGTAGAATTAGAATCCATCCTCAAAATCCAGACATTTTATATGTAGCTGTGATGGGAGATATATTTAAAGACTCCGAGGAAAGAGGAGTATACAAATCCACTGATGGCGGAAAAACCTGGCAAAGAAAATTATTTGCAAATAATAGAGCCGGAGCGGTAGACCTGATTTTGGATCCGAACAATCCCAGGATTATGTATGCTTCCACTTGGAATGTAAGAAGAAGCCCTTCCAATTTTTCAAGTGGCGGACCTGGTTCTGATATTTGGAAATCAACCGACAGCGGAGAAACTTGGGAAAAACTTTCAGAAAATAAAGGTTTACCAAAAGGCGTTTGGGGAATTTCCGGAATCACTGTTTCCCCTCAAAACTCCAATAGATTATGGGCTATTATAGAAAATGAAAATGGCGGGGTTTTTCGTTCCGATGATGCCGGTGAAACTTGGCAAAAAACCAATGATGACAGAGCTTTAAGGCAAAGAGCTTGGTACTATACTAGAATATATGCTGATACTCAAGACGAGGATATGGTATATGTTGTGAATGTTAGTTACCATAAATCCAAAGACGGAGGTAAAACTTTCACTTCCCATAGAGCACCACATGGAGACCACCATGATATGTGGATTGATCCAAACGATAATCAAAGAATGATTATGGCCGATGATGGTGGTGCACAAGTAAGTTTTGATGGTGGAGAAAATTGGAGCACCTATATGAATCAAAATACAGCCCAATTTTATAGAGTCACCACAGACAATCATTTTCCATTCAGAATTTATGGCGCTCAGCAAGACAACTCCACAGTAAGAATTGCCCATAGAACTACAGGCTATGTAATTGGTGAACAAGATTGGGAATCAACCGCTGGTGGCGAAAGTGCTCATCTAGCCATTGATGAAGAAAATAATGATGTGGTATACGGAGGAAGTTATGATGGCTTTTTAACTCGATATAATCATGATTCAGAAGAAATCAGAGCCATAAACGTATGGCCCGACAACCCAATGGGCCATGGTGCAGAAGAAATGAAATATCGCTTTCAGTGGAACTTCCCTATTTTCACCTCTCCACATGATCCCAATAAATTATACACAGCTTCCAATCATTTGCATGTCACCACTAATGAAGGTCATAAATGGGAAACGATTAGCCCGGATTTGACAAGAAATGACCCAAGCAAATTAGGCCCTTCTGGTGGCCCGATTACTAAGGACAATACCAGCGTGGAATATTATTGCACCATATTCGCTGCAATTGAATCTCCTTATGAAGAAGGTTTACTTTGGACAGGCTCTGATGATGGCTTGGTGCATGTAAGTAAAGATGGTGGCGAAAACTGGGAGAATGTAACGCCTAAAAACATGCCTGAGTGGATCATGATCAATAGTATTGAGGCAGATCCATTTACAAAAGGTGGTGCATATATTGCGGCTACTTCCTATAAAAATGGAGATTATCAGCCCTATTTATACAAAACCAAAGACTACGGCAAAAGCTGGACGAAAATCGTGAATGGAATTCAAAACGACCATTTCACCAGAGTAGTAAGAGCAGATCCTGAAAGAGCAGGATTGCTTTATGCAGGTACTGAAACCAAGATGTATATTTCATTTGATGATGGCGCTAACTGGAAAGATTTTCAATTGAATTTACCGATTGTCCCTATTACGGATTTAACTATCAAGGACAATCATTTAATTGCAGCGACTCAAGGTAGGGGCTTTTGGTTGATTGATGATTTAACGGTGTTGCATCAAGTGGACATGGCAAAAACTTTCATGGAAAAGCAAAATTCTAACAACTTTTTATACCAGCCCAAACTGACTTACCGAATAGGTGGCAGATCTAGTGAAAGTAAAACAGCCGGCACCAATATGCCTTCTGGAGTCATCACTTATTTTTATCTAAAAGACACACTTGCTGCGGATACAGTTAAATTAATTTATAATGAAATGGGTGGTGATACAATACAAGTTTTCAGTTCCCATCCTGATAAGGAGAAAAACGAAAAACAATTAGAAATCCAACCCGGCAGTAATCAACATATTTGGGATATGCAATATCCTAGTGCGGAAGGTTTTGACGGCATGATTTTGTGGTGGTCCTCTTTAAGTGGACCAACAGCACTACCAGGTGATTATGAGGTGAGTTTATCTGTAAACGATGAAAACCAAATGACTCAGGTAGCAACAATTTTGAAAGATCCACGCTCATCTGCCTCCTATGAAGATTTAAAAGCGCAATTTGATTTCCAAAATGAGGTGATTGCAAAACTCTCTGAAACCAATTTAGCCATTAAGGACATTAGAAAAGCCAGGGTTCAAATTGAAGATGTAATGAAAAAAGCAGAAGCAGACACTATTAAAAATATGGGGAAAAGCATCTTGGAGGAAATTAAGGAAATTGAGGAATCCCTTTACCAAACGAAAAATAGAAGTGGCCAAGATCCATTAAATTATCCTATAAGATTGAATAATAAATTAGGCCATTTAAATAGCTTAATGGGAATGGGTGATAACAGACCAACTGAATCTGCAATAGAATTCAGTAAGGAGGTTACTGCCAGAATAGACAAGCATTTAGATGCACTAAATGAAATTTTGGATAAAAAAGTAAGTGCTTTTAATGATTTGGTTCAGTCTAATCAAGTAAAGGCCGTGAAGTTGGATTAAGGTTAAAAATAGATTCAAAACTAAATGCCGGTAGAAAATGCCGGCATTTTTTTTATCTAATTTAATAAGATCACCTTATATAAGATACTACTCTTCAGCTATCTTAAACTACTATATAACAAGACTGTTCCGATTACAAAAAAATATACACAAGCAGACTTAAACCAGCTAAAGCTGGATGCTTAACCACAAAAGAGAAAAATGAAAACAAAAGACAGCCAACCTGTCCCGAATACATCGGGAAGGCTGTTTAATCCTACGCTAAAGCCCTATATCAGCAAGGAGGAAATTTTGTTATCTCTATTGAAGTTCAGTTCAAAGACTGTGAGGACTTGAAAAATAATGTTTCAAGCATTCATTTTTCCCAACAAACTAAAGATAAAAGAACTTTTTTAGAAAATACCGTTTATTCTTAATATGCAAATTCGGATTATTTTCATCTTTATCTTTTTATTTGCCTACAATTCTTATTCGCAAATAGATAATCACGATCATGCCAAAAACCTCCATTCGAAAATATTAATTCATATTGAGAAATCTTTAAATTATTTGGAATCAGCCCAACAAAAAGAAACCGACTCCATATTTCGATTTAAAGGGGAGTGGAGCTCTCAAATGAGTATGAATTTCTGGTTCCCTTTAATGGGTGGCGAAAATAGCGTATATGACTCCAATTGCTTTTCTGTAGCCACTATCCATAATATTTTAGCCAATATTTATCTGCAATATCCAGAATATCAAAACATCCCGCCAATGTTAGATTTAGCATTTGATAGGATTATGAACTATCAATCGAATGGTACTTTTAATTTTTGGAATTTGCTGCCACCACACCAACCTCATAAGTGGTTCGAAAAAGAGACAGATCAATTGGTACGTAGGCCAAACAATTATCCACTTCGGTTAAATTTTATTCAAAAAGCCGCCAATGTAAGCAATGATGCGGACGACACTGCAGCCGGTTTGCTTGCTATCTATTTAAGAAATGAAATCATTGGAAATAATATCCCGGACAGCTTGAAAAACATCCATGAAATTTTTGATCGGTATACTGACACCAATCGCAACAACAGATTATGGTATAATTTTTGGCAAAATCAGGGCCCGGAAAGTGGAGCCTATCTTACATGGTTAGGAGAAGAATATGAATTTTCAAAAAAATGGAATCCTATACAAGAGTTTTTTCACCTTGGAATTTTTTACCTTCCATTAAGTAAGATGTACCCTCGCGCTTATGAACCCTATATCCCTTATGGGAGCAATGATCTGGACCCAATAATTAATGCTAACATTCTTAGGGTTTTGAGTATATACAATAATCATAAAAGCCAAGCAACGGACAATGCTATAGCGTTTATTGAAGAGGAATTAGTGAATAAAAACTATAACTATGCCGCCACATATTATCCAAACCAATACCATATCCCCTATTACATCTCAAAAGCATATAAAAACGGTGTTCAGAATTTAGACAAAAGCAGTAGATTAGTTGAAGATTTTGTTCTTCAAAAATATGAGGAAAATGGTTTTTGGACATCTAGGGACTTAATAAACGATAGCGACAGTTTACAGTCCACAGTTTATGCCGTGAATACATTATTAAATATTTCAGGTTTAAAAGATGATAAATCGCAGGAAGCAATAATTTCCGGATTGGATTTTATTTTCTCTAAAAGTATAGAAAAGGACAATGAGATATTTTGGGAAGGTGGAGTGTTTTTTTCTGGCGGAACCCTTGTAAGGCATGTGCTGCATTGGAAATCTGATGCCGTTACTACAGCATTTATTCTGGAAGCTTTAATAAACCTAAGAAACCAATTAGAAATAGAATATCCTGACTTAAACAGAGATATTTAATGACTAGTAGAACAGCAACAACAGTAATATTATAATTTTCAGCCTCTAATACTCGCCTTTTCATTCAATTGCCTTATTTTAGCAAAAATTGAATTCAAATATTATGAGCGGGAAAATAATCAGTGGAATACAGCAAATTGGTATAGGGGTTTCAGATGTTCAGGCAGCATTTAAATGGTACAGGCAAAATTTCGGAATGAGTGTTCCGGTATTTGAGGAAGCTGCTGAAGCTGCTTTAATGCTACCCTACACTGGCGGTGAAGCTAGAAGCAGACATGCTATTTTAGCTATCAATATGCAAGGCGGTGGCGGTTTTGAAATTTGGCAATACACTTCCCGTAAGCCTGAAGGCCCAAAATTCGAACCTCAATTGGGCGATTTAGGGATCAATATTGCCAAAATGAAAAGCAAAGATGTTGAGGCTACTTATGAATTATTCAATAGAAGAGGCCTAAACGTTTTAGGGGAACTACAAAAAGATCCCTATGGAAAACCCACTTTTTTTGTGAAAGATCCTTGGGATAATATTTTTCAGATTGTCACTTCTAACTCTTGGTTTCAGCAACGAAAAACTGATTTGCCCGGTGGCCCTAATGGAGCCATAATAGGCGTAACAGATATTGAAAAAGCCCGTAGCCTATATTCTGATATTTTAGGCTACGATACTGTAATTTATGAAGAAGAGGGTGTTTTTGATGATTTAAAAGCAGTTCCAGGAGGTGATAAAAAACTAAAGAGAATTTTATTACGTCATAGTAAGCCTACAGAAGGTGCTTTTAGTCCTTTATTGGGAGCTTCTGAAATAGAATTGATAGTGGCCACTAATAGAAAACCAAAAAAGATATTTGAAAACCGCTTTTGGGGAGATTTAGGTTATATCCATTTATGCTATGACATTAATGGCATGCAAGCTTTGAAAGAAGAATGTGAAGCAAAAGGATTTCCTTTTACTGTAGATTCAGCCAATAGTTTTGATATGGGTGAAGCAGCTGGACATTTCACCTATGTGGAAGACCCTGACGGAACCTTAATTGAGTTTGTGGAAACCCATAAAGTTCCAATTATGAAAAAAATAGGCTGGTATTTAAACCTTAAAAATAGAGACCCTAAAAAGCCTTTGCCAAGATTTATGTTGAAGGCAATGGGTTTGAGTGAGGTGAAGGATTGAGGAGTGGGGAGTGGGGAGTTGGAAGTAGGAAGCTAGGAGTGGGAAGTTGGGTGATGGATGTGGGATGATAGGTGTGGGATGAAGGGGCCATCTGACGGTTTTAAATTTTAGTGAATTGATACATCGCAATAAAGCAAATCATATTTTAAAACAGACCGTCTGATGGCTAAGGAAAAGGTCAAGTTGGAAGCTTGAAGTTGGGAGTTGGAAGTAGGAAGCTAGAAGTGGGAAGTTGGGTGATGGATGTGGGATGATAGGTGTGGGATGAAGGGGCCATCTGACGGTTTTAGATTTTAGTGAATTGATACATCGCAATAAAGCAAACCATATTTTAAAACAGACCGTCTGATGGCTAAGGAAAAGGTCAAGTTGGAAGTTGGAAGCTAGAAGTTGGAAGTTGGGTGATTGAAGATCCCTAAATAGCATTGACCGTTTTGGTTAAACATTCATTTTATAATCCCACGGGCAATTATGAGCCTGAGGTTCTTTTCTTG
>JBNJFX010000023.1:0-18759 GCA_051747245.1 Bacteroidota bacterium
AAAAACTTGCCATAGGTGATGAAATTAAAAAAGGCGAAAAATTCAGTGAATTGGGTCCGTTTCCTGAGAATGGAGACTGGCCACCGCATCTTCATTTCCAGCTCATTTCTGATATGAAAGATTTAAAAGGAGATTTTCCAGGGGTTTGTGCTCCTTCTGAATTGGAACAGTTTAAAAAGCTATGTCCTGATCCTAATGGGTTTTTATTAAAAGAATAAAATTTTTATGTAAAGCTTAAAAATATAAGGATTAGGACTACAAATATGATAGAAATTGCGAAATATAAAATTATATATATTATCCTTTTTAGTTGATTGCCAAAACAATTACCATTGCAGATTCCTCTTTTAATGGGTTTTTGCTTTTTTCAAGCTCAAATACAATCCTATCTCCTACTTCAGCATTCTCAGACAGCCAAGCATTAAAATCAAACTTAGAAAAATCTTTATGATTAGAAAATTTTTTATCTACCACAAGATTTTTCCCTCTTGCCATTGACATTGTTATTAAAGTTAAGGTATCTGTATTAAAATCTTCTGATGATAGCGAAAGATGCTTAGGTGGACTATTTAATATTATTCCCTCTTCAATAATTATTGGTTCTCCATCTGCCAAAATTTCTATATCTTTATCTTGGGCATAACTATTAGAAATAAATAACAGGGTGAGAATAATAAGGCTTAATTTTTTCATCATTAAATTATAATTAAAAATTAATTTAGACTATTTTAAGTTATTCAATATAAATATACAAATATTTTTATTCAGAAGTAACAATTACTTGTAAAATTTTAATAGACTAACCTTTATTATATGTAAAAAAACATCATCAACTTCATTTACTAAATTTATAGAAAGCCCTTTTCATTTTATTAAATACTCGTCTTATTTGTCTTGACAAAAGTATAAGTAATAGCGGATATCAATTAAACCCACCCAGATTGTCAAGCAATTTAATGAGTTCAGACAACTCCTAAACTCTAGGCATACACCATGAAAGGTAAACCTTATAGGATTCTGCATTAATGTTAACTAAAAACATCTACATCCTAGATTTTTAAATATAGAACAGCTCAAATTTGGGTGTTTTTTAAATTATTAGAGATGCATAAAAACCAATATAGTAGTGGGAAACTAACCGAAGTAAAAAGTTAATAAAATAAATTTGATTTATGAGTTTCCATATTTAAATCTAACTTCGCCATTAAATACAATATGTAATCGCATTTTATTTGCTTATTTGACGCAAAATCCAGCCACTCATTAACTCTAAAGCTTGTGGTGCAATAGTTTGTTCAATTTCAGCATATTCATTTGGAGAGCCCGTTTCAGCTTCTTGAAATTGATGATTTAGTCCCGCTAACTCCTTAATAGTATATTGTGTATTTCCTCCTGCCTTCAATGCAGCCTCAATAGCTTCTAAATTAACTTCTGCGGGTACTTGTAAGTCCTTTTCACCCACAATCGCCAATACAGGACATTCAACTTTTTGCAAAACTTTTGAAGGGTCGTGCTTTAGAAAATACACCATCCAAGGACTGGTCAATTGTCCTAATAGTTGATTTACAAAAACTTCCTCTTTCAAGCCATTACCAGTAGCTAGTTCTGGATTTTTAGCAACTGATTCTTCTAAATATTCCTTTAAATCTTCTCGGAGAGCAGCTTCATTGACGGAGTTTACCACTATATCATAAGCACCCTTGTTAAATTCTCTTGCTGTCTTAAGTTGGGCTTCACTCATTCCAGAGGCTCTGCCAATTAATTCACTTTGTCGTAAAAGCAAATCATCTCCCTTTATTCCTGTGCCTGCCATTAAAACAATAAATGCCACGTCTTTCGATTCTACTGCCATCATTGGCGCGATTAACCCTCCTTCGCTATGTCCAATCAAACCTATATTACCCGCATCAATTTCCTCTCGAGATTTCAAATATTTTACAGCTGAAGCTACATCTGTTTTAAAATTTGCTGATGTAGCAGTACTAAAATCCCCTTCTGATTCGGCTGTACCTCTATCATCATAACGCAAAACTGCAATTCCTTGCTTGGTTAAATGATCTGACAAAACCAAAAATGGTTTATGTCCTAATAATGCTTCATTTCTGTCTTGAGGACCACTCCCACTTATCAGTACAACAGCAGGAAAATTTTTACCTTCAGCAGGCATTGTTAATGTTCCAGCAAGCTTAATTCCTTCCGCCTTATTTTCGAAAGTAATATCTTTACTTAGATATGGAAAAGGCTCAATAGGATCTTGAGGCTTCTTTTTGTTAGATTTTTTAACTTCCTCTTGAGAAAGTACTAATGGAAAATCATTGCCTGCTTGCTTAAATATCCCCTCAATTTCTCCAGAAGATTTAAGCGTACCTTCATATTGAATTGGAGGCATGTTCATTCCAATATTAAGTTTATTATCTTTAAAAGTCACCTCTTGAACTGCCAAACCAAAAGCCCCTTGATCAGGACTGTCCATTGTAGCAATTAATGTGTCATTTTCTTGAGAAATATTGAATACAACAGTTAATTCCATTCCTTGGACTTTAAGTAAACCTTGCCATTTTCCTTCAATATCTTGAGCAAAAAGAGTGAAACAGAAAAAGGATAAAATTAAAGTGGTTGATAGTTTTTTCATAGACTTTTCATTTTTAAAATATTAGCACCTATCCCATAAGTATAAACTGATGCAGGAAAAAAACTTAATTCTAGATTATTATAATTTTCTATTTGCTGTTTATCTATTGTGGTTATAACTGCCCCTTTAAGATTATTTTTATGGCAAAATTCATTTAAACTTTTTAGTTCTTTATTTTTTTCAACGTATCTGTTACTCCATTTAATTTCTAATGCCCAAATTGGTTTTAATTTAGCTTGATCCAAGCGAATCATATCAACTTCACCCTCAGTTCTTCCGATTTTCCATTTTGCATAGTACAACTCTCTATCATCCTTATGAAGCCATTGAGCAAATATAGCGGTTTCCACTATATTTCTCATCTCATCATCTGTTGCTGAAATCGGTGAGAATAATGCAGTTCTCAAACTAGGATTTGTAAGATACACTTTAAATCCTGTAATTCTTTTAAAATGTTTTGCACTGTCATCAATTTTATAAATAACTTTTATAAGAAAAGCCGCTTCCAAATACTCAAGATATTTTTTAATAAGATTTTTATCTAATCCGCTTTCTTTTGCCATTTTCTGAAGTGAAAATTCTTTACCGGTATGGTAAGCTAAATAAGCAAAAAATCTATTAAGTTCTTGAACATCTCTAATACCATATAAACTAGGTAAATCTCTAAGCAATACTTTGTCAATTATATCACTTTTAATAAATCTATGCATATTATTTCTGATTGTCTCAGAAAAAATTACTTCCGGATAACCGCCATAATTTAAATATTGAATAAACTTATCGTTTAAAGCTTTTATATCTGTTGAAGTATAAAATTCTATTAACTTACCTTCTAACTCTACCTCAATAGGCTTAATTAAATGTTGCAATCCCTGAAAATGTAAAAATTCTTGAAAAGAGATTGGAGGTAATAAAAAATCATGGAATCTACCTGCACCACTTTCAGTACTTTTAAACTTAAGTGCAGCTGCAGCAGATCCAGATGCAATAAATTTAGTTTTTGGATAACTATCAACCAATACTTTTAAATGCCTTTCCCAATCAGCCAAATATTGAATTTCATCAAAAAAAACATAATGACCTTCTAATGAATTAGCGCCAGATGCTTTTATTGTTAAAGAAAATAATTCATCAAGACCTTTGTGAATATAAATTGGATTATCAATACTTATAAAATGAATATTGTTTACAGGTACTTTTTCATCTATCAACTGTTGAATTACATGATGCATAATAACAGTTTTACCAACCCTTCTTGGCCCCATTAAGATTGTAGCACGTTTAAAATCGTTATCCTTTACTAATGGATAAAAAAGATCAAAGTATAACCTTCTAGGCATGTTTAACTTTTCAGAATCAATGGATTTTATTTGCCACCAGGGGTTCTCAAATCTCAACCTATCTAATATTTTCTCTGTTGGAATAGTATAAGAATTAGCCATTTTATCATATATTTTAACATAAATGTAAAAATAAGATAGATTAAAACATACTATATTGACAAAAATGTTAAAATAAGAAATATTTTGACTTTTTATATACTTATTTTATCACTTCATTATTCTACAATAATTACTTCAATCACTCGGAAATTCTTAATAACATTAAGCGAAAAGGTAGCTCAAACTTCGAGCTCCAAGCTTCTTAGTCAATCTAACAATTTCTATGGAAAACCATTTCCCCGCCAGCTGGCGGGTTAGTGGGCTTTATTCCACCAAAGCCCCGGCAATTGTAGCCGTCATCATACAAGCTAAAGTTGCAGCCAAAAGTGCTCGCATACCTAGTTTGGAAAGATTTCCTTGTTGATTGGGCGCCATGCCTCCTATTCCGCCTACTTGTATGGCTATGGAACTGAAATTGGAAAATCCACAAAGCGCATAAGTGGCTATGATAATGGATTTTTCGCTTAAAATATCGGCCGTTTTCATTTCAGCTAACCCTAAATAAGCCACAAATTCATTGATAGCTGTTTTTTGACCAAGCAAACTTCCGACAGCCAAGGTATCATTCCATTCCACGCCCATTGCAAAGGCAAACAGCCTAAAAGCTTGACCTAAAATATATTCCAGACTAAAGCTATCGAAAGTACCATTGGTAGAGCTGGCAACAAAAGCATTAAGTCCAGTCCATTCTCCAATCATATCACCCAGAAAATAATTGATGGCAGCTATAACGGCAATAAAAGCCAATAGCATCCCACCAATATTTAATGCTAATTTCAATCCCTCCGCTGCACCATTAGATAAGGCATCGATCAAATTTACTCCTAGTTTATCTTGACTTACATGCAAAGTATCATCAATTCCATCTGGATTGGTTTCCGGGATTAATATTTTGGAAATCACTATAGCAGCAGGTGCATTCATAATGGAGGCACTTAATAAATAGGAAGCAAATCTTGCCTTTTCAACTGGATCATCCCCACCTAAAAATGCTACATAGCCCGCTAAAACTCCTCCTGCAATGGTAGCCATTCCGCCTGTCATTAAGCACATTAGTTCAGAACGCGTCATATTGGGCACAAATGGTCTTACCAACAAAGGGGCTTCTGTTTGCCCTAAAAATATATTTCCGGCTGCTGATAAGCTTTCCGCTCCAGACAAGCGCATAGTTCTAGACATAACCCATGCAATACCATAAACCATCTTCTGTAAAACACCTAAGTAATATAATCCTGCTGTTACTGTAGAAAAGAAAATGACTGTGGGCAAAACTTGAAATGCGAAAATGAATCCATAAGAATCTCCAGCTAAATCACCGAAAAGAAAACGGGCGCCATCCCCAGAAAAGCTCAAAAAGACTACAAAAGCTTCTGATACCTTTTTGAAGATTAATTCTACAAATTCAACTTGAGTAATTAGAAGTCCAAATATGATTTGTAGTAGTAATCCTGTACCGACCAAGCGCCAGTCAATTTTCTTTTTATTTACTGAAAATAGCCAGGCAAAACCAACTAAAACCAATAATCCAATAAGACCTCTGAGATAATCCATAGAATATTTTAAATAGAGCCTATTCGGCTTTTACAAGAGAAACTGAAGTATCCCGATAGCTATCGGGACTGATAATCAGATTTAAACGACAGAATTTTGTATATTAATTTTTTGTATCCACATTAAGCAGCGACAAAATTAAAGGAATGTCGCTAATTAAAAAATCTATAAGCAAATTCAATTGACCTATTGTGTAATAGTTGGTTTTATTAAACATTTGGACACAGGCGAAAACGCGTGCGCCAGCGGAGGAGCCAGCGAGTGATCATATTGGAATAATTGTATCAAAACCCATGAGTATAATTTCAAAATGTTATAAACTATTCGAAAATAATTAGATTTGCGTATGCATTTATTTTATCAAGATCAGCTTCCTGAGGCCAAGTATTTAAATCAAGACGAATCAAAACATTGCGTTAAAGTACTGAGAATGCAAGCTGGAGATCTAATCAATATAATTGATGGAAAAGGTACATTTTACAAAGCAAAAATTACAGAAGCCCATCCTAAAAAATGTGTGTTTGAAGTATTAGAAACTAGCGAAGATCCAAAACCTAGCTTTCATCGACATTTGGCAATAGCACCTACCAAAAACATGGATAAGATGGAATGGTTAGTTGAAAAAGCTACAGAAATCGGGATAGATGAAATAAGTTTTTTCCGAAGCTTTCACTCAGAAAGAAAAGTTATAAAAATAGATCGCTTAGAGAAAAAAGCTATTAGTGCCTTGAAGCAGTCTTTGAAAGCAAAAAAACCAATATTAAATGAAATCATTGCCTTCAATAAGCTTTTAGAAACTGCTGAAGCAGAGAAAAAACTTATTGCTTATGTAGATTTTGAAAATAAAGTGCACTTGAAGAATGAACTTAATAATAAAAAAGACTCGCTTATTCTAATTGGTCCTGAAGGTGACTTCACTCCAGAAGAAGTTGATTTAGCAATAAAAAAAGGGTTTAAGAGAGTAAGTCTGGGCAGCAGCAGATTAAGAACCGAAACAGCCGCTTTAGCAGCAGTTCATTTACTTAATTTAGCAATGGATTAAAGGACATATTAGTAAAACGGAATTCCACCTTTATTTTAATGTTTCAATCTTGGAAATTTCAATTCAATTGAGGTACCTTCTCCTAAGGTAGATTCCAAGTTAAATTCACCTTTCAACTTTACCAACATGTTTTTTACAATGTAAAGACCTAGTCCCGAGCCTTCCTTACTTTGAGCACCTCTGTAAAACATATCGAATACTTTTTCTTGTTGATCTTTCGGAATCCCGATGCCATTATCGGCTATTATGATTTGTAATTCATTTTCAGTTTTATTGGCCGTAATATCTATTTTACATTGCTTTTTGTTAGGATCTGAATACTTAATAGCATTTGAAATTAAATTATTCAAAATTACTTCCATGCGGGCTTTATCAATAAATATAGGCGATTCAAAATTGATATGCTTGTTAAATTTAATTTTTTCCATCCCTTCTATATAAATATTATTCTCAATTATTTCATCCAATAAATTATCAAAATCTACAGGTTCAGCTATAATATCAGTTCTCGTATTTCTTGATATTTCAATCACTTCTTTGATGAATAATGTCAAGCGTTCAATCCTATTTTCAATACGCACAAAATAATCCATAACATTTTCATCCTTTATTTCATATTTTGCTATATTGATCAAACCTAAAATGGAAGATAAAGGTGCTTTCAAATCATGAGAAGCACTATATACAAAATGATCCAATTCATCATTTGCCAGTCCAAGTTCTTTATTTTTTTGCTCTAGTTCCTTTAAGGTTTCCAACCTAACTTGGTCAATCCTTTTATTGATAATATCCATATTATACATTGAAAATACCATGGCAAATATTGAAATCACCATATTGACATAAAATGAAGTAGATTCGGATTTTCCATCTGTCAAATTAACCTCTCCAAATGGTTGATAAGAAGTGACCTCTAGAATAAACAACAGGATTAAAACATAGATTAGAGAATAATATTTATACTGCCGTTCCTCATTACTGAAAATCAGAAAAATGACCGCCATAATGGGGTAAAAAACTAAATATGCACCAATTGATTTTGGAATAACAGATGCATAAAAAAATATAAAACCAGTGCCTAAACCTATGAATAATAATTTTGCCGTTAAATGTCTCCTCTTTTCATTGATTAAAAAAGTAACAAAAAAAATGATTACAATTACTATATCAAGCAAAATTGCAATATAGTTTAAATTGAACGCATCATTTACTATCTGGATAAAAGCAGCTAAAACAGCAATTAAGGAAAATTGTGACAGAAGAATATTTGGCTTTTGCTCAAGGCTTTTCTCTAACTTAGACCACTTAACAAGACTGAAAAATCTAAACACTAACTATAAATTTGAGTTACAATATTAAAATATAAAACTTTTATTGTCTTTTATCAATAAATATATTAAATGAGTTATAATATGCAATGAAATTTCACTCATTTACCAATCAAATAAAAGCATTTTAATTTCTCTTCTACATAAAATACATTTACATAATCAAAAAAAATATTTAAAATGAAGAAACTACTATATACCATTACCCTAAGCTTTTTCCTTTTTAATACAGATGCCACTGCACAATTATTTGGAAAAAAGAAAAATAAGGAAGAAACTAAAACTGAAAAGCCAAAAGGCGATTTAAAAGATTACAAAGATATTATCAAAGGTGATGTTAAATCAGATGAAGGCTTATTTACAACCCATGAATTGGATGGGAAGCTTTATTATGAAATCCCATTTGATAAGCTAGAAAAAGATTTGCTTTTGGTCAGCAGAATAGCCAAACTACCCGATAATTTTGGCGGGGGCTATATTAATGCCGGTTCAAAAGTGAATGAACAAGTGGTTCGTTGGAATAAAAGAGACAAACATATTGATTTGAAAGTCATCAGTTTTCAAAATGAAAGCGATGAAGACTCCCCTATTTACAAATCTGTAGAAGCCAATAATTTCTATCCAATTTTATATAGCAGTAAAATAGAAGCCATAAATCCTGATTCGACCGCATATTTAGTGGATGTGAGCAGTTTATTTACAGAGGAAGTAAGTGCTATTAATGCTATGCCTGACCGATTAAGAAAAGCTTATAAAGTTAAACGATTGGATAAAAGCAGATCCTATATAGCTTCTGCGAAATCATTTCCTGAGAATGTGGAAGTACAACATTTAATGACTTATGATGCTGGAAACCCTCCTGGAAGGGATCAAGCAGGAACTATCAGCATGTTATTGAATCAATCCATGATTATGTTACCGGAAGATAAAATGCAGCCCAGGCTAGCAGATGACAGAGTGGGGTGGTTTACATTACAGAAATATGATTACAATTCTGATAAATTAAAATCTGATGATTATGAATTGATCAGAAGATGGAAATTAGTACCTAAAGATATTGAAGCATATAAAAGAGGAGAATTAGTAGAACCAGTTAAGCCAATTGTCTATTATTTAGATCCAGCAACACCAGAAAAATGGAGACCTTATTTCAAACAGGGAATAGAAGATTGGAATGTAGCTTTTGAAGAAGCTGGTTTTAAAAATGCCATTATTGCAAAAGACCCTCCAACTAAGGAAGAAGACCCGGAATTCAGTCCTGAGGATGTTCGCTATTCAGTTGTCAGATATGTGGCCACTACCACCAGAAATGCAGTTGGTCCTTCCGTTTCTGATCCAAGAACAGGCGAAATAATCGAAAGTGACATTATTTGGTATCATAATCATTTAAGATCATATAGAAATAGGTATATGATTGAAGCTGGTGCTCAAAAAGAATCTGCTAGAACTTTGGAAACTCCTGAAGCAGAAATAGGCGAAATGATGCGAATGGTAATTGCCCATGAAGTAGGTCATGCTTTGGGATTGCCACACAATATGAAAGCAAGTTCTGCCTACCCTACCGATTCCCTTCGTTCTGCTTCATTTACTCAAGAATATGGCTTAACACCTTCCATAATGGATTATGCAAGAGTAAATTATGTAGCTCAACCGGAAGATGAAGGCGTTCGCTATATCAGAATGATGGGGCCTTATGACAAATATTCCATTAATTGGGGTTATAGATTTATCCCTGATGCCAAAAGCAAAGAAGATGAAAAACCTATTTTAGATGATTGGATATTGGAAAAAGCAGGCAATCCGTGGTATGAATTCGGAAGTGGTTATGGAGTAGCCGATCCTAGAGCCAACAGAGAAAGTTTGGGAGATGACCATGTAAAAGCCAGCGAATATGGATTAGCTAATTTGAAAAAAGTGGTGCCTAGCTTAGTTGAATGGACGGCAGAAAAAGGGCAAGGCTATGACGAATTAACAGAAGTATATAGAGAATTAGGCTATATGTGGAGTGGTTATATCCGTCACGTAACCGCTAATGTTGGTGGTATTTATGAAACCCTTAAAACATCTGATCAAGAAGGCGTAGTTTACGAACATGTTCCCGCTTCAATTCAAAAGGAAGCAGTAGCTTTCCTTAACGATCATGCCTTCACTAATCATGAATGGCTATTGGATAAGGATGTTCTTCAAAGAATAGAAGATGATGGTGCAATTAACCGAGTGAAATCATTGCAAGTAAGAGCATTAGGCAGCCTTTTGGATAAAGATAGACTCATTAGAATGGTAGAAAATGAAAGTCTGAATGCATCAAATGCCTATACTGTTATAGAAATGCTAGAAGATATCAGGACAGGAATATTCTCAGAGCTCTACAGAGGCCAAGCCGTAGATGCTTACAGAAGAAATCTGCAAAGGACATTTGTGGAGTTAGCATCCAATAAAATAGCTGAATTGGAGGTAGAGGATAAAAGAAATAGCGATGTAATCATTTCTGATGTTATACCGCTAATGAGAGCTGAATTAGAACAATTAAAAACCGATATTACGAATAGAAGATATAGAACCTCAGATAAAATGAGCAGGGTTCATTGGAATGATTTATTAGCAAGAATAGATAAGACAATGGATAATTAATTTCCTGGTAACTACTCAGCTACATTTATAATTTACTTCTCAAACAACTACTCCCCCTTGAAGGTGTTTTCACCTTCAATTTTCTATGAGAATTCAGGTGAGCATGCTTTAGTTTGGGTGAAAACCCCAAACGGGGGTGTGATTACTAAATAAATTTAGGTTTAAACAATTATATGAGCACGAATTGTTATAAACTTTTTCTTGATTTTCTTTCTACAAACAGGGAATAGGACTTGTAAAGATGGAAACATTATTACTGTTCATTTGGTAGGTGAATAGTTGCATTTCCTGTATAAAAAAAATAGAAAAGGCTGCTTCTAAATCCAGAGGCAGCCTTTTTTAATTGCAATTAAAATTTTTATTCACATTCTGTATCATAAATAAAAACATGGGCTGCAAATTCATCCCATTCTTTTTCATTTTTATCTAAAGAGGATAGCTTTTCACAATCACCAAAAAACATATCAAAATATTCCTTATCATATTTTCTTTTGAGTGCCATGATGGTCTCTTCTTGATCTCCTAATTTCACTACATATTCTTTGGCATTTCCCCCTGCAATGTCCATTCCTCCAATTCCAACTGAGGCCGTTTTTTTACCTGCAGGATAATCATAAACTTTTATTTTACTGTCAAATCCGGCATTTAAAAGTTGGGACAGGATATATTTCTTCCTTTTTTTAGGCCATTTAACTGAATGATAATAAATATATTCCCTATCGACCGCTTCCTCAAAATTAGCCTCTGACATTTTCTGAACGCTGGAAGTTTGTTCCATTTTAGTTGCAAATTTTGCCCAAGCATCCATTTTAATCCTTAATGACTCAACCTCATCAGCTTTGAACCTTGTCTTTTCTCCAGTTTCTGCATCTTTAATTCTAAAGCTCTTTAATCCTTTTCCACTAAAAAAAGCTGATCTAATATCCCCTTTAATAACCTCTCCGTCTTTTGTGACTACTTTCGCATCACCAGTAAGGGAATTTACTGGCGTAAGAAACTGCTGAGCTGACAAATTTAGGATTGATCCAAAAATTACACTCAGAATTAAAACTGATTTAAATATTAATTTCATCATAATTATTGTGGTTTTTGTTTCATTTGGCAATATAATTAAAAATAAGTAAAACAAAATTAATTATAAGATTATCCATAATTTACTGTTATAAATACATATACTAAAAGTATATTATTAAATATTAATAAACACAAATGCAATAAGGTTTTGGTTTTCGCATTCTAGAATCAAACATTTTCCAAGGTTTGACCAATCAAAAGCTGTCGGTAATCTAAAACAATAGCAAATCAGGCAAATACCAACATTGGAAAAGCTTATTTCCATTCCCTTTCAAGCAAGCCAAATTTTCCTTTAATTTGCATCAAAATTCCCGAGGCCGTTTACTTTAGACAATCCACCTTCTATTTTTAGCTTGTGGAGAAGAATTAAAGATAATTTCTAAAAGTTAAACGACACGGATTAAAACTTTACAAAATGGCATTAAAAACATTCGTTAAAATATCTGAAGTCAATAATCTAAGTGATGCGCGCTATTGCGCAGGAATGACCGTAGACTTGATGGGGTTTGATTTGGTAAAAAATAATCCAGCATACGTTAGCCCAGAAAATTTCATGGAGTTGACTGGTTGGCTTTCAGGAGTGGAATTCGTTGGTGAATACGGCAATGCTTCAGAAGATGCCATTAAGGAATCCATCAAAGATTACGAAATCCATTACCTACAAACAGAAAATCCTGCCATTATCCCTCTTTTCCCAGATTTCAAAAGGATTTTGAGATTTGACATGGATAAAGTTAAAGATGCCGAAGAAGTAAAAAACACCATGCAAAAGGTAGCTAATGAAGTAGAATTCTTCTTATTTGAATCAGGGAACGGAAATCATTACAAAGAAAATGTGGTCAATCAGGTCTTGGAATTAGCCAAAGATTATCCTGTGATTTTAGGTTTTAATATTGACGATAAAAACGTAATTAACTTGGTGGAAAAT
Organism: Bacteroidota bacterium; assembly: GCA_051747245.1. GTDB lineage: Bacteria > Bacteroidota > Bacteroidia > Cytophagales > Cyclobacteriaceae > Marivirga. Next base: position 12,629 of record JBNJFX010000023.1, read on the forward strand.
ACTTCCATCAAAGGCATCTCTCTTAAAGGTGGAGAAGAAATCCGTCCGGGTTATAAAGACTTTGATGAGATGGCTGATGTTTTGGAAACTTTGGAGATTGATGATACAGTTGAGGGCTGAAGTCCATTAACATTTTTGGAAGGGCACACGCGGAAATGCGTACGCCAACAGGGCTTGCGGTTTTAGGTAAATGATATTAACATTAAAAATTTTCTAAAATAAATGATTTAAACCCATTTTTCAGGATCTTCTCGAGTACCTAATACTGCTAATACAATTACTTCTTTTTGATCTACAAGAAAATGGATAGCATACGGAAAATGCTCTATTAAGGCTAAACGGGTATTTTTATATCTGATTTGATAATGAAGCGGGTTTTGAGAAATTAGATACATTTTCTCTTCAATCTCATCTAAAAAACGTATACCTAAATTTTCTTGCTTATCTTCATACCATTGAGACGATTCCAAAATATCAAGCTCGGCTTCAGGCCTTACAATTAAACGATAATTCACAATTGCTTTCTAATCCGGTCTTTAACATCTTCCCAACTTGATCCTTCAGATGGATCAGTTTGATGTGCGGCTAATCTTTCATCTAATACTTTTTTATGTGCTTCACTTAAACCATAATCCTCTTCTTTCAGATCTGCCTGAACCATAGCATACATTAAATTGATCAGTCGTTCATCTGCTTGGTTAATGTATTCATGAAGTAGTTCCCTAATTTGAGCTGTACCCATAACCATTATTTTCCTTTATGTAAAGATAACAATTTCATCTTCATTTTTAGTTTCATTTATTTACTTTATACAAATGGATGTTGGCCAGGCTTTGCTTTCGTACCACTCGCTATTTTCCGTGCTGTTTACCATATTGACGTTATCGGTAATTACCGCTAAAACATTACCTAAATGAATGCTCAATTCATATTGGCTGTGATCGAATTTCTCATTCCACCATGCAAAGCATGGCGGGAACGGGGTAATCATCTTAGTACGGTATATTAGGACTATAATGTGAATCCGTAAAGTAATTTTAGGACGATATTAATAATTACTAAAAATTAGGTTCCATATAATCATTATTAATGATCCCAAGGAAATTATAATAAAGACCCCAAAAATTCTATAATAATATGCTTTTTCATTTAGTGAATATTTCTTTGACTTGGTTTCTTTAAAAAAGAAAAATGAACCTAATCCGCCTATACTTCCCGTGACTATAAAAATTATAAAATCAATAACCAGATCCTCCATGTATTCCTACTTATCTAAATTACTATCTGTTTTATTATTACCCAAACTCTGTAACACTTGACTATCGTAGTTACTTATATCCTCGGAAGATCTGACACCTTCTCTAGCTTCAGAAGATAATAAATTAAAAGAAGCCCCTATTGCATCTTTAACATAAGTTTTAGAACCAAAATCTGGAATTACTACTCCAATCAACGCAGTTGCACCATCCGCAGCAAGGTTTTTATAATCATTTCGCAAATAATCTATAAAACCTTCTGTACCTGCTCCAATTGCACTGGATATCTTACCCCCGACAGCCAATGGTATACCAACAGGAGCTCCAATCACACTGGAAGATATTATGCCACCTGTAACCGTAGCAGCATCTCCAGAAATTTGAAAAAATGTAGAAGCATCATAAGCATATCCAAAGTTCCTTTTAGTAACAGCCTCATCGTAAGCTGCATCTTTGGTCAATTCACTTTTATAGCTAAAAGTATAATATCCATCTTCAATATCAATAGTAAGTTCTCCATCGCCAGTATTATCATAAAACTGACCTGAGTTATCATAATAATAAGTTATTTTTTTGTAATCATCGAATCCTTCAGTCCAAAAGGCATTATTTATATTAAATCTATTTGATACATCATCATTGGCCTCTAAATTATCTTTTCCAACAAGTGCTCTATTTAACTTTTGGGCAGCAGCATTTACTCCCCTACTGTTAACTAAGATAACATATGATTCTGTGGTTTTTCCGTTTTGATTTAAATTTATTCTGATTTGTTTTTCTAATCCATCTAAATCAATACTTCTTATTACATCATTTTCAGCAAATGCATAAGGACTATTCCATGGATACTCCTTCGCCAACGGATCCACACTCAAAAACTTAGCAATCCTCGGGTTGTATATCCTGAAGCCGTAGTCGTAGTGGTTGTAGTCGGCTAGGGCTGGTGTTGTTCCGTTATCGGTATCTTCAGTTAATTGCTCACCCGTAAACAAATAGCTTACTTCACTAGCTGTTAAGCCTTGGTGGTAAATGCTTAGGTTGTCTATTGTGCCATTGAAGAAACGGCTTGCAGTACCATCTATGAGATGATAGCCCACAGTTAGATCAACATTATTTTCATAAATAAAAGATAATTCATCATCTCTGTGTTTTATAATGCCTGTATCTTCTGTGCCATCAATATACATTTTAAGATTACCGTCTGAGAATTTACATCAAATTCAACTTTAAATAAAAAATGAAATTCAGTTGAAAGTTATCAACTGAATTTCATTTGCATACAATTAATAATTATTGCTTGATAAATTTTGCTTGATGTAAAGCATCACCATCTTTAATAATCAATTGGTAAACCCCGGATGCTAGATCAACAGTATTGATATTAAGTTGACCTTCGTTGGTTATATAATCAATTTCAAGCATTCTACCCTTCATATCAATAATATATAAGCTACTGTTTTGATCTTTAAAATCATATTGAATGATCAATTGATCAATCACAGGGTTAGGATATAATATTAGATTTTCCGTGATATCTTGATTGCCTAAGATTTCATCCTCTGCCTCAATAACTTTAATTGTAATTATTGCTTCATCGGTTAATTGCCCATCTGACACTTCCACTAAAAGCACAATCGAACTATATTTTTCAGAATTTATCAGGGAGGAATCCAATACACTTAACACTCCATTTTCACTGAGACCAAAAGCTCCCTCAATTTGAGAATTTGCAATCATATAAGATAATGAATCCCCTTCTGAATCAAAGGCTTCTATCTCTCCTATCTCAAAACCATTATTTGCATTTTCCTCTACTTCAAAAAGTTGATTACTTATACTTGGCGCAGTGTTTTCATTTACATCCAATATTGTGATTAGCACTACTGCAGAATCCGTGAACTCTCCATCTGACACACTCACCCCAATTTCAATAGAAGTGTTGCTTTCATAATCAAAGGAAGCTGAATCTGACACTGTAAGGATTCCCGATGGGCTCAAGTCAATCGCTCCATCAATTTCTGAAGTGGTTAAATTATAACTTAATTCATCACCCTCTGCATCAGTTGCGACTATTGATCCAATTTCAGTACCAGTAGGACTGTTTTCATTAACTTCAAATGCTTGATCACTTATACTAGGTGCGGTGTTTTCATGCACATCTAATATTGTTATAAGCATTACTGCAGAATTTGAAAACTCTCCATCTGTTACACTCACCTCAATTTCAAAAGAAGTGTTGCTTTCATAATCAAAGGAAGCTGAATCTGCCACTGTTAAGATTCCTGATGAGCTCAATGCAACTGCTCCATCTATTTCTGAAGAAGTTAAGCTATAGCTTAATTCATCACCTTCTGCGTCAGTTGCAACTATACTCCCAATTTCAGAACCTGTCGTACTATTTTCATCTATTTCAAATTCTTGGTTGTCAATAGTAGGTGCGGTGTTTTCATTTACATCCAATACTGTAATAAGTACTACTGCAGAATCGGTAAATTCTCCATCTGACACCCTTACCCCTATTTCAATAGAAATGTTACTTTCATAATCAAAGGAAGCTGAATCTGCCACTGTTAGGATTCCTGATGAGCTCAATGCAACTGCTCCATCTATTTCTGAAGAAGTTAAGCTATAACTTAATTCATCTCCATCTGAGTCTGTTGCAACTATCGTACCAATTTCAGTACCTGTCGTACTATTTTCATCTATTTCAAATTCTTGATCGCTAATAGTGGGAGCAGAATTTTCTTCAATATCATTAATCAAGATTACAACTTCAGCAGAATCTGTAAATTCACCATCAAATACGGTTACATAAAATTGAATTGACGTATTGTTCTCGTAATCAAAAACTGCCGAATCAGTAATAGTTAAAGTTCCCGAGTTACTTAATGAAACAGCACTATCAAATTCTGATGAAACCTTACCAAAAGTCAGTTCATCTTGATTTTGATCAACAGCTTCTAAATCCCCAATGACTGTTCCATTCGGGCTGTTTTCGTCAATTTTAAATATTTGATCATTAATTTCAGGTGCCTCATTACCGATAACCTCTTCAATGATAACACTTATTGCTGCGGTATCCTGTAATTCACCATCGCTGACTTCAATACTTAGATCAATTACATTATGTAGGTCAAAATCTATCAAAGTAGAATCACCTACACTTAAAACACCAGAAGTAGACAAATTCAAAGCACCAGTTGCAGAGCTATTCAAAATTCTAAAGCTTAAGGTATCATCATTAATATCTTCCGCTTGAATTTGACCTACAACTTCATCAGAAAAAGGCTTTTCATCAATTCTAAATACCTGGTCAGACATTACAGGCGCTTCATTTATAACTTCCTCTATTACATTTAAAGATACTGGAAGGTCAATTTCTGTTTGATCAGGATCATTATGGTTTACGATAATCTGAGCATTATAGTCTCCTATTTCTAATTCATTCGCATTAAAGTTTACGGCAATTTCCATTTGCTGCCCGGCTGGAACAGTTCCTTCCGTTGGCTCCATCGATAGCCAACTAGCTCTTGTATCGATCATGTCTAAATACGCTTCCATGACATTGGTCATCACGGTATTATCATAATATTTACCACTTGTACCAGCAAAAAGTAAGTAGTGAAGATTATCGATATCCGAAAGATCATTTATTCCATGGAAATCATTATCTGTATTAGTACTAAATTCATGATTAACAAGACCATTATCTTCTACAATCACTAAATGATTAACAGATGGATCATAAGCATCAAATACTCTTTTAACAAATCCAATATAGTTTTTACCATTTTTTGTCATTTCGATAACTGCTCCGTCTGCTGAACCTGATCCATCTGCACCCAAATTACCCTCTATACTAAAACTGTTTACAGAAGAAACATCTCCAGAAAATATAAATAGACCATCATACTTAGCGGTAAAATATGCCTTGTTATCAAGATAAAAACTACTGTCAATCTCATTATTTGAATAATTTATTTCCCCACCAAAATCAGTATTTAAACGGTTTCCTCCGTCATACATATCTCCACCTCCATCAGAAATATTTGTACCCGTAAAGCCGTTTGAAAATAAGTAATTATCAGGAATTAGATTGGTTAAATTACTGTGGGCAGTATCCAATCTACCTAACAAATCTTCTAAATTAAGTGCTTGAGAGGATGTATTTTTAGGTTCTGATTTTCTTGATTGTTGATAAATATCATTTTCACTTTCATCCACATCAGTCTTTTTCGTGTTTTGAATAACTTCTTGTCCTTCAAATACTTTGGTATTTGTAGCACTTGAGGATGCACTTAAACTAAATTGAGATAATTCAAAATTTAAATCCGAACCACCTGCAGTATTATCAATATTGAAAAATTGAGTACTTTCAGAATTTTCTTCCAAAGTTTCGTATAAACTATCAGAATCTATAGTTATTACTGGAGGTATCAGAGCTGTAGATATTAAATCAACAAATGTTGTACTATTCTCTGCATCATTACTTGTAATCAATAATTGATCTACATTTTCCCCGTCTGAAGTAGGGAAATATTCAATTGTTAGGGTAATGCTTTCATTGGGACTTAGCTCAAATGAAGTGATATCCACAGAAAAATCAGCATTGTCAAAGCTAACATCAGAAACTGAAAGTAGATCCGTTCCCGTGTTTTCAAGCACTATAGTTTTTGAAGTTGATTGTCCCACAAAAATAGGGTCAAATATTACACTATCCGATTGGACACTCAAAGTAGGTTCCCCTGTTATCTCCAAGTTTACAGGAACTCTTATTTCTTCATTTTCAGGGTCATTACTAGATATTATAACCTCAGCTTGATAATTGCCGCCATTTAATTCTGATGCATTTATTGTTAACTCAACAGCTTCGGA
>JBNJFX010000023.1:18859-79447 GCA_051747245.1 Bacteroidota bacterium
TAATACACTTCCGCCCAAGCTATTATCTATTATTAAACTTTCTGTAGTGCTATCACCACTGTTCAAAGCAACACTTAAGCTATCAGGGTCAACACTAATAACTGGAGGTATCAGAGCTGTAGATATTAAATCAACAAATGTTGTACTATTCTCTGCATCATTACTTGTAATCATTAATTGATCTATATTTTCCCCTTCTGAAGTAGGAAAATATTCAATTGTTAGGGTAATGTTTTCATTGGGACTTAGCTCAAATGAAGTAGTATCCACAGAAAAATCAGCATTGTCAAAGCTAACATCAGAAACTGAAAGTAGATCCGTTCCCGTGTTTTCAAGCACTATAGTTTTCGAAGTTGATTGTCCAATAAAAGTAGGTTCAAATATCAGGCTATCCGATTGGACACTCAATGTAGGTTCCCCCGTTACGTCCAAGTTTACAGGAACTCTTACTTCTTCATTTTCAGGGTCATTACTAGATATTATAACCTCAGCTTGATAATTGCCGCCATTTAATTCTGATGCATTTATTGTTAACTCAACAGCTTCGGATTCTCCAGCATTTACTTGTCCATTTAAAAGGTTTGAACTTAGCCATTGAGAACCTAAGTCTGTTTCGAATATCCCAAATCCAGTTCCAGTCTCTCCTTGTATAAAATGAATACCATTTTTGCCTCCTTTATTACTAAAGACCATTCCACCATCATTTACATTAAAGAGCGGAATTGAACTTACACTCCACTGCGCACTGTCAATATCGTATTCATACCAGTTATTTCCGCTAAAGCTTCCATAGGTATAATATTTACCATTAAAAGGATCAATAGCTGAAGCTAGGATTGCTCCACCAGGAATACTATTAAGTGTTTCCCATTCATCATTTGAAATATTATATCTAGCAAAATTACTGCTGCCATCCCCTGAATGACCATATAAATAGCCTTCATAATATTCAAGCCCGCCCCAAGGATTAAAATTAATTGATGACGATGCCATTTCTACAAATTCAGATGTATTTGGATCTAACCTGTACAATGTATAATTATTAACTAAATAAATATAATCTCCATCCGAAGCTATATTACCCGTGGTCAAAGGTGAAGTGATTGTACTCCAACTATCAGTTGAAATATCATATACTGCTATTTGAGAATTTTGGGTAAAAGAATTATAAATTTTCCCGTTTAACTCAACTGCCCCTCCATTATTTCCACTACTTACAGGACTTGAAGTAAGTGTAGACCACTCTTCTGTTTCAACTAAATATTGATAGAAATTAGTGCTATTATTTTCTAGAGCATAAATAATGCTTCGATCCGAATTAATTGATACTGCCGTAAGGGGAACTGGCGAACTATTTAAGGCAGTAAATTCACCGGCTACCAGCGGCATATTTTCTGTTACTCTATTTGAGGTAGTTTCATTTTCATTATTAACTCCTTCATTTAAATTTTGATTGAAATCTAAATAATTATTGGGTTGGGCATCAATATTAATGATATCTATTTGCCAATCTAATACACTTCCGCCCAAGCTATTATCTATTATTAAACTTTCTGTAGTGCTATCACCACTGTTCAAAGCAACACTTAAGCTATCAGGGTCAACACTAATTTGAGGTGGAATTAATCCTTCACCTATTAATTTTACAATGCTTACAAGATTGCTTGAATCATTACTTTCAATTTCCAGATCTATATTATTTGTTCCTTCAGCAGTGGGCGCATAAGTAACCCCTATTTCTATTAATTCCCCAGGAGCCAAATCAAAATTAGTGCTATCAATTACATAGTCTGAACTACCACTATTAATCGAACTAATTTCTAATAGATCGGATCCTGAATTATTTATTATTAATGACTTATGATTTGATTGTCCCAAAAAGATCGTTCCAAAAGAGAGAGTATCTTCATTAATGTTTATTTCAGGAATTCCAGTTACATCCATTGTTACAGGAACCTTTTTAAAAGGTGTAACAGGGTCATTACTGTTGATACTTATTTCGGCATTATAAATCCCGCCCAATAAGCCAGTGGAATTAAAGTTTAAAGGAATATCTTTTGATGTACCTGCTGGAATCGTATCGTTTAAAACATCAAGCTTAAGCCAATCTAATCCTGATGCTTCCAAAGAATAGCTTAAAATCTGACCTAATAACAGAGTTGAATTAAAACCGCCATAAGAATATAAAAATTCTACTGTCATTCCAGTTGCTATTACTTTACCAGATCCAATTTGATATTCAACAAGTGTAGGTACACCGCTGACTTCTGTATCAACTATTGAAGAAGCATTTTCAGGAAGGTTATTTAAATAATTATGATTAGCAGAACTTCCTTCCAATAGCTCAGGTAAGCCCGAAACAATTGGATGCAAGCTGTCCTTTACAATATTAAAGCTTTCTTTATTGCCATAAATGGATTCTACTCCCCCTGCAAGTTGAACATCAGCCCCCTGAGTAGCAACTTGATATTGAACCGTTCCACCATTATTTACAAAACTTTCTAACTTAGTAACTTGAGCAGATAAATCTTCATAATATTGTGTGGTTTGATCACCCGTAGTTATGATCAAATCAATATTACTTAAATCATAAGCTTCCAATTCCGAAGAATATATTCCCAAAGCAGTAATATTGGTTTGCTCATAAATAAAATTTACCATATCAACTCCCCACGCCAATTCATTTTGAATTACTAGTATATTTTTATCCTCGGAAGCCACATTTTTTTTATGTTCAATCGGAATACTTTCTCTTTTTTCATTAGAGTTGGCATACTTATAGTTTGATATTTCCTCCCCATTTATTTGACTATCTCCGTAAAACTTATCTAAACCCACATACAAATTACTTCCACCACTTGTATTATCAATGGTTAGATATTGTATTGTGCTGTCATTCGTCATAATATCAACAACCATGCTATCGGGACTTACCGTCATAACGGGCGGTTCAACACCATAGCCCATTAAACTTACTTCTAAAAGTGGAGTTATAGAATCGTTTGAAAAAATCTTCAACGTATCCTCTAACATCCCAAGAGTTTCAGGTAAAAAACTGACTTCTAAATCGTAAACTGCTCCTGCTGGAAGAGATAAGGATGCAGAATCAATTGTATAATTTTCAGAATTTAAGGTAATGTCGGAAATATGCAGTGTATCAGTACCTATACTTCTAATTTGTACTGTTTTCTTCAAAGTATCATTTATAAATAAAGAATCGTAATCAAGTTCATTTGTACTAAGCTCGATTCCAGGAGCACCCGTTACATCGATTTCAGTTGGAATGCTAACTACAGAATTTGCTGGGTCGTTAGTTGTAAAAACAATACTATCTTGATAATTCCCTGAAGGTAAATTCTTGGAATTAAATGTCACACTTAATTCAACGCTATCTCCTGCTTCAACAACAGCTGAAGGTAAAGAAACAGATTGCCATTTTGGCATCCCACCGTACACAATCACATCATCAAAAAACCATCCTGGAAAATTTTGTGACACTTCATCTTTTGTGTCAAAATAAAAGCGCAATTTTACAGTTTCACCTTTAAAGGCACTTAAATCATACTCTGATGTTATCCAACCATTAGAACTTCCGCTTGGGGCTGAATTATCAGAAGCTGTTCCTCTTAATGGCTGCCAATTCACCCCATTATCAGTGGTTATATCAACCATACAATAATCCCAACCGCCTTCAGTTTCATAACTTTCCCTAAAAGTTAGGAAAATGGAGTCATTGCTAAAAGTATTCAAATTAATTTCAGGTGAAATTACAGCTGTATTAATTCTATTGCCAGTATCATAATCGGAACCCCCTTCTATTGCACAATTCCAACTGTTGACCGGGCTGCTAGAGTTCACATCTGTAATATGCCATAAATCATCTCCTGAATAAACTTCTATTGTCCAATCTGAGGCATCTGCTTCAAAGTCATTTTCAAATATAATATTACCCTCAATTGAATCAGATAAATTCAGTAAACCAGCCCTATTCGAAACGTAGTTTTTTCCTTGAAATGAATGATGCTGTAGGCTTCCTGAATTTATTTTGGAAATATTAAATGATTCATAAGAAGCATTTCCTACTTCAAAATTTAGCGGATAATTTCCATCATTAAAAATGGTCAATGTTTGAGTAATGCTATCACCTGACAACAAATCTGCATATAAACTATCAGGTTCTATTCTAATAACCGGAACATCTGTGGTAGTTGCAGTAATTATATTAGAAATACTAGACTTTTCTCCATAAAGATCCTCACTCTTAATAGCGATGTAGTAAGTAGTAAGAGGATCTAAATTATCTAGTGTAAAAGATTGGGTTTCACCATAAGGTAAGGGACTTGGTGAATTTGTAATTGAATCTGCTGCATAAAAATTAGCCGAGTCAATCATTGAAGTTGAATATCTTATATCATATTTACTGGCAACCCCAACAGTATCACTCCCACCCGGAGCCGTCCAATTAATGGTGACTTTAGTAGGTGTCGCATCCATAAACTCCAAATCATCAATTGTTGAGGGTGGAATTCCATCATTACTTTGTAAGGCAGTAAATGCATTAAGCCTTCCGCTTCCAAGTTGATTTGTGTATCCAGGATTTAAATCATCAATACTATCTGTTGTGCTAGTAAGTATATCCCAAAGCCCATCATTGGTTAAATCTGAATATTGCGAAACAATTAATGCCGCAACACCGGAAACATGTGGACAAGCCATGGACGTACCAGAAATTGAAGAATAACTATTATTAGGAAAAGTACTTAAAACATCAGAGCCTGGAGCGGAAATATCAACCCAATCTCCATAATTTGAAAAAGATGACTTTACATCATTATGATCTGTGGATGAGACAGACAAAACAGGATCGTAAAAGCCCGGATAATAATCAGCTGAGCTATTTGAATTTCCAGAAGCAAAAATTACAATACCTCCATCAAGTGGCCCAACAACATTGCCGCTTTCGTCTCGTCCAGCATTTTCAATAAAATAATCAATTGCGTCCAAAACTGATTGTTCGTAAACACCAGCGGAAGTATAGCCCCAACTGTTTTGTGCAATTACAGCACCATTATCAGCTGCATATATAAAGGATTCGTCAAAACCATTATTTCCACTATCTCCAAAAACAGCACATGACATCATACTGATTCCGTCACCGCTGCCAGAGCCACCGGCAACACCACTAACGCCAATTCCATTATTATTGACCGCCCCTACTGTTCCGGCAACATGCGTACCATGTTCAGATTCATTTATACTACCACTACCGTCTCCAAAATTATAACCATATTTATCATCTATATATCCATTTCCATCGTCATCTACTCCATCAACCCCATTTATTTCAGCCTCATTACGCCACATATTAGATTCTAAATCCTCATGATCTACATCTACTCCGCCATCAATAATTGCAACTACTACGGATGAGTCACCCGTTTCAACTGCCCAAGCATTTTTTAAATCAATATCTACTCCAGCTGTTCCACCTGTTTGACCAGTATTATCATAGTGCCATTGCTGCTCCAAAAGAGGGTCGTCTGAATCCACTAAACTAAATTCAGGATTATCTATACTCTTTTTTTGTATACTCTTATAATTTAAATTTGGATTATAATTATCAATATAAACTTTCTCATAATAAGGCTCTGCATTACTAATAAAGCTACAGTCTTGATAGCTTTGAACACAAACTTCTTCAGAAGATTCAACCTCATTCCTTTCTACTTCTATTTCATACCATCTATGTAAACCTGCCTCACGATGACGCTTTTCAAACCTAGGAGAAGATTCAAAAAGTCTTTCCATCCGAATTACTTTATACTCCTTATTTAATGAATCTAATTCCGATATTCCATAAGTAATATAGCCATTAGATGATCGGCTTTGTTTTAGGGCTTCAAAGGATTGAGTGAAATTTCTCTCAAGTTTTACCTTAAAAGTTAGATTTTGGGCTTGAATTTGATTTGTAAAACCAAATATTACAAAACTTAAAAAAATGAATAATTTAAAAAATAAACGAACGGAAGTAAATTTTTTGGTCAATAGTGAAAGAAATTAAATGATAAAATTGATTTAAGATTTAGTATATTCAAAACGCAATGATATGGAGAATTTTTTGAATAAATAAAATAATTCTACTTTTTTAGATGAACACTCTAAAAAGGTACATCAATTAAAATTATAAATTATAGTATTATCTCTTTTCAAAAAATTAGATCTAATCAAAATTATCATAAAACTAAACCTGCTTCAACATATCTCTTTAAACTAAACATGTGTGTTTCAAACACCCATAATAAAACACATTTAAATATAATTTTTCCATTGTATTAACTGTGTGACTATAGCTCATATCAAATTTAAACCATTATAATTTGCAATCGAAACCGCAAACGTTTTCGGAATTATTATTCGTATATTTCTTTTATAATAGATATTTATTATTGTAATTAGACTTTCAACCAAATTATATACTTTATGAAACGATTAATTGCACAACTTTTTTATGGGTTATTGCTAATGGCAATAATTGTATCGTGTTCAGATGATACTAAGCTGGAAGAGCAGCGAAAGCATTCTAACAAAAAGGCCACAGATCCATTTTCGGATGTGACCAGAAATGATGAAAATGCAAATGAAAGAAATCCTGGGCCAGGTGGCGGAATTATCATGCAGGCCTTTTATTGGGATGTGCCTGCGGGCGGTACTTGGTACCAAACCGTGGAAAATAAAATCCCAGATTGGGATGCAGCAGGTGTAAGTGCTATATGGCTTCCTCCTGTCTCTAAAGCTATGAATGGAGGTAATTCCATGGGTTATGACCCATTTGATTATTTTGACTTCGGGGATTATGACCAACAAGGTTCTGTTGAAACACGCTTTGGCTCACGATCAGAACTGGAAAGTTTGATCAATACTGCACACCAATACGATATTGAGGTGTATGCAGATATTGTGTTGAACCACAATAGTGGTGGCGATTTAGAGAATAACCCATTCACTGGAACCGAAACTTACACTGATTTCGACCCAGCTTCAGGCAAATTCTACAGATCTGCAAGTGATTTTCACCCTAATGCTGTAGTAGAAAGTGATGAAGGTGTATTCGGAGGCTTTCCTGATTTAAGTCATTCTGTTACCTATGTTCAAGATTGGCTTTGGAACCGCAGCGATGGTGTAGGAAAATATTACAGAGATGAATTAGGCTTTGATGGCTGGAGATTTGATTACGTAAAAGGTTTTGGCGGCTGGGTAGTCCGAGAATGGATGTACAATGTAGGAGGTTTTGCTGTTGGTGAGTATTGGGATGCTGATGCACAGAAATTACAGGATTGGGTAAACAGCACTAATAGAACAGCATCTGCTTTTGATTTTGCCTGCTATTACAGAATGAAAGATGCATTTGATGGGAATGATTTAACAAAACTTCAAGACGATATGCTTTGGAAGAGAGATGCTGCTAAAGCCGTAACTTTTGTGGCTAATCATGACACGGATGAAATATGGGACAAAATGCATGCTTATGCCTATATTTTCACGCATGAAGGTTACCCTACCCTATTCTATCAGGATTATGAAGAATGGCTAGACCAAGATAAATTGGATAACCTAATGTGGATTCATAGAAATCTAGCCACTGGAGGAACCGATATTCTATATGCCGATAATGATGAGTATGTCGCCAGAAGAAATGGAAACCCCGGCATAGTCGTTTACTTAAATGATTCAAATCAATGGTTGGAAAGATGGGTGCCGACTAATTGGGGCAACTCAGTAATCAAAGATTATACAGGAAATTCTAGCTGGGAACCTACCACACAAAATGATCAATGGGTAAAAATCCAATGCCCCCCTAACAGCTATACTGTTTGGTCATTGAAATAATATTTTTTAGTCGTCCAGAAAGTCACCTGCTTAACAGTGGGTGGCTTTTTTTATTCTCCAAACAGCCTAGGGCTGTGACTAACCGCAAAGACGAAAAGACGCTAAGAAATTGTATAAATATAAATTCCTTTATAATTCATATAAAATAAAGACCCAATCTTATATTGTAAAATTCTCAAATTAATTAGTTCTCTTTGCATCTTCGCGCATTAGCGGTTCAAAATCAGCTTTAGCTGAATAAACTTCAAAAATTTCTAACTGGTATCAGAATTTAAGCTTAGTCAGTTAACTTTGCACTATGCCCAAAATAGATTTATCTCAAATCAACTTGCCCATAGTTGAAATTCTTCCAGAAGTAGTTCGAAAAGTGAAGGAGGAACAAAACCTCATCCTTAATGCAGAAGCAGGAGCAGGAAAAAGCACTATAATTCCTTTAGCCCTATTGGAAATTCTGCAGGATAAAAAGCAAAAAATCATCATGTTGGAGCCAAGAAGATTGGCTGCTAAATCTATAGCTCAAAGGATGTCACAGCTGATTGGGGAAGAAGTTGGGAATACTATTGGCTACAGAATCCGATTTGAAACTAGAATATCGCAAAACACTAAAACAGAAGTGGTAACAGAAGGAATTCTCAACAAAATGATGGATAGCGATCCTGAATTAAAGGATGTTGCCATTATAATTTTTGATGAATTTCATGAACGTAGCATCCATGCCGATGTGGCTTTGGCATTGGCTCGATTTACCCAGCAAAATTCTAGACCTGATTTGAAATTGTTGATTATGTCGGCTACTTTAAATCAGGAACTTTTGGCAAAAGCTCTGAATGCAACAGTAGTGGCAAGTAAAGGAAGACAATATCCTGTTGACATTGTATATGCAGGGAATTTAGACCAAAGGTTAATAGCTGAATTGACAGCGGAACAAGTAAAAAAATCATTAAAAGAAGATGAAGGAGATATTTTAGTATTTCTGCCCGGACAAGGAGATATTTTATCCGTTCAGGATCTACTTAGAAAATCAAAAGTTAAAGCTGAAATTTATCCACTTTATGGACAACTGGCTTGGCACAAACAATGGGCTGCCATTCAACCTCATCCGCAGGGTAAACGAAAGATAGTGTTGGCTACTTCCATTGCAGAAACCAGTTTAACTATTGAAGGCATTAAAGTAGTCATTGACACAGGCTTAAATAAGAACTCCATTTTCGACCCAAACACTGCTTTAAACAGCTTAAAAACACAATCTATCTCGCAAGATGAAGCTATCCAGCGGGCAGGTAGAGCCGGAAGATTAGCGCCTGGGAAATGCTATAGAATGTGGACGGAAGCAGAACAAAATTTAAAACCAAGCCACAGATTAGCTGAAATCCTTCATGCTGATTTGGCAAACTTAAAGCTAGATCTGGCAGCTAGAAATATTCATGAGAGCAATAGGCTTTTTTGGCTGACACCTCCCCCATTGGATAAGCTAATTTATGCTGAAAATTTATTGATTCAGTTAGAGGCATTAAATGAAGATAAAAATATTACCAAAATTGGAAAGCAAATGCATCAGTTGCCTTGCCATCCACGATTGGCTCACATGTTGGTGAAATCAACTGAAAATTTATCCTTAGCTGTTGATTTAGCATCTCTATTAGAAGAAAAAGACCCTTTATATAAAAAAGCCGGAGCTGATATAAGCGAGAGAATTCAATTGTTAAGAACGCTAAGAGGTGAAAAAAGGCTAAGCAGAAATCTCAAAAAAATAGAGAAAATAGCACATTCTTATCGAACACTTTTCAAAATTGAGGAGGACAATAAAGTAGTTGACCCTTACGCTATTGGATTTTTATTGGCAATGGCCTATCCTGATAGAATAGCATCTGCCAAAAGGGGCAATAATGCGCAATTTCAATTATCGAATGGTAGCATAGCCGCAATAGGTCATAAAGATGAATTGGCAGATGAAAGCTGGCTGACCGTAGCTAATATGGATGCCCGTGGCGGAATGGGAAAAATATTTTTAGCTGCACCACTCAATCCAAAAGATTTAATGCCTCTGGTGAAAAATCAGAAAAACGTCCAGTGGGATTTTGAAGAAGACGAATTTATAGTCAGCAATGATTTAAGTATTGGCAATATCACCTTAAAAAGAGAAGAACTAGATGATGATCCGAATTCTAAGGAGAAAAGAAAGGCAATTATAAAAACCATTCAGCTTCATTATGATGAGATTCTAAATCTAGATGATGATTTTCTCAATTACCTAGAAGAAATAAAGGAACATAAAATTGAAACGGAATATTCAGACATCGATTTAGCCTTTTTAGGCATTACGGCCGAAAAATGGTTACCTGAAGGAATAGAAAATGAGAAAGATATTTTTAAAAGTCTTCAGGAAATATCCCTTAAAACCATTCTTCAAAAATTATTTTAGGCTTGGTGATTAAAATATAAGTGAACCTTCTAGAGATTAAGGAAATATCATTTACCTTAAATGCATTTTACCAAGTCTTAAAGCTACATAGTAGCTAATATAAAATCTCCATGATTCAAAAATCTTTTACTTAGCATTCTAACATCATAAGTGAAAACAAATACACCAACTCCCCTATTGCAATTGAATGCTTTTCAGCTAATTTTGCATCTCAAATATTTACACATGAAGGAAGCATCAGAATCACTTAATTTTTTAGAACACATCATAGCAGAAGATTTAAAATCAGGATTATCGAAAGATAGTCTTCGTTTTAGGTTTCCACCTGAGCCAAATGGCTATTTGCATATCGGGCATGCTGCTTCTATTTGCCTAAATTTTGGATTAGGCGAAGATCATCAAGCTCCAGTAAATCTTCGTTTTGATGATACTAACCCAATTAAAGAGGAGCAAGAATTTGTGGATTCTATTAAAAATGATATTGAATGGTTGGGCTTCAATTGGGCTAAAGAATGTTATACTTCTGATTACTTCCAACAATTATATGACTGGGCTATTGAGTTAATCAAAAAAGGTAAAGCTTATGTTGATGGACAATCTCCTGAATTGATTGCCGAGCAAAAAGGCACCCCTACATCACCTGGAAAACCAAGTCCACACCGTGATCGACCAACCGAGGAAAACTTGGAGATTTTTGAGAAAATGAAAAATGGGGAGTATCCAGCTGGCTCTTATGTTTTAAGGGCTAAAATTGATATGGCTTCACCCAATATGTTGATGCGTGACCCTTTGATGTACCGAATAGTGAACAGAGCTCACCACAGAACAGGGACGGAATGGTGTATTTATCCAATGTACGATTGGGCACATGGTCAATCCGACTATATCGAGCAAGTATCTCATTCCTTATGTACTCTGGAATTTAAGTCACATAGAGAGCTGTATAATTGGTTTTTGGATCAAATTTATGTTGAAAATAAATTAAGACCTAAGCAAAGAGAGTTTGCCAGACGTAATTTAAGCTATACTGTGATGAGTAAGCGTAAATTATTGGAATTGGTACAAACCAAAACCGTAGCAGGCTGGGATGACCCAAGAATGCCTACAATATCTGGTTTAAGAAGAAGAGGATATACGCCTGAATCTATTCGTAAATTCAGTGAAATTTCAGGGATTTCAAAAAGAGATAGTGTTACGGATGTTTCTCTTTTGGAATATGCCATTCGTGAGGATTTGAATAAAAGAGCCACCCGTGTCATGGCGGTTATTGATCCAGTGAAATTAGTAATTACGAATTATCCAGAAGGAAAAACAGAAATGCTTAAGGCTGAGAATAATCCTGAAATGGAGAATTCAGGTTCGCATGAAGTACCATTCTCAAGGGAATTATACATTGAAAAAGAGGATTTCAAAGTAGAAGCAGGAAGCAAATACTTTAGATTGACCATTGGCAAGGAAGTCCGATTGAAAAATGCTTATATCATCAAAGGGGAATCAGTTATCAAGGATGATAAGGGCAATATCACCGAAATTCACTGTACTGCAGATTTAGATTCTCGTTCTGGAAGTGGAACAGAAGCCAGCATGCGAAAAGTAAAGGGAACTTTGCATTGGGTTTCCATTCAGCATGCCATTAAAGCTGAGGTAAGGGAGTATGATCGTCTGTTTTTAGATGAAGCACCCGATGCCCATGGTGAAAAGAGCTTTATGGAATTCATAAATCCTGAATCATTAAAAATTACTAAGGAGGCTTATTTAGAGCCCTTTTTACAGCAAGCAAAATTGGAAGATAAATTCCAGTTCCAGCGAGTAGGTTACTTTACTTTAGATAAAGATGCAACTGCTGATCATTTGATTTTCAATAAAACCGTAGGACTGAAAGATTCTTGGGCTAAGGCACAATCAAAAGATCAAAAACAAGCGCAACCTCAGCAGCAAAAGCCACAAGGACAAGGCAGAAGTCCGATAAATGAAATCCAGAAAATCAGTAAGAAATATACCAATCTATCTGGTGCGAAACTTGAAACTGCCAGAGCCAATATTGTCAAATTAGCAGAAGATATTAGCTATGATGACCTGGAACCATTATTTGGTACTGCTAAAAAGAAAGTAGGCACTAGAATTGGAGTAACCATTGCTTTAGGCGTATTATTGGAAAAAGGCTTGGAAAGAAATGAAGCGATAGATTCTTTTATTCAAGCTGGTTTGGAAGATGATAACGAGCTATTAAAAGAAGAAGCTAACAAATTAACTAGCTAACAAAGCTGAATATAAGAGGTTTATAAATTTTTAAGGAAGGCAATCTGTAATTTAATCAGATTGCTTTTTTTATGAATATATCATAAATCGGCTGGTACCTGCTTTTAAAATAATTATCGATTATTATGGTAAAATAAATAGATGAGGTTATTAAATACTGATCGGAATAGAAGTCTTAAACTCAGTTTCCTTTTCTACTTCTGAATAGTTAAGACTAATGTCTCCATTAAGCTTTTTGGTGATGATTTTACAAATATATAAACCTAAACCTGGACCTTTAGGCAGTTCAGAACCTACATAAAACAAGTCAAAAATATTTTCTTGCTGTTCTTTTTTAATTCCAATTCCATTATCTTTTACGCTGATAATCAATTCTTTATCAAGGATTTCAATTTTTACTTTCACCCATTTCTTTAACTTCAAAGGATCATAAAAACGAACAGCATTACCAATTAAATTCTTTAGTATTAAATGAAGTAAACTAGGATCAATTTGAATATTTTCATTTACTTTATTTTCAACATCTATTGATACATTATTAAGGTTCTCCTCTCCTGCCAATCTTTCAAAAACCGTCTCCAATATCATATTAACATTGATTTTCTGAGGTTTAATTGGTCTTGCACTAATTTCATAAACATTGCTCAGCCTTTTCAGCATATTATCCATGTGATTGGCAGAGTGATTTAAGTGCTTTAAATGATCTGATATGTCGTTATTTTGATCATATTCCATTTGAATTAGTTGGCTTAATCCTTTAAATCTGGCAATAGGGCCTCTTAAATCATGTGCAGATTTATAAATAAATTCGTCAAGCTCTTTATTTTTTTCTAATAATAAATTGTTGGAAACGGATAATTCTTTGGTTCTCTCCTGCACTTGTTGATCTAAATTTCTAGCGATCCCCATCAGCTTTTTGTTCTGACCTTGAATGATTCTTTTAGCTTGTTCTAATTTACTTCTTTCGTGATCGAGCAATTCATTTTGTGATTGAATCTCCTCAAATGCTTCTCTTAAATCCCTGTTTTTAGCTAAAAGATCATGTTGGGCAGTTTCTATTTCTTCTTTTTGCTCATTTATTAAATCTAATGCCTCTTTATAAGCATCATTTTGAGCACTTAATTGTTTATGTTTTTCTTCTAAGGTTCTGGTTCTATCCTTAACTAAATTCTCCAAATAGTCATTGTGCTTTCTAATTCTTCTGGAACCGACATTAACAAAACTAAAAGCAATCCCGAACACCCCTAAACCTAAAAAAGAAATAGATATGACTTGTAAAATATCTGTAAGGTTTTGATTCTCTACCTCAATTAAATAATTAAGCATATTAGCTTTTTGTAAAGCTATAGCTGGATTGCCTGCTGCTTCAATTGGTTGAACGGCAACCAAAAGCAAAAAGCTAATCAAAGTAAGAATAATGGAATAGTTTAAATAATTTTTCACAAACACCTGTCTTATTAAAATACTATTAAAGATAAAAAGTTCAATAGTTTTGAATTAAAATGTAAAGTCTTTAATTATCAGTTATTTACACTTGCCTAATTCAAGTGACAATTTAATAAAATAATATATTTAAAAACAAGAAATTCTTATATAAAAAACAAAACTATTTTAGATGTTAGAACATTTAATACTTATCAAAACCATCCAGTTTATCAGCTACTACTCTGAGAATAAACTATTTAGGATTAATTTAAATAAAAAACCGACCTAAAAGATATAAACTTTAAGATCGGCTTAAATATTATGGTAAGAAATTATGTAAGAAATTAAAATGAATTTAATTATTTTCCGAAAGGGTTAAAACCTGCTAAACCTCTTTTGCTACCGCTCATTTTATTCATGGTCTTCATCATTTTCCGCATATCTTTAAATTGCTTTAGCAAGTTGTTGATCTCCTGCACTGAAGTACCGCTTCCATCTGCAATTCTTTTTTTACGGCTAGCATTCATTAATTCAGGATTACTGCGTTCTTCATAGGTCATAGAACGTATAATGGCTTCTACTGGCTTAAAGGCATCGTCATCTATATCCAAATCCTTTATTTGTTTCCCCATACCTGGCAACATCCCTAATAGATCTTTAACATTCCCCATTTTTTTGATTTGCTGCAATTGGGAAAGGAAGTCCTCAAAATCAAATTGGTTCTTCCTTATTTTCTTGGATAAACGGTTGGTTTCTTCCTGATCAAAGGTTTCTTGTGCCTTTTCAACCAAAGAGACCACATCCCCCATGCCTAAGATCCTTTGTGCCATTCTATCAGGATAGAAAAGATCAATGGCTTCCATTTTTTCACCACTACTAATGAATTTGATCGGCTTCTCCACTACCGTTCTAATGGATAAAGCAGCACCACCTCGAGTATCACCATCTAATTTGGTCAATACTACCCCATCAAAATCTAATTGCTCATTAAAGGTCTTAGCAGTGTTCACGGCATCCTGTCCCGTCATGGAATCCACTACAAATAATGTTTCCGAAGGATTTAGCTCTTTCTTCAAGCTTGATATTTCCTTCATCATAGTTTCGTCCACTGCCAAACGACCAGCAGTATCGACTATTACTATGCTTTTACCATTTTCTTTGGCAAATTTTATAGCATTATTGGCAATTTTAACTGCATCTTTATTGTCAGGTTCAGCATAAACCTCTACTCCTATTTGCTCACCCAAAACCTTTAGCTGATCAATAGCTGCAGGTCTATAAATATCACAAGCCGCTAATAAGACTTGCTTTCCTTGTTTTTTTAATCTATTGGCTAATTTACCAGAGAAAGTGGTTTTACCAGAACCTTGTAATCCTGATATCAAAATAGTGGATGGAGAGCCTTCTGTATTTATATCTTCTTGCTTCTCTCCCATCATTTTGGCTAACTCTTCCTGAGTAATTTTAACCAAAAGTTGGCCTGGGGAAACTGAAATCAAGACATCCCGACCTAAAGCTTCTTCTTTAATTCTGTCCGTAACGTCTTTTGCTACTTTGAAATTCACATCGGCATCAACCAATGCTCTGCGGATTTCCTTTACAGTAGTGGCTACGTTTACTTCTGTAATTTGTCCCTGACCTTTCAGGGTTTTAAAAGCGCGATCTAATTTATAACTGAGATTATCGAACATATCTTAATTGATAAAATTTTGGGCAAAAGTAAGGAATTTATTGTTCTATTCCGAAGAAATTAACTGCGGAGTTTTACAAAGAACGATAACAGCCATACGCTGTAAATATTTAACCACAGCGTTACACGGAGACTTTCACCTAGTTACACAAAGGCTTATATAAAGAATATAGTCAAGGTTTATTTTGAAATTGGCATATTTCTTTAACTTAATTTATGAATTTAGTATTTTCAACAGAGCGCAATTTGGTAATTCTAAAGTCAATTACCAGCTTTAGCTGTCCCTTAGTGTTCCTTTGTGAAATCCTTAGAGAAACTTTGTGGTTAAAGTAATAGTAGCCTTTGGCTACCACTGTAGTTTTATTCGCAGTATTGCTGATAGGCTTTAATTCCTTTCTCTTCTTTTAATTCTTGGGATTTTTTATAAGCTTCACATGCTTTATCCATATCATCGGATAATCGGTAAGCTTCTCCCCTATAAAAATTTAAGGATGACAAATCACTTTTACGTTTATATGCATTTTCAAATTGGCGCAAAGCTTCTTTATAATTTTCCTTTTTCAAAGCTAAAATCCCCAGGTTTCTGTAGACATAAGGATTCTTTTCATCCCTTACTATGCTTTTCCTTAAATCTTCATAAGCTTGATCATATTCACCCAAAAAAGTCAGGATATAACCTTTATTATTCAAAAAATAAGGCTGGTTTGCCTGTAATTTTAAAGCTTTATTAACCGATTCCAGTGCCGTCTCATATTCTTCTTGCTCAGATTGAATTAAAGCCAATAAATTCCAGGCATTAGCTTCTTCCGGGTTAAGCTTCAATGCATCTTCCAAATAATCTCTAGCAGATTCGTAGTTATTTTGATAATATTCTACTGCTGCCAAATTGGTATGTACTTCAGCATTATCTTCATCTAAGGCTAAAGCCTTTTCAAATGAATTTGTAGCTTCAGGATATTTCTCCAGTCCTACCAAAGCCAGTCCATGGGCTAAATGCGCAAAGGCAGAATCTTGATAATTTTCCAAAACAGGTTCCAAATCATCTAAAGCTCGGTAATATTCCCCTGTTTGGTAAAAAGCATTGCTCCTATTGTAATAAGCCCGTGTATAATCAGGTTTATATTGAATGGCATTATTAAATGCCTGTACCGCCTCATAAGGATGTCCGTTCTGATAATGGGTAATGCCTAATCCATTCCATGCCGAAGCATTTTCCTGATTGAGGTCAATAGCACTTTCAAAATAATTTAGAGCTTGCTTCTCCTGTCCTTTATCCAAAGATTGATAACCTTTTTGGATTAAGCTCTCCTGCCGTTGTTCTTTTGTGGAACAAGAAAACAAAACAACTATAAACAGAAATATTATATAATTTTTCATTTGTAAGGAATCAACTTAAATTTTGGATGGAAAATTGCAGCTTTTGATTGAAACAAAAAAGCACAGATCAAAAAATCCGTGCTTTTATTGCATTAAATTAAGCTAAACTAAACTATCTTTATTAAAACTCATCTACTCCGCCTAGCCCCCCGACTTCCTTAGCCCCATAACCCCGTTTGGGTGTTTTCACCCAAACTTTTTCAAGGAAAGCCTAAAAAATCAAGGAAACTTGAAGGTGAAAACACCTTCAAAGGGGGAGTGGTTATAACTAAACTAAACTATCTTTATTAAAACTCATCACCACCGCCTTCATAATTTCCACCATCTCTGCCTCCTTTTCTTTTATTGGAGTTAATTCTATAATCAAATGAAAGCGTTACAGTAGTAGTTCTCCATTGAAATTCTGAATCATAGAAGAAATCATCTCCACTAGTGGTCGTTCTCCATTTTCTGGAATTTAAAAGGTCACGAACATTTAAAGCTAAAGTGCCCTTTTTGTCTAGCACATCCTTGCTGAAACCTAAATCCACCATATAAAATGCTTTTCTTGTACCTTGGGTAGTTTGTTGCGGTGCCCTATAAAAAGTACTCAACTGAACATTAAAATCATTACTAAAGCTCATTTGTGAAGTTGCCCTACCGGATGCCGTAAAAGTTTCAGCAGCAAAATCACGATCCCCAACCGTTCCAAAGGTTTCGGAGTAATAAAGATTTACATTGGCATTCAATCTCCACCAATCATTCAAATCATGGGAATAGTTGTTTTCTATTCCTATAGAGTTTCTTTCAGCCAAATTTTGAGGCTGAGTATAGGTAATCCCATCAATTACGGTATTAATCCTTTCTGTTACACCAGTCGTCCTTCTGTAATATAAACCACTATAAAAAGTAGCATCACTAAAATTATTAACCAATCCTATTTCATAAGAATCTGTAAATTCCGGATTAAGATTAGGATTACCAATTCTTATATTTCTATCATCATTAAAGTTTGAAAATGGATTCAAAGAACGGAATCTAGGCCTATCGAACCTTCTGCTATAACTTGCTTGTAAAGTATGCAACTTATTAAATTCATAAGTCATAAATACACTGGGAAAAAGATTAAGGTAGTCACGGGCATTGGTAGTATCAACAGGCTGCTTCAATTGTGTTGTAATATCCGTCAATTCGGCCCTTAACCCTAATTGATATGTGAATTTATCAAACTCACTATTGTAGATAGCGTAAATAGCATGAATATTTTCATTATAAATAAAATCATTGGTGAAATCACTTAACACACTATCTGCTTCCTGTCCTTCAATATCTTGAGTTACTTCATATTCATTGGTAATGGTTCTCAAAGTACTTCTCCAACCGGTTTCAAAAGACCTTGATTCCCCAATAGGTTTTACATAATTGGCCTGCATTAAAATATTTTCTGAAAATTCATTAATATAAGATTGTTGCTGAATACTATCCACAAATTGATCGGTAGACATAACAAATCTTTCATTTCTCAAGTCAGAATCTTCTATTTCAGTATTATTTCTATATTGAAAATCAGCTGTAAGCTTATGATCATCATCCCCACCAAAAGTTTTAGTGAAATTAACATCATATTCTAACACCTCTTCATCTTCTTTTTCATCTTGAATACGAACTGAACGTCTTACTAATTCTCGAGTACTTTTATCAATACCGTTGTAATCGTCATAATAGTTATAGCTTAAATTATTTTCATCTGAAATTCGATAAAGAAATGAACCGGTTAAAGTTGTGCTTTCATTAAAGCTATAATCCATTCCAAATCTGGCATTTTGTGATATCCCACTTCTTTCTCTTACTCTATCTACATAAGTTGAATAATCTATAGTATCCTCAGGTGTAAATTGCTGGTCTATATATCCACCACCAAAATTTTCCCTGTAAGTGACCCCATAGCTACCAAAAAGATTAACATTTCCCTTTCTGTAATTAATATTACTATTTACACCACCGATAACAGGATAACCTAAATTGGCACTTACACTCCCGTTTACACCACCTTTTTTCTCTTTCTTCATAATGATATTGATAATACCTGCATTTCCTTCCGCCTCATATCTAGCTGAAGGATTGGTAATTACTTCCACCCTTTCAATTTGATCGGCTTGAATTTGTCTTAATGCAGAACCACCACTAATACCAACTAATCCTGAAGGTCTTCCATCAATTAGGATTCTAACATTACCACTTCCTCTTAATGAAACATTTCCGTCTATATCTACTGTTACACTAGGTAGATTATCCAATAAAGATTCTGCATTGCTACCTATATTACTAAGGTCTTCACTTACATTAAAAACTCTTTTATCCAATTTCATTTCCATTTGAGGCCTTTTAGCCACAACTTCCACCTCAGAAAGTTGATTTACATCTTCACTTAATTCGATTGTTCCAAGATCAATATTACTTTGATCTGCAATCAATTTTCGATTAATGGTTTGATATGATATAAACTGAATTCTTAAGGTATATTCTCCTCTTGCTACCTGAAGCTGGAAAGCTCCGGATTCAGGCGTGACAGTACCCGTTACCAATTCATCTTCACTATCAAAAATACTAATATTTGCATAGGATAAAGGCTCCTTCGTATTGGCATCGATTAACTTTCCACTTACGGTAGTGCTTTGTGCCAATAGCTCATGAGCATTGAAGCTTAATAAAATCAGAACAAATAATTTAAGAATAATAGTTTGTGACTTACGCATGTTTTCGCTTTTCAATCTTTATTTTAACTCAAAATTAGCACCCAATTCTGAAGAAAATTTGAATTTCAGCTTAATTGGATGAAAATTTAATGTAGGTACAAGTATTTTTTTTGGTAAATTGTTTAGAAAAAGAAATTTGTGGCTTAAATAGTGGAGTGAATAGATAGAAATATATTTTTGAGATAGATGAAAATAAGGTTGAAGTAAATAGAAATAAATGGAGATAAGGTAGAAATAGAATTGTATACTAAAAAATCATATTTCGAAATTGTCTATTAACAATTATAGTGTGTTGTTAGATATTTATAATCAGCCTGATATAGTAATCTGATGCAGCTGTTCTTTATTGTTATAATTTATTTTTAATCCACTCACATTACAAATTTTCTGAATAATAGCTAAGCCTAAACCTAAAGAAGAACTGCTTTGATTTCCTTTCTTAAAACGGGCAAATAACAATTCAGTATTATAGTTTAATGGCTTACCAGAGTTTTCAATTATCAATTGATTTTCCTCCAAATAAATTTTTATAAAGCCGTCTTCTTTCAAATTATGTTTAATGGCATTATTCAATAAGTTTGTTATTAAAATTTCTAATAATACCGGATGAATATCCCACTCTATATTATCATCTATTTTTTTGCTTAAATTAATTCCTTTCAAATAAATAAGCTCTTCGTATTCATCTAAAAGGTCTTCTAATGTATTGCTAACATCAACACTTTCCTTTTGCTCAAACTCCTGATTATCAATTTTAGCCAATAATGTTAGGGTATTTCCTAATTTGGAGAGATTGTTTAAGCTTTTAGCCGCTTCTACAACCAACTTCTTTTGTTCATCATCTAGTTTTCCGTCTTTTAACAACTCCAATTTACCTTTAGCTATGCTTATTGGGGTTTGAATTTCATGACTTGCATTTTCTGTAAATTCTTTAAGCGATTGATAATCTGCCATCACCTTCTGCGACATTTGGTCAATAAAAGCATTCAACCTTTTAAATTCTTTTGTTCCTGTTTCAGGCAACTCAAAGGGCTCATTTTCTTTTATATCAAATTTTCTAATGGCTGAAAGTGTATCTTCAAATGGCTTCAACAACCTTCTTGAAAGTAACCAACTGCCTAAAAGCACTACCACTAACAATAAAATATAGGTTTTTACCAATGATTCAACTACACCATCTACTATATCGTCCTGCTCAATTATGATATCATAAAGTGTGATTTTATAGAACCTCCCATTTATTTTTTTGCCTACATCTAGTTTATTGTGTTGTTCTTGTCTTTCCAATGTGCTGTGATGAACTATAGTATCAGAGAAAACAATATTATCTATTTCTATAGAATCTTCTTGAGGTAAAATAATGACCTTATCGCGTATAATATCCTTGGTAGGTTCTCTTTTCTCAATGTATCTTTCAGTAGAATTTAATCTTTCTAGAAGGAACCACTGTTCTTCTTTCTTCACTTCATTGGAAATAATTTGCACCGTAACAACCGCACCAATTATAAATACAATCAATGACAGCCCCAGGAATATCAATACTATTTTGGTTATTAATCTCATATTATGATTTTTTGAGCTTGTAGCCTACTCCATAAACAGTTTCCAATATATCTGCCCCGGCTGCTTTTTGAATTTTCTTTCTTAAATTTTTGATGTGCTGGTAGACAAAATCAAAGGAATCACTTTGATCAATAAAATCGCCCCAAAGGTGTTCCGCAATATTTTGTTTAGTCAATACCCTTTTGGCATTATTGGCAAAAAATAAAAGCATCTCATATTCCTTTTTTGTTAAATCAAGAATCTTATCCCCTACTTTTACTTCCTTTTTATCCGTATCTATCAAAATTTTACCCAACTCGATTACATTACTACTCTCTTGTTTTCTGGTTCTGTAAATGGCTTTTAATCTAGAGGTTAATTCTAATAAGTGAAATGGTTTGCCTAAATAGTCATCTGCACCGGCATCTAAACCCCTCACCTTATCATCAATTGAATTTTTGGCAGATAGAATTAATGTGCCTATGCTTTTCCTATTAGCCCTTAAAGAATAGAGCAGATCCATACCGTTTCCATCGGGCAACATTAAATCGATAATGACCACATCATATTCATAAGCCGCCAATTTATCTGTTGCGGTGAAAAAATCCGGAGCTACACTAGTTTGAAAACCCTCTTTTTTGAGATAATCCTCAATATTCTTAGCTAATTCTACTTGATCTTCTACAATTAGTACTTTCATTTTCTTGTTGTAGTCTTTAAAACTACTCTAAATTCTATGATTAGAATATCATTGGTCATTCTTTTCTATCTTGCCAAAGCTAAAACTTATATCTGCCCTCATAGACACTCGAAATGCATGAGACTTAGAATTAACTAAGCGCAATAAATTTAATATTTAAATCTGACCTATCTATTCAATTTAAATACAATATTAAGACTGAATTCTGAAGCAAATTTGAAGATACGATTGTAACTAAGATTACATAAGCATATAGTGATTGAAAATTAAAAGTTAAATCAATTGAATAAATGGAAATAAAATATGAATTTAAAGTTATAATAGGGGAAAATGAAAGCAAACGATCCATCCATTGCTCGTAAACTAGAGGAAAGCAATCAAAGATTATTAGAAGCTCAGCGGCTAGCAAAAATTGGAAGCTGGGAAGCCAATGTTAATTCAGGCAATATCCAATGGTCTCCTGTTGTATTTGATATTTTTGAATGTGACCCCAATTCCTATAAGCCTACCATTACATCATTTAAGGAAATGGTGCATCCTGATGATGAAGCAAAAGTTTATGAAGAGGATATAAAAGCTTTTAAAACGGGATATTTTAACCTCACCCACAGGATTATTACCAAAAAAGGAAATGTAAAATATGTACATGAAATTGCTTCTAAAATTGAGGACGGGAAAGAATTAATTTACAGGGGAACCATACAAGATATTACTCAACTTAAAGAAACTGAGAATGCACTAGCAAAAGAGAAAAAGAGGTTAGACCTCATTATTTCCAGTAGTAATCTTGGTACTTATGAATGGGACAACAAGCAAGCATGTTATTTTCTAAATGATTATTATGCAAAAATACTAGGATATAGTAATAAGGAATTAAATCGCATCAGCTTAACTAATTGGTCAGAGATGGTTCATCCTGATGACATGTATTCAATGACCAATTATTTTAAGAAAAATAAAGATAAAGCAATTATACATTATGAATTTGAAATTAGGCTAAAACATAAAGATGGAAATTGGGTATGGGTTTTAAATAACGGAAGAGTTGAAAACTTAAATCCAGATTTGAGCCCTACATATCAATCAGGTATAATATTGGAAATTTCCGAACGGAAACGAGCCGAAATAGAATTAGATAGAACTAAAGCATTATTGCTGCAAACCAATTCAATAACTAAAACCGGAGGCTGGAGCTGGAATTTAGTAACTGATGAAATCCAATGGACTGAAAACACAAGGATTATCAATGAGGTCGGTAATGACTTCGAGCTAACATATGATAGTATTTTCGATTTAATATCTGATAAAAAACTAGTTCCACAAGTTAAGTCCCTAATTGAAGACAGCATCAATCAGAAAAAGAAAATTGATCTAGAATTGCAATTGCTTACGGGCAAGGGCAATAAATTCTGGGCAAGGTTAATTGGTATTCCAGAAATAATAGACGGAAAAGTACAAAGGCTATATGGGACTATCCAAAATATAGATGATCAAAAAAGAAATGAATTTCAGCTACAAGAAAAAACAAAGCAGTACAATGAACTAGTAGAAAATATTCCTATCGGAGTATATAAACTCAATAGAAATGGTGAATTAAATTATATGAGTCCTCCTTTCAAAAAAATGATAGGTGTGGAAGAAAGAGATATTGATACCAATGATTTTGCTAATGAAGTGGTACATCCAGATGATTTGGAAATGTTTTTAAAAGCCAATAACTATGCTTTGGACAACTATCAATATTTCAATCTGGAATTTCGAATAATTGTAAAATCACAAACCAAATGGGTAAGGGCTACATCACAACCCAGCAAAGACATTGATGGAAATTGGTATTGGTTTGGTACACTTTCAGATATCACCCAAAGAAAGAATACAGAACTCAAAGTTCAAGAAAATGAAAGGCAATTGCAGAACATTATTAGTTCGATGAATGAAGCTTTGCTTTTCTATGATGAGAAAGGGATTATACGCTCCATGAATGATAGTGCTGCCAAGATAGTTGAACTTAAAAAATCCGAAGTGATTGGCAATCGCTATATGAATACTGTTATTAAACTTTTGGACAAAGACGGCAATCTTCTAACAGTAAATCAACATCCTGTTGCTATAGCATTAAAAGAAAAAAAATCATTTAATGATGTTAAAGTGCAGTTATTAAATACTAGGACTAAAAAAATCTTATGGATTGCTGCAAATATCAAAATTATTGAAGAAGATAATACTCATTGGGCATTAGTTACCTTTAATGATATTAGTGATAGAGTAAAAGCAGAAAAACAACTATTAGAAGCAAAAAAAACTGCGGAAGCCGCAAATCAAGCAAAATCTACTTTCCTAGCCAATATGAGCCATGAAATAAGGACTCCGCTGAATGGTGTAATTGGATTTTCCGATTTACTAAGAAAGACGAATTTGAATGTCCTGCAATCTGATTATACCCAACACATCTATAATTCAGCTCATTCATTGTTGGGGATTATTAATGATATATTGGATTTCTCTAAAATAGAAGCTGGGAAATTAAAGCTACAGCTAGAGAAAATAAACGGTTTGAAATTGGCAGAATCAGCTATTAGTTTCATCACATTCCAGGCCTCCCAAAAAAACCTGGAAGTTTTGATTGATTATGATCAAGATGCTCCGCTCTATTTTGAAGCAGATGAACTTCGCTTAAGACAAATCTTAATTAACTTATTGGGCAATGCTGTGAAATTTACTGAAAGTGGGAATATAACCCTTAAGGTGAGCAAAATAAAGAAGAGCCATAAGCTCAAATTTGAAGTAATCGACACGGGAATAGGCATTTCCACCGAGCAGCAGAAAAATATATTTCGGGCATTTGAACAAGCTGATGTTTCTACCACTCGCAAATTTGGAGGTTCTGGTTTAGGGCTTACCATTTCCAATAAATTGCTGAAAATGATGAAAAGTAAACTACAGCTTGAAAGTGAAGTGAATAAGGGTAGTATTTTTTGTTTTGAAATTGATATTAAAAATTCAGAAGATGCTGTTTCAGAAAAACTGGTTGAAAAACCTTTGGAAAAAATCAAAAAAATATTGATTGTAGATGATCATACAGAACAAATCAATTCTTTGGAAAAATTATTTACAGGTTATGAATTAGATATAACTAATTGCAATTCTGCTGTAGAAGCAAATAAAAAGCTAGCCGAAGCTAATGATTTTGACCTTATCCTTATTGATGAGGAGATGCCCAATATTAGCGGAATCGAATTATTGCACATGCTGAAAGAGCGGGATCTGTTACAAAACAGTTTGGTCATCATTTTACATAAACATATAGAAAGTGAATATTTCTATTCTGAATTTGTGGATCAGCCTGAAATATTCAAGATTCCTAAACCTGTTCTCCCCACAAAATTATTAGAATTAGTACATAAAATTGACAGTGGAGATGTGGCTGAAAAACCAGTGGTTGCAAAAAGCATCACTGAAAAAGCCCAAAACGTAGAATTAAATAGAATATTGATTGCTGAAGATAATGAAGTCAATAAATTTTTAATTGTGAGGATATTGGAAAACACTTTGCCGGATTCTGATTTGATACATGTCGAAAACGGAAAAATAGCGGTAGAAGAATTTAAAAAGCACAAACCGGATTTGATTCTAATGGATATTCAAATGCCTATCATGAGCGGTTTGGAAGCCACAGAAATTATCAGGACAATAGAAAATTCTCAAGATAAGACACCCATTATTGCACTTTCAGCAGGAGTATTGAAAGAAGATAAAGAGAAAGCTTTAGCAGCAGGAATAGATGATTTCTTAGAAAAGCCCCTAATCCAGGAAGATTTTTTAAAAACATTAGAAACCCTTCAGCTTAGTGGAAAAATTAAAGGAAATAATTCTAACATAAATAAGCATCAAAAGCTAATAACTTTCAATAAAGAAGAATTACTGAATCGATTAAATCACAATGACGCACATTACATCAGCTTTATCAGTTTGGCTCAAGAAAATATGCAAACATTTGAAAGGCAAATAAAGGAAACCATTGAAATCGAAAATATACATGCTTTAAGAACTGTTTTGCATAAATTAAAAGGAACTGCCCTTGCGGCATGCTTTGAAAATTTAGGATTATTGATTGACCAATTTGAAAGACCTAGTTTTTATAATAAAAAAGTCACCCAATATATGAAGTCCAAAATAATCCCTGAATTACATAAGCTTATTAAGATTTTAGAAGAGGAAAAATGATTTGATAAAAATAAGAATCCCGATTATTCGGGACCAAAAAGTCACTTTGGAGATGTTTTGTATGAATTTTAACTCAGATTAAAAGTAGAATAAAATTTAAATAAGCCCTATATCCTTACCAATTGCCACTAAGTGAGGTGTATTTATTGCTTCTAATTTTTTAACTATATTTTTTCGATGTGTATCTACAGTATGCCTGCTTATAAAAAGGATTTCACTAATTTTTGAAGAGTTATATCCTTCAGATATCAATTTTAAAATTTCCAGTTCTCTATTAGATACAAAACCATCAAACTCTTTTAAATGCTCGTTCCTATAAAATATTGCATCTTCTCCATACATTTTTGGAGAATAAGTGTGATTCTGAAAGCTTTTAGGTAATGCTGTATAAATACCAGCGGTATGGGTCATTATTCCATTTTTATCACTTCTTAAAGAAAAGGCTTGCCTAAGAAATGACCCATAACCATTGCCTACTTTCATTTCAATAAAACTACTGAAAATATTTCTTTTAGGGATTACTCTTTTAGGATCATGCTTAACAAAGTCTAAACTAAAAGTAGTTTCTTTTATAAAATTTTCGACATAATTTGGTTTTATCAACCCGTATATTTGCTCGATTTTATTAATATCATTGTAACCAAATAATGCCTTACTACTACCCATAGTATCACTAATTTCAGCACTTCTACAATCAACCTTGTACATAAATTGATTTGGCATAGTTATTAAACCATTAAAATCAATTTCAGAAATTGTATTATTATCAAACCCACTAAAATTCTGTGACATTTGAATACTTTTTATTTGATTAAATGATGGTTTCATTTTAAGTATTAATATATATTCTTTACGTTTAACTATAAATATATTAATTTTTCTGTAAGAAAATAGTAATTATTTTAATAAAAAATTCAATATAAAATGAAAAATATCCATTGGTTTTTCGTTCATAGGACTGATTGAATTTAAATAATATTTAATAATATTTATAGCTTGATATAATTTCTTTATGATCTTGAAACTTTCAAATAAATTTTAACTCTGTCATAATTTGACGCATGTCGTTTGTAAATTGCGGAAAATAGCACAGCATGAAGATACTACATACTGCCGATTGGCACATTGGAAAGAAACTACATAAACATGAGCTAAAAGAAGATTTCGAACTCTTTATTAATTGGCTTTGCACTACAATCATAGATCAAAAGATTGATTTACTTTTGGTATCCGGAGATATTTTTGATTTGGCTAACCCCTCTTCCGAAGCCAGAAAACAATATTTTCAGGCTTTGTTTAAACTCCAAAAACTTGATATTAAGATTGTTATAACAGGAGGTAATCATGACTCACCAAGCATGTTAAATGGACCGTCCGAATTAATAAAACTTTTAAATATCAATATCATTGGTGGACTTCCTGAACAATTGGAAGAAGCCATTATTCCTATTTCCAATAAAGAAGGTGAAGTAGAATTAGTTGTTGCTGCCCTGCCCTATTTGCGTGATGCAGATTTGAGACAGGCTGTTGAAGGTCAAGATAACGAAGAACGTAAAAAAGCATTGCTGCAAGGCATTGAAAATACTTTTCAAAATGCTGCAGAGATATGCAAAAAACAATATCCTGAAATTCCTGCAATTGCCATGGGACATCTCTTTGCGGCAGGAATGGAAACTTCCGAAAGTGAGCGGGAAATTCAAATCGGTAACCTTGCTGCTTTTAATGCCAATCATTTTGGTGAACATTTTAATTACATTGCCCTAGGTCATATTCATAAACCTCAACAAGTAAAAGCGAAAGTGCCTACTTTTTATAGTGGCTCCCCTATTCCACTTTCATTTAGCGAATATGATGATCAGAAAAGAGTCTTGATAATCGATACCAATGATTTTCAAATTGAAAGTCTTGGTATACCCGTATTTCGGAAATTGATGATAATTAGTGGGGAATTGGAAAGCCTAAAGCATAAATTAAATATTTTAGAACCTCAATCAGGACTTCATTCCTTGATTGAATTAATTCTGAAAGAAGACGAGTATAGTGCTCAAAAAATGATTGACTTTGAAATGTTAATCGATGAATTTAAAACTAAAGGCTATGAAATTGTCAAACATAAAACTGAATTTAAGCATCAACTAAAAGGCTCATCAGAGATTTTCGAAAAGCAATCTGAATTAAAGGATTTAAAGCCTACTGATGTTTTCAGCAAAATGATTGATACGCAGGAATACGATGAAAGAACAAAAGAAGAAGTATTGGACGCTTTTCAAGAGCTGTTGGAAAATTTAGATAGAACCGAAGACTAGCTCCTATGAAAATACTGAAAATTAAATATAAAAATATCAATTCCTTAAAAGGTAAGGATGAAATTGACTTTACTAAACAACCGTTTACCAGTGGGTCTTTATTTGCTATCACAGGTCCTACGGGAAGTGGTAAAAGTACTATTTTAGATATCATTTCATTGGCGCTTTTCAATCAAATCCCCCGATTGGGAAGCATCAGTAAAAATGAATTAACCAAAACCGGTGCTGTTATTACCAAAAATCAGCTAGAAGCATCTGCAGAAGTTAGTTATGCTTGTGGCGGGGGTAATTTTACCTCTAAATGGTTTATAGCCTACAACCGAAACAACAATCTGAATGATTATGGAATGGAGCTTTCTGAAATGGAAACAGGAAAGATTCTGGATTTCAAAAAATCAGAAGTGCCTAGTGAAAATGAAAAGTTAATTGGCTTAAACTATGACCAATTCATTAAATCTGTTGTATTGGCACAAGGTGAATTCGCTCAGTTCCTGAAAGAAAAGAAAGAAAAAAGAGCTGAATTGCTAGAGAAAATTACCGGAACTGGAATTTACAGAGAACTGGGGATAGCGGCATTTAATAAGTTCAAGGAAGTCAATGATGCCATAAAAGAAAAACAAGCAGAAATTTCAGCTATCACGAACAATCTACTTGAAGAGGAAGAGTATGAACAGAAGAAAAATCAATTATCAGAAAAAGAGAAGGAAATTATCGGGATAGAACAAGCCATAAAAACCTATGAATCCCATATTAATCTCAAAAAGGAGATTCTTTCCAAAGAAAAGGAGATAAAAAATCTTGATATACAAACAGCTGAAAGCAAGGCGAATTTGGATGAATTCCAACAACAGTATAGAGAACTTATTCAGAAGCATGAAAAGCTCCAGCCTTATGCTGATTCCCTTCGTCAATGGACCGCTAAACATGAAAGACTCAATGAAACAGATACTGAGCTAAAGGAAGTCGAAATCAAAATTGCGGAGAATTCAGAAAATGAAAAAATACTCATCACTAGGGCAAAGAACCTCTGCAAAGAAGATATTGATGCCTCAAATCTTGAAAAGAATGTAGAAGCTTTTTTCGAAAAGGTTTCAGCACTGCAGAATGAAAAAAATGACAAAAAACAAGAGTACACGAATACATTTGATCAATTAAAACGGGAATTAAAAGATATTACTTTTCAGATAAATCCTAAAGATGCTGAAGTAAGCATAGAAAGTTTGAAGGAACTCCATCTCAACAAAAAGCAAGAATTAACAGCACTAGAATTGGAGATGAAGGGAATTGATATTAGTCATTTGCCGGATGCCAGAAAGAAATTACAAGAAAAGATCAATTCCATTTTTCATGCAAAGCAGGATTTTAATCAAATTAATAAAATAAAAGCTGAGATTGAAATACTAGATAATAAAGAGCAAAAGCTAAAGCAGGAAAAAGATGAGCTGCCGGATTTGCTTTCAGTTATTGAAAAAGAAATAGAACTAGTAACTGAAAAACTAAACCGACTCACCACTGAGAAAGAAAATAGACAACTCAAAGCTGAACTCAATGAATTACGGGATCAGCTAGTACATAATCAACCTTGCCCTTTATGTGGTTCTACTGAGCATCCTTATGCCGGAGAAACAGAACAGGATGTGGATGAATTAAGTATTCTTATTAAACAGCAGCAGAAAAACCTAGACCAACAAAAAGAAAAAAGGACTACCAAAAAAAGTCGCTTGAATACGCTGAAAGAGAATCTACAGGAAATTGCTGAGGCAAAACAGCTTAATTCAACTAATCTACATGAGAAAGAGAAAAGCTTTCAAGAATACACGAAAATTCTAAAACTTAATAGTGAAGAAATAGATTGGGATGAACTTAAGAAAATTGTGGAAAGTCAATTGGAAAATATTGACAACATCCAACAGCTTCGGCAGCAGACTGAATCAGTAGAAACAGCCATTCCTTTGCATACTACGCTCAACCAAATCATTTTGGAAGGAAAGCAATTGGACAAGCAGGTGAAAGAACTATACGATGGGGATGATATTTATAAAGAAACCAGAAAGTTGCTCGATAAATGGAAAGAAAATCAACTGGATAAAAAACATCTGCAGGAAACTATTCAAGAATTAAATAAAAGGATTGAAAATTTATCGACTAAAATTAAAAAACTTGAATCTGATCTATTGAAATCTTTGAACCCAATTGGTTTTAAGGATATAGCTCAAGCTCAATCTTCCTTGCTACGAGAAGATAAATACCTGAATTTAAGAAATGAAAGGGAGCAGTATCAAAAGCAGTTAGATGCTGGATTAGAGCAGTTAAAACAATTAAACAAGCAAATAGCTCAACTAAGGCAAGAAGAGCCAGCCGAAGATTTGGAGATAATACAGACTTTATTAGCAGAGCAAAATGAGCAGAAAACAGCCATACAAGAAGTTTTAGATGAATTAAGATCTCAAATCAAGACTCATAAAAATTACCTCCAACAACTAGAAAAACTGAAAAAGTCCATAGCAGAAACAGAGAAAAACAACTTAAAATGGAGATTGCTTAACGAGCTTATTGGAGATGCCAAAGGTAAAAAATTCAATGATTTCGCACAGGATTTGAGTTTAAGCCAATTAATTATTCTGGCAAATGAGCGTTTAAAAGATTTAAGCGATCGCTATATGCTGGATAAAGCCGATCTAGAAACAGAAGATGACAGTTTGGTAGCTATTGATTCTCACATGGGCGGTCAAAGAAGATCGGTAAAAACGCTTTCAGGTGGTGAAACTTTTATTCTAAGCCTTTCTATGGCACTCGCCCTTTCAGATTTGGCTTCAAGAAATGTCAATATCAACAGCTTATTTATAGATGAAGGCTTTGGAACCTTAGATCCTGAAACGCTAGATCAAACTTTGGACACTTTGGAGAAACTGCAGGCAGAATCTTCCAAGACCATTGGAATTATCAGCCACGTTGATTCTTTAAAGGAACGTATACGTACTCAGATTCAATTAAGCAGAAATGGCCAGGGCTATAGTAAGATTGAGATTGTGGGGTAAATAGTAATATATTTATTATGATTTAAAGGTTATTTTATCGCAAAGAATTGATTATAAGATTATTAATAAAATTAAATGGGATAAGATATTTGCTGTTTTTTTATTGTGGCTTTCTTGCTTGGCAAATATTAAAGCTGCCTCAAAACTAAAATTGAGACAGCTTTTAATATTATTGAAATTATATCTTACTCCGCAGATTCTTCTTCGGGAAGTAAAATAGCTTCTACAAATTGATCCTCATTTAAGAACTCATTTGCCACTACCTTCAAATCTTCTGCTTTTAATGATTCAATTTTATCTTCAGTTACAATAAAATTACTTAAATCATCATTATAATAATAGAAATTATAAAGTCTGTTTAACCAATAATCGTTCTTCTTCAAATCTTCTTTC
This sequence comes from Bacteroidota bacterium, assembly GCA_051747245.1. Lineage (GTDB taxonomy): Bacteria > Bacteroidota > Bacteroidia > Cytophagales > Cyclobacteriaceae > Marivirga. The sequence goes on from JBNJFX010000023.1 coordinate 50,858, forward strand.
AGCCCTTTCAATTGAGCCTCTTTCACTTTAGCTAAATCTTCATCCTCTACTCCATTAGCCTTAATATCAGCTAATATTTCATGAGTAGTTTTTACTAAGTCATCTACATTCTCCGGGCCACAAGGGAAAGCAATTCTAAATGAATAGCGACTTTCGGGCAATCTTTGCATTCTACCTGAAGCTCCAACCCCATACACACCACTTTTTTCTTCTCTAAGAATATCTATCAACTCATTAGTCACTAATTCGCCTAATGACTTTAAATGATAATTTTTTTGCTTATCATATTCTGTTTCACCATGATATAATATAGTGGCATAGCTTTTTTGATCTGTTCCTTTAATAATTTGTTCCTTCACTACACCTTTTGGTGGTCTAATACCTAAATCCACCCAATTATCTTCTCTTTCAACAGTTGGTAAGCTTCCTAAATAAGTTTCCAGCAATGGAGTAATGCCTTCTACATCGAAGTTCCCTACGAAAACGAAAGTAAAGTCACTGGCATCAGCAAATCTTTCTTTATAGATATCATAAGCTCTTTGGAAATCAATTTTATCTAAATTCTCAGCTTTAGGGAACCCTCCACCTCTAGGATTATCTTGAGCTAATATCATGCTCACTTTATCGCTATAATAAAATTGTGGGTTTGACATTAAATTTCCATATAGCATCTTATTTTTACTCACATAAGAACCAAAAGCTTCTTCATCCATTCTTGGTGCAGTAAAATATAAATTTGTCAATTGGAACATGTCCTCCAAATCTTTTGGACTGGCTTCTGCTCTAAAACCTTCAGATAAGTTTGAAATATATGGATTAACACTTACCGTTTTACCTGAAAGCATTTTCTTAATATCAGTATTGGAAAAATCAGCAACTCCGGCTTCAGTAATTAAAGAAGTGGCATTTGAGGCTGAATAATAATCCTCTAATTCATATTGGCTATGCCCCCCAAAACTATAGGCTCTCATTTTTACCTCATCATTTTTAAAGTCTGTAGGTTTTAAAACCACCTTAATCCCATTGCTTAATTCTAGTTCCGTTACATCTAGCTCATCATGCATTGTTTTATTCACAACTTTTCCTGCTTTAGGTGCTGTGGTCATAAAACTTTCGGCTACATCTTCGTCTTTGTAAGGTTCAATTTCAGAATTATCAACTTCTTCTAAAATAGATAGAATATCTTCCTCAGTTGGCATTTCAAGGCCTTCTTTTTCAGCACCTGTAAGTACAACTACTCGATTATTATCAGTTACCCATTTTTCAGCTAGCATATTAATCTCAGGCAAGGTGATAGTATTAATTAGGTTTTGATAGAATTCAAATTCAAATTCAGCACCAGGAATAGGATTTTCCCTTAAGAAATGTTGGATATATGCGCTTGCAAATCTGTTTGATTCTGTTTTATCCAGTTCCTTAACACGTTTTTCTGCATTATTCAAAAATGTCTTTTTATAGCGGTCCAATTCTGAAGCAGTAAAACCATGGTCTTTAATTCTTTTGTTTTCTTCGGCCAATACTTTCACCCCTCTTTCGAAACCATTTTCCCCTACCATAGCAAAAGAAGAATAAGCACTTTTATTTCTAACCATCTGAGAAAAATTAGTGCTTGCAAACATAAACGGTGGATTAGAAGATTGTCTTAACTCAGCTAATCTTTGGCTTAACATGCCATTATACATGCTATAAATCAAATCCCTTCTCAAATCTGATAATGTTTTCATCTCCTCATTATCATGCTTGTAGTAAAGTTGTATTTGATTGAAATTAGCTTCCTTATCAGTTACTATACTTACAAATGTTTCCTCATGACCTGGAACTTCATATAATTTTTTCTCTTTTGGTTCATTCGGGTTTTCCAAATCTCCAAATCGCTCTTGAATTTGTTTCTCCATTTCAGCTGGATCTATGTCACCAACTGCTATTACAGCCATCAAATTAGGTCTATACCAATCTTTATAAAAAGAACGAAGTGTTTCATAATCGAAATTTTCCAATATTTCCTTTTTTCCAATAGGTAATCTTTCCGCATAACGAGAATCTTTAAATAAAATAGGGAAATACTCATCTCTCATTCTTTGATTTGCACCTTGTCCTAACCTCCATTCTTCCAGAACAACTCCTCTTTCCTTGTCAATCTCTTCTTCTGTCATTAATAATCCAGCTGCCCAATCTTCCAATACCGTGAATCCATTTTTCATTGTTTCCTCATCAGTTGGAATGGGAAGAATATATACGGTCTCATCAAAACTAGTATAGGCATTTAAATCAGCACCGAATTTCACACCTGCAGATTGTAGGTAATCCACTAATTCATTCTTCTTGAAATTTTCTGTTCCATTAAAGGCCATGTGTTCGGTAAAATGAGCCAAACCTAATTGTTTGTCATTTTCCTGCATAGAACCAGCATTAATTACTAATCGAAATTCAACTTGGTCTTCCGGCTTTTCATTTTGACGGATATAATAAGTTAAACCATTCTCTAACTGCCCTACTTTCACATTAGGATCTAATGGAATTGGTTTGTTTTGTAAGGCTTTGTCAATTTCTGATGATTGCGACCACGCCAAACTTGCTGAAAAAAGCAACATGAATGCAATCGCCATAGATTTCATTTTAAGCATAATTTTAAGTTTATTTTAAACAATATTTAGTTACAAAAGTCCAAATTATTATAAAAATACTGTAAATACAACGACCTGCTTAGTTTTATTTTAAAATTGTAATATAAACAATCAAATAGGCTGTTCGTTATTAGCATTGTATGAAGGTAAAATTCAGAAAAATTGATAGCGAAAGAATTAAAGAAAGCTTTTTAACAGCAATAAAAGAATATAGCGACTTGCATGATTACTCTATTACGCTTTATCAGAAAAGTGTAAAATCCTCCACTATGCAGGCACAGCCTATCATATCAATTAAAAATTTATTAAATGGCATTAAAAAATATAGAATTAAGCTAGGGGTTTATGTAAGCAATAGCCACAGCTTAAAAGTGGAAGAAGTCCCTCAAAAGGTGATGACAGGCTGGTTTGCCCATGAACTGGGACATCTAGTGGACTATCTCTCCTATTCAAATATAGGTATGATTAAATATGGCTTAAAGTATGTTTTTTCAAATAGCTTTAAAATGAAGGCTGAACATGAAGCTGATTACATCGCTATTCAAAGAGGATTTCGTGATGAAATAATTGCAACAAAAGAATGGGTTTTAAACCATAAATTAGTTGGGCAACGCTATAAAAACAGGCTTAATAAATATTACTTATCAATTGAACAGGTTGAACTTTGTAATTTAGATGAGGTTCCTTTTAGGCCTATTATTGATTAAATGGAATAAAAAAAGCCCTCCAACTGGAGAGCTTTTCTATTATTCTATATTCTATAAATAATTAATCCTCATAATAAGGACTTGGCCAAACATCATTGCTGCCGTTTACATCCGGTAAAATTTTATCCGGATCCAATTCGATTTTCTCCACTTCTTTACCTGTGCTTAATAAATGATTCCATGAATCACCTCTTTGCCAGATTTCAACTGGCAGCTCTACTATCTCATCAGTTCCATCTGCGTAAGTAACTTTCATTTTAACTGGCATTGGAACTTCCCCTTTATTGGCTAAAACTATCAAATAACTTCCTTGATAAGGATAAACACCATCTAAAGCGATATCAATGTTTCCATTTCCATAGAACCAAGTTTTCCAAAACCATGATAGACTCTCTCCTGCTACATTTTCAATTGTATTAAAGAAATCTCCTGGAGTTGGGTGCTTATATGCCCATCTATTGATATACGCCTTGAAAGCATTATCAAATCTTTCATGACCTAAGATATATTCTCTTAACATTAAAAGTCCCATAGCAGGCTTCATATAAGCAATCATTCCTAAATTTCTGGTATTAGCAACATCAGGATAAGTAGCTATTTTTTCTCTACTTTCGCTGGTCAACCAGCCAATATAGCTTCTGGTCTCATCCAAATCATCTGCAAATTCACCATCATTGAATTCTTCTGAAGAATAGAAGTTAATGAAGGTGTTAAATCCTTCATCCATCCAAGCATATAATCTTTCATTACTTCCAACTATCATCGGGAACCAGTTGTGACCAAATTCATGATCCGTTACGCCCCATAATGATTTGTTTTTAGACTGATAACCACAAAAGTTCAATCCCGGATATTCCATTCCCCCTATATCAGCCGCTACATTTACAGCATTAGGATAAGGGTATTCATACCACATATTGGAGTAATGTTCAACAGATGCCTTAGAATATTCAGTAGAACGTCCATAACCATCTTCTCCATCACTTTCTTTTGGGTAAGCTGACTGAGCCATAGCTTTTTTACCGCTTGGTAAATCAATTTTAGCTGCATCCCAAATAAATGCTGGTGAAGAACCCCAGGCTACATCTCTGGCATTTTCAATCTTGAATTTCCATGTTAAATTTCCTGATTGCTTAGGTCTGGTTTTGGAAGGATCGCCTACTTCATCAGCGGTTATAATATGAACAGTTTCATCGCTATTAGCCGCTTTATCCATTCTATTTAACTGCTCCGAAGTCAACACATCTTTAGGATTCAATAATTCTCCAGAACCTACTACAATGTGATTGTATGGAACGGTAACATTATATTCAAAATCACCATATTCTAAATAAAACTCACCTGCACCCAAATATGGTTCAGTATTCCAACCTCTAACATCATCAAAAACCACCATTTTCGGATACCACTGTGCCATTGCAAATATAGTTCCATCATCCACTTCCAACTGCCCCATTCTATCCATTCCTTTTACAGGGACTTTATATTCAAAATCCATACTAATGGTAGCCGTTCCTCCTTTTGCTTCAATTGGCTCATCAAAGAAAACCTGCATTCTCGTATCATTAATGATATGTTCACTAGATGGATTTCCTCTTCTCCCGCTCACTGCTTTAATATTAGTGATATTATAACCACCATCCATATCACCTGTATAGCGGTTTCCTTGAATTGGAGTGGTCAAAGTACCTCTTGAGGTTTCAGTAAATCGATTTTGTTCTAAATGCAACCAAACAAATTCCAATTTCTCAGGGCTGTTGTTTACATAATCGATAGTGATTTTACCGGTTATCATTTCATCTTCCTCGTTCAGAGTGACATCAATTTTATAATCGGCACTATTTTGCCAATAATTGTGTCCCGGTTTTCCTGAAGCAGATCTGTATTCATTTCCATTTCGATCACCAAAGAATTTAAATAAATCTTGGTTGTTTTCTTGAGGCTCTTGTGCAAATAGGCTGGTCATTACACCTAAAAACATCAAAACCGATAGTTTTAATACTCTCATATATCTCTTTTATGGTTTATATTCAATAAAGCACGAAATTAATATAATTTTATTGTCCTGCACAGTTTTGTTTGATGAATGGGTTTACAAGTTGGCAGGTTAACAAGTTGTCAGGTTAACAAGTTGTCAGGTTGATGGGTTTATAAAAGACACACGCGACACGCGTGCGCCAACGAAGGTGTATAAGTATTTTAGTGTTGAAGTAAATGATAGTTGGATGATGGGTGTTGGATGGAGGATGATTATCAGTACGGATTTAGCAAGATTTCATGTTGGCATGTTGACAGATTATTAAGTTTAAAAAAACAGTGTCTACTTTATATATGAACACATGCGAGACGCCTGCGCCAACATCTGGAGTGTTGGATGGAGGATGACTAGACCGAAGATAGCAAGAAATCATGTTGGCAAGTTTACAAGTTGGAAGGTTGGATGGAAATCTTGAAACTTTTTCAATATCTTTTAGCAAAGCGGGTTATGGGTACTAAGTAGATTTTATATCTTTGCCACAGCTAAAAATTAACAACAATATACTATGGAAAATATAGCAGTAATAGGTTCGGGAACGATGGGTAATGGCATTGCGCACGTTTTCGCTCAAAATGGTTTTAAAGTTTCTTTAATTGATATTAGTGAAGCTGCCCTTGAAAAAGGAATGGCTACTATCACTAAAAACTTGGACAGACAAGTAAAGAAGGAGAAAATAGACGAAGCCAAGAAAACTGAAACCCTTAATAACATCACTACTTTCACTTCAGTAAAAGAGGGCGCTAAAGGTGCTGATTTGGTAGTGGAAGCTGCAACTGAAAATACTGACCTTAAATTGAAAATCTTTAAGGAACTAGATGAAGTTTGTGATGAAAAAACCATTCTAGCATCCAACACAAGCTCTATTTCTATTACTAAAATCGCTTCAGTTACAAACAGACCAGAAAAAGTGATTGGTATGCACTTTATGAATCCAGTTCCAGTAATGAAATTAGTGGAGATTATCCGTGGATATTCTACTTCTGATGAAGTGACTGAGCGTATAATGGAGATGTCTAAAAAATTGGGTAAGATTCCTGAGGAAGTAAATGACTATCCTGGTTTTATTGCTAATAGAATATTAATGCCAATGATCAATGAAGCTATCTTTAGCTTATTTGAAGGCGTTGCAGGGGTTAAAGAAATTGATTCTGTTATGAAATTGGGAATGGCTCATCCTATGGGACCGTTGCAATTAGCTGATTTCATTGGTTTGGATGTTTGTTTGAGCATCTTGAATGTATTGCATGATGGTTTAGGTGATCCTAAATACAGACCTTGTCCTTTATTAATCAATATGGTGCAAGCTGGAAAATTAGGAGCTAAATCCGGTGAAGGTTTTTATGATTACAGCCATGGCACAAAAGATTTGGTAGTTGCCAGTACATTCAATAAGTAATGGAAGGACTTAATCCTGAAATTTTAAAAGATTTAGTCAGAGTAAAGATGCCCTTTGGAAAATATAAGGGCACTTTACTTTGCAATTTACCTGTCTCCTATTTGGAGTGGTTCAAAAGAAAAGATGGCTTCCCACCTGGTAAACTAGGGATGCAAATGGAAACGCTCTGGGTGATTAAAACCAATGGGCTAGAAGATTTACTGAAACCGCTTAAAAGGTAACAGCAAAGATTGTTTACTAACCACAAAGATTCCCTAAGTTGTTCACGAAGACCACAAAGTAACAGCTAAAGCTGTTGATGGATCCTCGTCTTACCAATTTGCTCAATTAGAGTACTTCATTTTTTAATGACTGTAAACATACGAGTTTCTCTAAGTTGTTCACAAAGATTCACTAAGGTTTTTCTTTATAAAGCATAGGGTAAATTTCAGGTTTCTTTGTGGTTAAATCATTTCATTGGTTAAATGTAGCCGTTTATTAGCCTTTTGATGCCAGATTTTAAAAGAGAGACATTAAAATTGATTAATAAACCCAATTTATAATCACCAAGCTTCATATAAGTCAAAGTTTGAGCCTTATGAACATCATTCAGTTTATCAACACTCTTAAGTTCAATCACCATTTTATCTTCAACCAATAAATCTATTTTGTACCCACAATCCATTTTGATTTCTTCATAGATAACAGGCATATTTTTCTTTTGTTACATTAAGATTTTGTTTTTTAAGCTCGTAGAAAAGACATTCTTGATAAGCATTTTCTAATAATCCCGGACCTAATGATTGATGTACTTTAATAGCAGAGCCAATGATTATCTTGCTTAATTCATTTTCATTCATAATTTATAAGGTTTGGTTAAACCACTAAAGTATAAATTTCAGATGAATATTAAAAAAACAGAACCTATTTAACTACGAAGAATTTTTTAACCACGAAGTTTATCTAAGACCTTCGCAAAGGTCACTAAGATTTTTTACCTTGAGACTATAGTAATTTAAGTATCATTTATGGAAAAGTAATCTTTGTGAAACTTTGTGATATTTCTCAGTTCTCTTTGTGGTTAAAATTCAGTGCCCTCAGTTAAAAGTCTTCTTTGTGTAACTCCTTGAAAATCCCCGTGTCCTCTGTGGTTAAAAAATGCATTGTGGTTATAAATCAGGAAACATTCTCAACAGTCTCTCCTTTCATAATTTCAGAGAAAATTTTGAAAGATTTTACTCTTGCTTCATGATCGTAAATGTGTGAAGCAACAATTACTTCATCCACTCCAGTTTTCTTCAGAAAATCTTCTGTCTGAATCTTAACTTTTTCTTTGCTCCCAACAAAAGCAAATTGCATCATTTTTTGAAATGTTGGATGATTCGATAATTCCTTTAGTTCATCCGTCATTTCTGTTGGTGGCTGCATATAATCTAAGTTGTTTGTCATAACCCCAAGCATCATCCTTATCATGGAAGTAGATAATCGATCAGCTTCATCATCAGTCTCAGCAGTAATAACATTTATTCCCGCTATTGTATAAGGTTCCTTCAAGAATTTTGAAGGTTGAAATTCATTATAATAAATATTTAAAGCTTCGAAAAGTTGAGTTGGTGCAAAATGAGAAGCGAAAACATACGGCAACCCATTTTTAGCAGCTAAGTGGGCGCTATCTGTACTTGAACCTAATATAAAAATAGGTACTTCTACTCCTTCAGCTACTGTAGCACGAACTTTTGAATTAGCATTAGATAGGGAAAAATATTGCTGAATCTCACTGACTTCTTGAGGGAACTTATGAACTGATTGATTTCTATCCGAACGAATGGCGTGAGCTGTCACTTGATCTGTCCCTGGTGCTCTTCCTAATCCTAGATCAATTCTATTAGGGTAAATACTACCGAGGGTTCCGAATTGCTCAGCAACGATAAGCGGAGAATGATTTGGTAACATTATCCCTCCTGATCCTACCCTTATTTTTTGAGTGCCACTTGCAATATGACCAATTAAAACAGCGGTTGCAGAACTGGCAATACTTACCATATTATGATGCTCGGCCAACCAAAATCTTTTATATCCTAATTCTTCAGCTTTTCGAGCCAAATCAAGACTGTTATCAAATGTCTTTTTGACACTTATATCTTTACCAACACTGGCTAATTCTAATATGGAATAAGGTATATTCTTTAATTTCGACATTGATTTTTAAATAACTTTTAAGTCAGGTTTAACTGTTAAATGAAGAAGGGGTTTCAATTTAATTGAAGTTAATAGCTCAATTTTTAATCTTCTGAATATAAATAGCTGGAATCAACAATACCATCAGTGTTGGATTTATTATCAGCCTGTGAATGAAACTGATGTACATGTGATCAATTGGAGTATTAAACCTTAAAATAAAATATGGGATCAATAAAAAGAAGAAACCTACAGCCTCAACTGCCAATCCAAATTTCACATATTTCCTGTCATAAAAAATAGCATAAATTAATAGTAGCACTAAATTATCATTTAACAGAAAACGAATACTCCTATTGATGATAAATTGATTTTGGGCACTTAATTCATCTGAAATTAATAAACTATAATCAAAACGTTGAGTAATAAAAATTATTCCCAATCCCGTTAGACTGATGAATATCAGGAACATCCTTAGCCCTTTATTTGGTTCTAACCACTCCTTATTTTTCATTGACCTTAAAAATCCAAAGTGCCCACATACCGAATACGGCTATATATATAAAGGCTGTAAATAAATATTTATGACTGAAATATAGGAAATCGGGCATAGAAATGGTCACATGAAACAAGAGTAAAATTCTCAGAATATTAAATAAATGAATCACTAGAATTCCCAAAGGAATAAACCATAACATTCTTGTCCCGATTTTGCCATAAGCAATCAAGAAGGACACAAAAATGACCATTACATTTAATCCATTGCAGCCTTCATAAACAGACAAAATAGCCTGACTATCTTTAAAAATGAAAATACTTTTCAAATCATCTTTTGGCCCTGTGGCAATTTTATCCGCATAAATATCAATTATGCTAGCTGTTTGTTCAGTTACCCACTTGGTCATAAAATCTGCTTCCCCTTTGGAGGCATCCAGATAAAAGCCATAGGCTACATTTAAAATAATGTATAAGCCAATGAATTTGGCAAGAAAAAGTATGGATGGTTTAAAATCTTGATATAAACTCACTTTTCTATAATTTTTGCGGGTACCCCAACAGCAGTTTTATTTGCTCCCAAATTTTTTGTAAGTACTCCGCCAGCGCCCAATACGGAATTTTCAGCCATTTCTATCCCATTCAACACATTAGCTCCGCTTCCCACAAAGGTACATTCATTTAGCTTAACATCTCCAGCTAAATTTGCCCCAGGCATAACAGAACTAAAACTCCTTAAATGACAATCGTGCCCTATGGTGGCATTCAAATTTATCACTACAAATTCCTCAACCTTGATGTTCGTAGTTAAATTTGCTCCTGCACAAATAATACTTCCTTTACCAATATTGATAATATCATTAAATATTGCGTGAGGGGAAACTACTTTGGAAAATTCCACCATTGGATTTGTAATTCTATCCACTACTTTCTTTCTAGTTTTTCCATCTCCTATTGCCAAAGCAATAGAAATAGGCCTGTCCCAATTATTCAGTTTTTCAGTATCACCTAAATAAGATTTACCAAATTCAGCTGATTTGTCATCATCATCAAAAAAACCTAAAAAATGATAAGGGTAGCCTTTTTTGATAAGTTGCTGAACAATCAAATTCACTTCTCTTCCAAAGCCCCCTGCACCATATATTGCAATTTCCGTCATTTAAACTGTCTTTTTAATAATTTTAGCAGGATTTCCAACTACTAATGAGTGGTCTGGAACATCTTCAACCACTACAGCCCCAGCTCCAATTGTGCACCATTTTCCAATCTTCACTAAAGGAATTACAGTCGCTCCAGCTCCAATCAAAGTTCCTTCTCCGATCTCTACCCCACCACAAAGAGAGGCATTTGGTGCGATATGTGCAAAATCGGAAATTTTACAATCATGGTCAACACTTGCTGATGTATTGATAATTGCATGTTCTCCTATCTTCGTATCAGCATTAATTACAGTGCCTGCCATTACTACCGTCCCATCTCCTATTTGCACATGCGAGCCTATAACAGACCGGTCATGAATAGCAGTACCAAATTCAGCATCTGCTAATAGTTCAACTACCTTTTTACGAGTGTCATTTTTGCCAATAGACACAATACATTCTTCCACAGGATCATTAAAATCTATAGGTTTACCTAAAATGGCAATCCCCCAAATCTGAGTTTTTGTTGCATCGTCATCATAAAAACCCTTCACTTGAATACCTTTAGATAAAAGAATATCTACTATGACCTTTGCATGTCCACTCGCACCGAATAATAGCATTTTATAATTGTAAAGTTCTAAGAGTTTAAATAAAATATTAAGTTCAAATTTAGGGATTTAGAATTAGTATTTATTGTAATGCAATTACAAAATGTTTAAAAACATGATCAGTATAAACATTTAATACTATTAAACCTCCCTTCAAGTTAGCGGATAATTTCAAATAAATAATTGCAAAAACATACATATTCAAATCCTTACCTGTGTAACTCATTAAATTCTTTAATATGTAAAAAATCATATTATATCTAACCAAAAACTGAGATATGCTTAAAAACATTGTGAAGCCCTGTATCATAAGTCTCACATCCTAACTTCAGGAAAGGGCGAAATATAAAAAAGCCCACATATTTAAATGCGGGCTTTTTCTAAACACAGTTTTTAAAAAAAATTATTATTCTTCAAAAGTCGGTTTCAAATGCTTTTCAGGATCAAAAGAATTATTTTCCCTATCTACATCTGCCATGCCTTCTTTTTCATCTATTACCATACTTTTTATATTAGCAGCGGGTTGATCAAGCTCAAATGTATAGGTTGGGAATACCCATGGCCAATCGGCTAATATTTTTACATTGGCATCCTCATCAAATGATTTTTCTCCTCTCATTATCCTTAAAGGAATATACACAATTTCACTGTTCCCATCTTTATAAGTGATGGATACTTCTAAAGGCATTGGCATTTCACCAATTTTATCCAGGGTTACGTATGTTTTTCCATCTTTTTCCAAAACGGATTTAATGCCGTAATCAATTTGCTTGGTAGAATAAACGAAATATTCTTTATACCAATCCAATTCCAATCCAGAAGCTTTTTCCATTACCCTGATGAAATCGTTATCGTTAGGGTGTTTGAATTTCCATTCTTCAAAATAAGTTCTCATTGCTGGGTAAAATACTTCATCTCCCATTATATATCTTAATTGACCTAAAAAAGTGGCTCCTTTAGAATAGGCCGCTCTTCCATAAGCAAAGTTAGTACTATAATGATCGGCATGGGTGCTCATAGGCTCTTCATATCCACTTTCGACAAGTGCTAAATACCCTCTGTAATTACCAGCTTGTGGATTTTTCTGGCCTTGGTCCATGATTACATTCATGGTTTCAGATGAACCAAATGAAGTAAAACCTTCGTCCATCCATTCATATAATGCCTCGTTAGTGGCTAAAACTGCTTGGTACCAGCTATGGAACATTTCATGAACCGTAACTCCTACCAAACTTCCCAAACTTCTTTCTCCCGTAATTAAAGTAGCCATAGGATATTCCATTCCGCCATCGCCACCTTGGATCACAGAGTATTGATCATAAGGATACTTGCCAAAAGTTTTATTGGCATACTCAAATGCTTTAATTGTGTACTCAGGTAACTTTTCCCAGTTATCTTTTGTTTCATCATTCACTTGATATAAGAAATGCAAATCCGGTCCATCTGGTACCTGAGCTTTAACGTGAGTGAAATCCGGATCAGCTGCCCACATAAAATCAATTACATTTGGTGCTTTAAAATGCCAAGTGTGCTTACCTTTTTTCCCCTTTGTGGGCTTTACTCCTTCATCTTGGTAGCCATGTCCTACCTCATTAGGATTCTGAACATAACCGGTTCCGCCAAGGATAAAATCCTTATCTATGGTGATTTTCACATCAAAATCACCCCAAATTCCGTGAAATTCTCTTCCTATATAAGGATTTGAGTGCCATCCTTGATAATCATATTCTGCCATTTTAGGATACCATTGTGCCATAGAGTAGCTAATACCTTCTGCATTATCACGACCAGTTCTTCTTATTTGAACCGGAACTTGTGCTTCAAATTCCATTTCAAAAGTCACAGTCTCACCAGGATTAATAGGATTATTTAAATCCACTTCCAGTATTGTACCTACAACTTCAAAATCAACTGCTTTTCCATCTTGCTTTAAGCTTAAGATTTTTTGATAGCCAATCTCGTCATCACTTAATTTACTGATTCTATCCCCTACTCTTCTGTCCGGATCTTTGATGGTTCTGGAGCGAACATCCATCATGCTGTTTGGCTGAAAAGCATTGAAGTAAAGGTGATAGAAAACCTTGTTTAATTGTTCAGGTGAATTATTGGTGTATTCCACTTTTTGTTCACCTTCAAATTGATGTGTTTCCACATCCATATCGATTTCCATTTCATATTTTATGGCCTGCTGCCAACGGTCTGTTTGCCCAAAAGCAACAGTACCCATTAACATAGCCATTACAAATCCTAATAATTTTATTTTCATAATGATTATATATTTTGGTTTTACATCAACTTCAAAAATGGTTATTTCTAATTAATAAGCCAATCTATTTTATATAAGCTTTACATTTTAGCTGATGAAAAGAGTTAAAATGCTAAATAACTAGTAGGAAAATCTGATTTTAGGATGTTGGTACTACCTAAAGTTTGTGTCCTCACAAACTGCATTCCAAGTACATTAGTGATGCAAGCAGTTTTATTTTTTATCCATCTTAAGACTCTGAATACAAATTTGAATCACATAGAAATTTTAAATTTTAAAGGATAAAATTGTAATGCCTGTTATTTCTTTCTAATTTTCTACCTTTGTGAAAGAATAAGCTAAGACTATGTTAGATTATAATACCCAAAGACCTGAAATGAAATTAAGAGAATATGGACGCAATGTCCAAATGTTGGTCAAACATTTGCGCACTGTAGAGGATAAAGAAATGCGCAATAAAATGGCCTACACTGTTGTGGATTTAATAAAGCAGTTAAGCAGCGGCCCTAAAGACCACAACAATGAAAATATGCAAAAATATTGGGATGATTTATACATCATGTCTGATTTCAATTTAGATGTTGATAGTCCCTACCCTATGCCTGAAAAAGAAATTTTGGGTAAAAAACCTCAGCCAGTTAAATATGCCTCGGATGAAGTAAAATTCAAGCATTATGGCAGAAATATCGAATTATTGGTAGAAAAGGCAATAAGCATAGAAGATGAGGAAGAAAAACAAGCTGCAGTTTATTATATCGGCCGTTTAATGAAAACTTTCTATACTACCTGGAACAGGGATAATGTAACAGAAGAAGCAATTGCAGACAATATTAAGCAATTATCAAACGGGAAATTATCTGTTGATATTGACCATGTAAAGGCCACCAACGGTTTCGACACTATCTTTAAAGATAACAGGCCAAGAAACACCAATAAAGGTAAAAGATCAAATAAAGGAAGTAATCCAAAAAGAAGAAGAAACTAATCAATGGCATCATTTAAAATTACCGGAGGGCAAAAGCTTTCTGGTGAAATTCATCCTCAAGGTGCAAAAAATGAGGCACTACAAATTCTTTGCGCTGTATTATTAACTCCTGAAAAAGTCACTATCCACAAAGTCCCCAACATAGTGGATGTCAATAAATTAATTGACCTGCTAAAAGATTTGGGAGTTGAAGTCAATCAAATTGGAGAAGAAAGTTATGAATTTACTGCAAAGAATATAAATCTTGATTTCTTCGGAACTGCTGAATACACGCAAAAGGCTGCCTCATTAAGAGGATCCATCATGCTATTAGGACCACTTTTGGCAAGGTTTGGAAAAGCCATGATCCCAAAACCAGGGGGAGATAAAATTGGGAGAAGAAGATTAGACACTCATTTCATAGGATTTCAAAAATTAGGTGCAAAATTCCTTTTTGAATCTGAAAAAAACTATTACCATATCGATGCCTCTAGTTTAAAAGGAGCTTATATTCATTTGGATGAGGCTTCAGTAACAGGAACAGCTAACATAGTAATGGCGGCCTCGATGGCTGAAGGTAAAACCACCATATATAATGCTGCATGCGAACCCTATTTGCAACAGTTATGCAGAATGTTGGTGAGAATGGGTGCTAAAATTGAAGGCATTGGTTCAAATCTTTTACATATTGAGGGAGTAAAGGAATTAAATGGTACAGAACATAGCATGCTACCCGATATGATCGAAATCGGGAGTTTCATTGGCTTAGCTGCCATGACCCAATCCGAAATCATAATCAAAAATGCGGGTATTGAGCATTTAGGTATAATTCCGGAAACATTTCAAAGGCTTGGAATTAAAATGGAATTCAGAGGCGATGATATTTTCATTCCTTCCCAACAGCATTACGAAATCGAAACTTTTATTGATGGCTCTATTTTGACCATAGCGGATGCCATTTGGCCTGGCTTCACCCCTGACTTGCTGAGCATTGTTTTGGTTGTGGCTACCCAAGCGAAAGGAACCATCCTTGTACATCAAAAAATGTTTGAAAGCCGATTATTCTTTGTGGATAAGCTTATCGACATGGGTGCTCAAATTATTTTATGCGATCCACATAGAGCAACCGTAATAGGTCTGGACAGACAAATTAACTTAAGAGGTATTTCCATGACTTCACCTGACATCAGAGCTGGTGTATCCTTATTGATAGCTGCATTATCTGCTGAAGGTGAAAGCACTATTCACAATGTAGAACAAATTGATAGAGGCTATCAGAATATTGATGGAAGATTGAATGCGCTGGGTGCTAAGATTGAGCGGGTTGATTAAAAGTTAGAGGATGGAATCAAAAGTTAAGTTTGTGAGAACTTTTAAATCTACATAACAATTACAATCCAATGATACTGAAGGTTAATGAGTTATGGTGATGGGTGTTAGCCCAGTGGGTGGCTCCCAAACAAATATTGAAATGAGATGGTCCCTGTGTCAATATTCATAACAATATTGAATGTGAGAAATTATCCGACTTAATATATCAACAAGGATTCTAATTATTAGCATCTCAATTCAAATTAATTAAACACATAGTTAAAATATTAATCTACTTTTTGCTTAAGTGAAAAATGCTTTGTATTCTTGCTCATACCCAAAAAATACAATGAAAAAATTATTACTGACACCAATTTTATTGATTACAATTCTATTCTATAGTTATTCTCAAGACGCTGGTATTGAAGCTGTAGGATATAAACTTGATATGTATGGCAAAACAATTGACGGCTACTTCTCTACCGATTATGAAGGCAAAGCCGAATTTAAAGTATCAAAAAACAATATAAGAAATTATGTACCAGCATATTATTTCAATTTAAAAAATGAAAAAAAGGAAGGACTGATTAAATACCATCTCAAAAGCAAATTTTTCAAATTTAAGGCAAGCGAAAACGATAAAGCTGAGAAAATAAAAGTTGAGGATTGTAAATCTTTCGTATTAGCTAAGGACTCGTTTATTGTTG
Organism: Bacteroidota bacterium; assembly: GCA_051747245.1. Classification (GTDB taxonomy): domain Bacteria; phylum Bacteroidota; class Bacteroidia; order Cytophagales; family Cyclobacteriaceae; genus Marivirga. Next base: position 67,273 of record JBNJFX010000023.1, read on the forward strand.
CCAATAAATCATTAATCATTTCCAAAGACCAAATAATCAAACCAGGCATTGATATATTAAAAAACGAAAGTAAAGTTTTCCTTCAATTTATTGAACATTTTAATGGTATGTCATTCTATAAATATTATACAAGTGACATGAACAGAACTAATGTATATTATTGTCTGAAATCGAAAAATTCAGCTACCTATGAAGTATTTCCAACATCAAGAAAAGATTTTATAAAATTTTGTAGTGCAAATTTTTCAAAATTCCCGGAGCTCATTAAAGAAATTGAAGACAGAAAATATGACGATGGTGATATTCCTACCATTATTAAGATGTATAAATACAACATGGGGTATGTCAATAATGATAAAATTTATTTTGATAAACAATGGAGGGAAATAGAAAACGAAAAAAATGCTAAATACTTTGCTAAAGTAGATAGCGCAGAAGGTACCTCCTTTTATATTTCTTACTTCACAGAAGACAACAATAAATTATATTCTGGTAATTTCAATTCTGTTTATCCACATAAAAAGGATGGTGATTTCACTTGGTATTACCCTAATGGAGTAAAAAGAAAAAAGATTAAATATGTTGAAAATAAGCCACATACTATTTTCACCTACTATAGAAATCAGAACATCTATGAAATCTATAGATATGATGATTTCGGATTAAGAACTTTTATGACTGTAAATGATAGTAGTGGAACAAATCAACTAGATGAAAATGGAAGTGGATTAAATATTTTCTATGACCATATTGAACAGAGATTAATACAAAATCAATATATAAAGGGTTACTTAGTAGAATCGTATTACACTGATCAAAAAGGTAGGAAGGTTTACTTCCTTTCAACCAAAGATTTAAAATTTAAACGTTCAAGATGGTTTCAAAAACAACTAAAAAAGAAATTTGAGTATCCAGAAAAGTCGTTTCTGGATGGTAATTATGGGTTGGTATTAGTAAATCTAATAATAGAACCCTCGGGATATGTCTCAGATATTAATATTTTAAAAGGAATTGATGATTCCATAGATTTAGCTCTTTTGGATCAGCTTAATATTTTTAAACAGGGGAAATACTGGAGAACAGGTAAGGTTAAAGGGGAAAGAATAGTAAATGAAGTCGTTCTTCCAATCGAATTTCAGTTTGAAACCTACAATCCTTTTCATACATGGAATATGTTTTGGATGAATGATATGATGATGCGTCAACAAATGATGATGAATCAATCATTTCCTATGCCACCACCAATGAACTTTCCTTCTAATTATTAAGTAAAAACACCTATCCTCCTTTTTGGAAGATAGGTGTAGAATTACCATCAACCAAACTTACCTTTTAGCGCTGCTAATTTGGCTTGCAAATCACCTTCTGGAGCTTTTTCCTCTGCTTTTCTTTTAAATTTCCCTTTTGGTTTCTCCTCTTTTGATTGTTGCTTGAAGGGATCTTTCTTCATGGAAAAGGAAATCCGTTTTCTAGCTTCATCCACTTCCATAACAGTAACTTCTACTTTTTGCGCCACATTTACCACTTCAGCTGGATTGCTTACAAATTTATCTGCAATATGGCTAACATGTACTAAGCCATCCTGATGAACGCCAACATCCACGAAAGCACCAAAATTGGTGATATTGGTAATAATACCAGGCAATTTCATTCCGACTTTCAAATCCTTGATTTCATTAATACCTTCAGTAAAGGAAAAAGCTTCAAATTGCTCACGAGGGTCACGACCAGGCTTAGCTAGTTCCTGCATGATATCCTGCAAGGTTGGAAGTCCTACAGATTCGGTCACATATTTCTTCATGTCCAATTTCTCACGCAATTCTTTGCTACTCATCAAATCTGTTATGGAAGCTTGAACATCCTTAGCCATTTTGTTCACTAGCTCATATCGTTCAGGGTGGACAGAACTACTATCTAATGGATTTTTAGCATCACTGATGCGCAAGAAACCTGCTGCCTGCTCAAAAGCTTTATCTCCCAAACGTGGTACTTTCTTCAATTCTTCCTTGCTCTTAAAAGCACCATTTTCATTTCTGTAATTCACTATATTTTCTGCAATGGAGGGCCCTAATCCAGAAACATAGGTTAATAATTGCTTGCTGGCTGTATTTAATTCAACCCCAACATTATTCACACAACTTACCACAGTATCATCCAATCCAGCTTTTAGTAAATTTTGATCTACATCGTGTTGGTATTGCCCTACTCCTATTGATTTAGCATCAATTTTTACCAATTCAGCCAAAGGATCCATCAATCTTCTACCAATAGATACCGCTCCACGAACTGTAAGATCATAATCTTTAAATTCATCTCTTGCAACTTCAGATGCAGAATAAACAGAAGCCCCACTCTCATTTACCATGACTACCGTAACAGATTTAGGCAAACCAATTGAGTTAATAAATTTCTCAGTTTCTCTTCCAGCTGTACCATTACCAATAGCTATAGCTTCAACATTATATTTTTCCACTAGTTGCAAAATCAAAGCCGCTGCTTTGGTGGTCTGTAATTGAGGCTCATTGGGATAGATGGCTTCATTGAATAACAATTTACCTTGTCTATCCAGGCAAACTAATTTACATCCCGTTCTGAAGCCAGGATCCACCGCCATGACGTTCTTCTGTCCCATCGGAGCAGCTAAAAGCAATTGTCTCAAGTTATCTGAGAAAACTTTGATAGCTTCTTCATCCGCTTTCTTTTTGGTGTAAATACGGATTTCGGTTTCCATACTTGGCTTCAATAATCTTTTGTAAGCATCTGTTAATGCCATTTTCACTTGCTGAGCTGCTTCATTATCTGCCTTCACAAAATGCTTCTCCATAATGAAAAGAGCATCTTCTTCCTCAGGACTTATATCTAGCATCAGAATCATTTCCTTCTCTCCTCTTCTCATGGCCAAAACCCTATGAGAAGGTGCAGTTTTCACATTTTCTTCCCATTCAAAATAATCCTTATACTTCTGCCCTTCTGTTTCTTTTCCACTTAAGACTTTTGAACGGAATTTTCCTTTTTCCAAAAACAATTCACGAATATCTTCCCTAAGCTCAGCATTTTCATTCGCCCATTCTGCAATGATGTCTCTCGCACCATGCAATGCAGATTCAATATCAGCTACCTCTTTTTCTTCATCTATATATTTTCCAGCTTCAAGCTCTAAGTCAATATTTGCTTGTTCGAAAATAAGTTTCGCTAAAGGCTCCAGACCTTTTTCTCTAGCAATGGTCGCCTTAGTTCTTCTTTTTGGCTTATAAGGAAGGTAAATATCTTCCAGTTTAGCCATAGTTTCAGCTGCATTGATTTCCTTTTCAAGCTCAGGTGTTAGCTTCTCCTGCTCTTTTATGGATTTCAAGATAGCTTCTCTCCTTTTGTCCAAATCGCGTAATTGTTGCACACGATCCCGAACATCAGCAACAGCTACTTCATCCAAACTACCTGTCATTTCCTTTCTATAGCGGGAAATAAAAGGCACAGTAGCACCGCCATCCAATAATTCTACTACCGCTTTTACTTGTTGGGGACGCACATTTAATTCCCCTGCAATTTTAATTATGTGATCCATTTTGAAGATATTAGAGTCTAGATTCTAGAATCTAGACGTTGGATTATAGATTAATTGAAAACTGATACAATTAATCAAAAAATAGTTTAAATAAGCTTTATAACTTAGCGTAATCTTGATTTATTAAAATGAGTTTTAGCCTCTTGATAAGCAAGAACTTCCTTATCTGACCACGTTGGAGCTTTTAAAATTAGTTTTTTTTATATTCTCCTTCTTATCATTTCTTATTTTCATAAAAAAATATTTGTGTCAATTTCTGGAATCTAAGTTTTAATATATAAAATCTAGAATCTAGGTTCTACATTCAAAATCCCAAAACTTTCCGTACTCTTCCCAAAGTTTTGCTCGCTATTTCGGCAGCTTTTTCTTCGCCTTTTTCCAGTTTCTTATGAAGCTCGTCTAAGTTTTCCATATAGTGGTTATAAAGCTCTCTTTCCTTATCATACTTTTCCACTATCAATTCAAAAAGTGCTTGCTTAGCATGCCCATAGCCATAATTACCACCTTCATAATTTTTACGCATTTCTGCTATTTGCTCATTATTAGCTAATAGTTTATAAATATTAAAGACATTACAGTTATCCGGATTCTTTGGTTCTTCCATTGGAGTACTGTCGGTGATGATTTGCATCACATTTTTTCTCAACTTTTTATCGGTTTGGAAAATATCAATGGTATTACCATAAGATTTACTCATTTTCTGACCATCCGTACCTGGAATGGTCATGATTTGCTCATCAATTCTAGCTTCGGGCAATACAAAAACATCACCGTAACGATGGTTGAAAGCACTGGCAATATCACGGGTCATTTCCAAATGCTGCTTTTGATCTTTCCCTACTGGCACTATATCCGCATCATATAAAATGATATCGCATGCCATCAAAACAGGATAAGTAAAAAGCCCGGCATTCACATCAGCCAAACGATCTGATTTATCTTTGAAGGAATGTGCATTTGCCAACATGGGAAAAGGCGTATAGCAGCTCATATACCAGTTCAATTCAGTTACCTGAGGCACCATGGATTGTCTGTAAAACAAATTTTTATCCGTATCAAAGCCGAATGCCAACCAAGCAGCCGCTACTGAATTTACATTATCTCTTCTAACTTCAGCATCTTTAATAGTGGTTAAGGAATGCAGATCAGCTATGAAAAAGAAACTTTCATTTTTCGGATCTTGAGATAATTTAATAGCTGGAATAATTGCACCTAATAAATTCCCTAAATGTGGTTTACCTGAACTTTGGATACCGGTTAAAATTCGTGACATTTTATAAATTTTTCTTTCTAATGATTTTATCTAAACTAAAATTTCCACCTCCATTAAGGGCAGTTACTGCAAAAACCGCTGCATATAACAGTCCTAGCTCTTGTTTACCAAAAGGATCGCCACTGTGCACCACCAATGCAGCGATCAACATGGTAAACAAAATAGGTACACTAGCCAAACGGGTGTAAAGCCCTAAAGCTACTAAAATTGAACAAATAAATTCCGCAAAAACAGCCGCAACTAAGCTGAATTCTTCTCCTAAACCAATTGGGTCTGCAAAACTAAAATCTCCGGACAGTAATTTTTTGAATTTAGGATAGCCATGGGTAAGCATCATTAGTCCACCAGCTAATCGTAATATCAATAAACTTAAATTCTTAAAAGGCATATTCGTGTGCTATAGATAATTAAAAACTAAACAAAAGCCATATTTCTTACTAAATAAGAAATCAATGTAAATTGTAGGTTCAAAAAATGAAGAAATGTGTATCTTCGTTTTAAACAAAAAACGAATTTATGAAGAATATCCATTTGCTTAAAAGCCCCCTTGCGATTGTTTTTCTATTTTTTTTCCACATTGCGGTATATGCACAAAATAATACTGCTAAAATCACATTCTTGGAAGAAATGCATGATTTTGGAACCATAGATGAAGCAGGTGGAACTGCACAATACACCTTCAAATTTGTTAATTCAGGAACTGATTCAATCAAATTAACTTCCGTAAGAGCTTCATGTGGTTGCACCACTCCCTTCTGGGAAAAAAGGGCTTTGATGCCAGGAGATACCGGAAAAATTGAGGTAGCCTATAACCCATTAAACCGACCTGGGAAATTTGCTAAAACGGTCACAGTCAGGACATCTGGCGAACCCGAAACCAAAATATTAAGAATATCGGGATATGTGGAGCCGAAAGCCAAAACCGTAGAAGATGAATATGGTACAGAATTAGGTGGGATAAGACTTAAAAGCAAATTCATTAATTTTGGAAATATCACCACAGAAAAACCAGTGACCAAAACAATGGAGGTTTTTAATCAGACAGAAGATACCATCACCATTTTAGACCGCTTTGTATCTGCCGATTTTATAAAAGTCACTAAACTCCCAGCCATATTACCTCCTAAAAAATCTGCTGAAGTTGAAATCAATTACTTACCAAAAGTAAAAGACGATTTAGGGTTTATGAATGATCCTTTAACTTTATTTACCGATGAAGTAGAAAATAGCAATAAGGCTTTAAATGTGATTGCCACAATTAATGAATATTTCCCTCCTATGACGGAAGAGGAATTAGCCAATGCTCCCCATATTAAATTTGAAACATTAGAATATGATTTCGGACATATTGATGAAGGCGATAAGCTGAGCCACAGCTTTAAATTCACTAATACGGGAAAGGACACTTTAAACATTAGAAAAACCAAAACTACTTGCGGTTGTACAGTTTCTGAATTAGAAAAAATGGATTATTCGCCTAATGAATCAGGTGAAATCAAAATCTCATTTGATTCAAAAGGAAGAAGAGGAACTCAAATAAAAAGAATTACACTGTTTACCAATGATCCTACCGCACCTACTCAGGATTTGATAATAAAGGCTTATGTGAGGGATAATGATTAATGTTGACTAAGTTAGCGTATTTACGTTTCATCAGATTATAAGGCATTTGTGCATCGACATTCTCTTTTTGTTGGATGAAGGGTGATGGGTGATGGATGATATGGTGAGCTGATTATTTTAACTGAATAAAAAACAAATACTGACAGTCTACTGACAGTTTTACACTAAACAAAAAAGGCTCGAATTCTCGAGCCTTTTTGATATTCAAACATATTATTATATTCCTAGAATAAAGAGATATTAAAGAAAATTTGTAGAACACTAATTATAAATATGGCACCTACTACAAATGGGGAAATAAATCTCACCATAAATAATATCATTTTCTCTAAAAATGTACCTTCCAGTGCGGCATTTCCAAAGTAAAGTTCTTTTTGGAATCCTTTATTTTTCCACGACCAGCCTGCAAAAACCGCAATAAAGAAACCGCCCAATGGCAATGCTAAATCAGAGAACACATTTTCAATCAATGTAAAGAAATCCTTGTCCTCCCCACCGTAATAAATAAAGTTTGTGAAGAAATCTGACGCTCCCTGTGAAAGCATAGTAGGCAAGCCTACAAAGAAAATAAAAGTCGCAACCAAGTAAACTGTTTTCTTACGGTTGGTTTTGAATTGATCTGTTACAAATGCAACTGGTACTTCTAATAAAGAAACAGTAGAAGTTAAAGCCGCAAAACACAATAATAAAAAGAAAGAGGCTCCAATAAATGGCCCTATTCCTCCCATGGTTTCAAAAATCCCTGGCAAGGCTACGAAAACTAATCCAGGGCCAGCATTAGCTTCAATGCTTGGCTGGCTGAACACTAATGGAAATATCATTAAGCCTGCTAAGAAAGCTATGGAAATATCTGCAACAGTAATTAGAGCTGCTGCCCCAACTATACTGTCATCTTTCCCCACATAAGAACCATAAGTAATTAATGCACCCATACCCAAGGATAAAGAGAAGAAAGCCTGTGCCAAAGCAGTGTAGAAAGTATTGGCATTAATTTCGCCAAAATCAGGCACCAAATAAAAGGATAGACCATCCATGGCACCGTCTAGTGTTAATCCATACGAAATCAAACCAAGGATCATGGTGATTAACAATGGCATCAAAATCTTAGTCCATCTTTCGATTCCTTTTTGAACACCACCTGCAACAATCAGTGCGGTTAACACCATAAAACCTATTGAGAATAATAAATTATCCGTAATATCGGAAACGAAGCCTCCAAAATACTCTGCGTAATTCACTCCTTTACTAAGGAGTCCACCAAAACCGATTTGTATAAAATAACCAAAAGCCCAACCTGCCACTACATTATAGAAACTCAGGATCATGATACCGGACAAAACGCCCAATAAACCTACTAATCCCCATTTTCGGTTTCCAATTTTATTAAAAGCCCCAAAAGGATTGAGCCTTGTATTACGCCCAATGGCTGTTTCAGCCAACATAATGGGCAAACAAATTAAAAATGCACAAGCTAAATAAATTACTAAAAATGCAGCCCCCCCATTTTCTCCTACCTCATAAGGGAACTTCCAAATGTTACCTAAACCTACTGCAGAACCTGCTGCTGCTGCTATAAAACCTAAACGGTTAGAAAAACCTCCTCTTGATGCCATGAATTAAATTTTAGGTCGTAAATATATAGGATTAATCCAATAGCGCAATATGAAATCCTTACGGATGTGAAGAAATTATTATGAATGGATCAATTTCCAACTCTAAAACCCGGAATTAGTTGTTTTTGCATTAAAAATCCGAGACCAAAAGTAGTGATGAATGAAAAACTACTATACAAGATTGCCATAGTGCTTATGGCAGAATCTCCTACTACTTGATTGGCAATAAACAACGCCAGCACACTATTTTGCAAGCCCATTTCAATCGCAATGGTATAGTTCGATTCATGTCTTAATCCTATTAATTTGCCTACCCTATATCCGGACAGCATGGTAATGATATTGAAAATAATTAAAGGGATAATTAAATTAAGATGATCCAAATAATTGACTTCCTTATTATCTTCATCCAAAAAAATAACTGCTAAAAGTGCAATAATTAATATGACCGGTAAAATGTATTTCAAAGGCTTTTTGAGTGGTCTTGTGAAGTTTTCTGAAGTAAATTCATTTACTAAAATCCCAATTGATACTGGAATAATTACCGTATAGAATACCTGGGCAGTGGTTTCCCAAAAACTGAGGTCTATTTCTTGTTCTTTTCCCAAAAACAAATTAAAACTTAACTGTAGAATGGCTGGAATAGTGAATAGAATAATAAAACTATTGAAAGCGGTCATTGAAATGGACAGTGCCACTCTCCCGCCCAACAATTTGGTCACTAAATTGGAAGCAGTTCCGCCCGGACATGCAGCCAACAACATTAGTCCCACTTTATAAATAGGATCAATAGGCCAAAAATATATTAAAGCCAAAGCCATTAAGGGCATTAAAACCATTTGACTTAATATACCTGTTACTACTGCTTTTGGCTGAATAAATACCCTGTGGAAATCTTTGAATTTCAACTCCAACCCTATCCCCAACATAATGAGGGCGATGGCAAAAGGCATGATAAAGTCTACAAAGGTTTGTTGCATTAATGAATTATTATGAACCTATATAAATAGTAACAAATTGTAATTATACTTGGATAAAAAATAAACAATCCGTTACTTTATTCTTTAAATTTTAATCTATAAAAACTATGAAAAACATATTAACCCTGATTATTACGCTTCTACTAGCATTAAGTTCAACCGCCTATTCACAAGTAAGTTGGTTAAAAAATGAAAAAATAACTAAAGCAATTGCAACCGAAAAAGATCAATTAATCTTAATGGATTTCTGGGCTGTTTGGTGTGGGCCATGTAGGAAAATGGATAGCGATATGTGGAATACCGAAGAATTTAAAGCTTTCTCTGAAAACTTTGTCCCATTTAAGGTAGATATTGATATTGAAAAGGAGTTAGCGAGAAAATATAATGCTAGATCGATACCACATGTTGTTTTAGCAACGGCATCTGGTGATATTGTATGGGAACAAACCGGATATAGGAATTCATCACCATACAAAAAAGTATTAGAAAACTTACCAGAAAGTTTAAATGGGATCAATTCAGAATTATTAAACTTAAGTGATGACTTTCAAGATGCTGAATATTTCTCAATTGCAGAGGGGTATTTGAAATTGGCATTGGAGAATAGTGACGATTTGAAAAAAGGGTTCTTCTCACTTAGTGATAAATATTTCAAAGAGATAACAAAAAATAGTGATAGTGATAAAAACATAGCATTAGCTGAAATGAAATTGCTACTTAACGATGCATATCTCGGAAGGTATAAAAGAGCAATTAGAAAAGTAGATAAGATAGAAGTTAATAAGAATGAAGAATTAGCTGATATGAAACAATTTATCAAAGCCTATTGCTTCAAATGCAATGGGGACGAAACATCTTTTGAAGAAGCAAAATCACAAATTAAATCAAAAGAATATTTATCACAGTTAGAAAAAAACTAATCAAATCATTTTTTAAATGCAAAAAAGGGGATTCTAGAAATAATAATTCAGGAATCCCCCTTTCTCTTTTAGAAAGATACTTATTGTACAAAGTCTTGATTAAAAAAAATTTTGTTTTTTGGTATGTCAATTTTAATAAATTGATGCTTCGTAGTTTGATGACATGCATTACAAGATTGTACTAAAAGCTTGTAAGAATCTACAAAGGCTTTGGGGTCTTGGTCATGAATGGACTTTTCTACTTTCTCAAAAGAAGGATTTGTCATAGTCCCTACCAATTTAGAAATATCATATTCTTCTTCTACAACTCTTGCTTTTTCAATCTCTTCAATGGTCTCTTCAATTTCATGTGCATAAAATTCGGATAACTCCCAATTTTCATTTTCTCCCGCTAAATATAATTTATGGCTGTAATTCTGGAGATAACCCATTGCCTTTGCCAATTCATAATCACCTTTATCTTCCTCAGTTTGCTCCATACTTGTTTGCACCGTTTCATTTCTTTCCTCCTCTATATTACTATTTAACTCCGCAATGCTTATATAATTCATAATTCCAATTACCAACGCAATAATGGCTAAACCACCACTCATCAAGTTCTTATTCATATTGATTTGATTTTTTTGATTTGATTTTTTTAATTTAAAGACTGGTCAAATTTAGAATTGTTTTAAATAAGAATGAAATATTTATGTTTTTTTATACCTAATTTTCTTATGCATAAGGAAATTTTGTATACTTGTACCATGGCAAATCAGCAATTGATCAAAGGAAGTCTTTCCACCATTGTTTTACATTTACTGCAAAATAATGGTGAAATGTACGGTTATGAAATCACTCAGAAAGTAAAGCAACTTACTGCTAATGAAATCAAATTGACAGAGGGCGCCCTCTATCCTACTTTACATAAATTAGAAGCTGAAGGCACTTTAACAACCGAAAGCCGGAAGGTAGATGGTAGAGTAAGGAAGTATTATCGATTAACAGAAGACGGTAAAAAGGCCACAGCTGAAAGAATGGAAGAGTTGGAGTCCTTTCTATTGAATATGCAACGAGTATTGGGACTTAACCTAAAATTAAGCTCATGAGAACCTTATCTAGTATACAAAAAGAGCAGTTGGCTAAGCATATTGCCGAAAAGCCAATTGAATACATTGAGTTATATAATGAATTATTTGATCATTATTCTTCTGCTTATGAAAAAGATGAAGAAAGTTTTGATGCAACCTTGGAAGCACTCGATGATCATTTTCACCACCAAAAAGTGAAAAGTATCAATCATAATTTATTAAAAAAGACTAAAAGTTCTGTAAATGAAATTTATTGGGCGGAGTTAAAAGATTTTTGGCGATGGCCACAAATTATATCTACTATAGGGTTTCTAATTATTATAATAGCATTAATAAATTTTACCTCTATTAAATTATTGGTATGGTATATTATCATACCAATGTTATTTTTTAATACTTCCCTGTTATTATACGGTACCTATTTAAGAAAGAGGAAAAAATATGGAAATAAAAAATTTAAATCTGCACACTTTAATGCTAGTCAACATTATTTAAACCTACCTACTACTATTTTTAATTTATGTATATTTCTACCAGTTATGGCTTTAGAGTCTGATTCATCAAGGGTTTTATTCTTTGAAAACTATCCTGTTGTAGTATTCATTTTGTTGATACTATTTTCCACCTCAGCCTACATTGGATTTAAAGTATTCAGAACCAAAATAAGAATCCAGTATTTATGAAATTAACATCCGAACAAATAGCCCAAATCAAGTCTTGGATATCTAAAAGAGGATTTACCCATACCGATGTCCAATATGAAATTATTGATCATGTAGCTTCTGCAATTGAAGATAAAATGGACGAAAAACCCGAATTGAGTTTAGCAAAAGCCTTTGAAGAAGTTCATAGATCTTTTGGTGTGTTTGGATTTGAAGAGTTTGAGGAATCTATTGCAAAAAAACTCAATAAGGAGTTGTTATTTAATTATCGACAGAGACTGTAATCTCAACTCTGTCTAAACTTTGAAAATTGTTAAAAATTTAATAAGTATTAGACATGAGTAACCAAGAAAAAAAAGCTTTAAAAGAGAAGGCATTAAGACAACTAAAAAATGGAGACCCTCTGTTTGGCAAAGGCGGAGCCTTTTCACCTCTGCTAAAAGAGTTTTTGGAAGAAGCTCTTGAAGCTGAA
>JBNJFX010000024.1:0-78932 GCA_051747245.1 Bacteroidota bacterium
TCCAGGTACGAATGACATAGCCAACGGCAGTGTGGTCTTAACCCTTCAGGCCGATGGTAATACGGGTTGCGATCCGGTAACCGATAATATGACGCTTACCATTGACGCAGCCCCAACAGCAGAGGCAGGTGATAATGCCACGGTATGTGAAGGTGACGATCTTGATTTATCGGCCAGTGGTACGGTTGACGCCACGAATTTTTCAAGTTTAAGCTGGAGCAGTTCTGGTGACGGAACATTCGATGATAATACAATACTAGAGCCTATTTATACTCCGAGTGCAGCGGACATTACAAATGGCAGTGTAGTTTTAACCCTACAAGCAAATGGTAATGGTATTTGTGATTCTGTAACAGATAATATGACACTGAATATCACATTAGCTCCAATAGCTGATGCAGGAAGCGATGAGAATATTTGTGAGGCTACAGCTTACGATCTAGCAACATCTACTACCCCCCCAAGTGCAAGCAATTTTTCTAGTTTAAGCTGGAGTACATCAGGAGATGGAAGTTTTGATGATAATACTGAATTGGTTCCAGTTTATACCCCAGGCACAGCTGATGCTACAAATGGTACTGTTACCTTGACATTGGAAGCTACCGGAAATGGAAGCTGTGATCCTGTGACCAGTGATGTAGTCATGACGATTATACCAGAGCCAACTGCTGATGCAGGAAGTGATGAGGAGATATGTAGTTCGGATGTATTTGACATGAATGATTTCACTACTGCTCCTACAGTCAGTGACAATGATGGATTGGATTGGAGTACTAGTGGTACGGGAAGTTTTGGAGATGCAACACAATTGATTACTACTTACACTCCTAGTAATGATGATATTACAGCAGGTAGTGTAACATTAACATTAACGGCATTTGGTAATGAGAATTGTGCTGATTCCACTGATCAAATGACATTGACCATCACAGCAGAACCTACATCCGAAGCAGGTGATGATGCAACAGTATGCGAAGGTGATGACCTGGATTTATCGGCCAGCGGAACAGTTAATGCCACTAATTTTTCAAGTCTGAAATGGAGTACTTCCGGAGATGGAAGTTTCGATGATGATACTATTTTGGAGCCCATCTATACTCCTAGCGCAGCGGACATTACAAATGGCAGCGTAGTTTTGACCCTACAAGCAAATGGAAACGGTGTTTGTGACCCTGTAACAGATAATATGACACTGACAATCAGTCCGGCTCCAACAGTTGATGCCGGAATAAATTCTGAAGTATGCAGCAATGAGGTATTTGATTTTGCTGGCTTAGATCCAGGTGATCAGCCTACGGCAAATGATGTAGACAGTATCCGTTGGGAATCCGATGGTGATGGTTCGTTTGGGGATATCAGAACATTATTAACAACATATACTCCTGATTCAGGAGATTCTTCAGCAGGTTTTGCTACTTTAAGATTGATTGGAATTGGGGCTTCAAGCTGTGATCGTGACACCTCCGAAATGACTTTAACAATTAGTCCAGCAAGTTTAGCCTATGCAGGCAGTGATACCACTTTATGTGATGCAGTTTCATACGATTTGGCAGATTTGGACTCAATTCCAAATGCCGAAAACGGAGCAATCCAATGGACAAGTTCAGGAAACGGTTCATTTGATGATGACACAATAGAAGAACCGACCTATACATTTGGAAGTGCGGATTCCACGGCAGGTTCAGTGAAATTATACATGGAAGTAACGGGAACAGGCAGTTGTGCAAACTCAATTGACTCGGTTCAGTTTAACCTTCAGTATTCACCACAGGTGGAAGCGGGAACTGATGCCACGATCTGCTCAACAGATACCTTGGATATATCAACATTGAACCCATCGGCAAGCGGATTTGATAGTTTGAGATGGACCACAACAGGAAACGGAATTTTTGCTGATTCATCAGCATTGAATACAACTTATGTTCCTGGTACTGCAGATAGCATTAGTGGAAGTGTATATTTGAAATTAACTGCATATGGTTGTGATAGCATTGCAGATAGTTTACAATTGACTGTAAACCCAGCAAATTTAGCTTTTGCAGGAAGTGATACCACTTTATGTGATGCCGATTCAATTAACTTGGCGGATTTAGATTCTATTCCAAGAGCAGAAAATGGAACAATCCAATGGACGACTTCAGGTAATGGTACATTTGATAATGCTAATGCAGAACTACCGACCTATGCTTTTGGAAGTGATGATTCCATAGCAGGTTCAGTGAAGTTATACTTAGAAGTAACTGGAACAGGCAGTTGTGCAAACTCAATTGACTCGGTTCAGTTTAACCTTCAGTATTCACCACAGGTGGATGCGGGAACTGATGCTACGATCTGCTCGACAGACACCTTGGATATATCATCATTGAACCCATCGGCAAGCGGATTTGACAGCTTGAGATGGACCACAACAGGAAATGGTGTTTTCGCTGATTCATCAGCATTGACCACAACTTATGTCCCGGGAACTACTGATAGTATTAATGGCAGTGTTTATTTAAAATTGACCGCTTATGGATGTGACAGTTCAGCAGATAGTTTGCTGCTGACAGTTGATCCAGCAAGTTTGGCTTTTGCAGGTAGTGATACCACTTTATGTGATGCCGATTCCATTAACTTAGCGGATTTAGATTCTATTCCAAGAGCCGAAAACGGAACAATCCAATGGACAAGTTCAGGAAACGGTTCATTTGATGATGACACAATAGAAGAACCGACCTATACATTTGGAAGTGCGGATTCCACGGCAGGCTCAGTGAAATTATACATGGAAGTAACGGGAATAGGCAGTTGTGCAAATTCAATTGATTCGGTACAGTTTAACCTGCAGTATTCACCACAGGTAGTTGCGGGAACTGATGCCACGATCTGCTCGACAGACACCTTGGATATATCATCATTGAACCCATCGGCAAGCGGATTTGACAGCTTGAGATGGACAACATCGGGCAACGGTATTTTCGCTGATTCATCAGCATTGACTACAACTTATGTCCCGGGTACTACTGATAGTATTGATGGCAGTGTATATTTAAAATTGACCACTTATGGATGTGACAGTTCAGCAGATAGTTTGCTGTTGACAGTTGATCCAGCAAGTTTAGCTTTTGCAGGAAGTGATACCACTTTATGTGATGCCGATTCCATTAACTTGGCGGATTTAGATTCTATTCCAAGAGCAGAAAATGGAACAATCCAATGGACGACTTCAGGTAATGGTACATTTGATAATGCTAATGCAGAACTACCGACCTATGCTTTTGGAAGTGATGATTCCATAGCAGGCTCAGTGAAGTTATACTTAGAAGTAACTGGAATAGGGAGTTGTGCAAACTCACTTGACTCAGTTCAGTTTAATCTTGGATCTGGCCCAGTATTTAATTCACCTCTGGAAGATGCAGAAATTTGTTACGGGGATACATTAAATATTACGACCGATGTTGATGGTTACAACAGTCTAATGTGGAGTACTGACCCTGCTGGTGGCGATTTTATAGATCCTACAGTTGCTGATGCACAATATGTTCCTAGTTCAGCAGATTCTTTAGCAGGTTCAGTTGATTTGATTTTAACCTTAGAAGGAGGTGGGTCATGTAATAATGTTTCAGATACACTAACCTTAACAATTAATTCAATTGAAATTGAGATGCTTTCTTTAAGTAATACATCAGGTTGTGGAGCAACTGACGGTTCAATTGATATTGATGTAAATTCAAATGGCGCAGGTCCATTATCTTATATTTGGACTGGACCAAACAGCTTTAGTTCAACTGATGAGGATATTTCTAATCTAGAAGCAGGAAATTATGATGTTCAAGTAACTGATAGCACTACTGGATGTATAGCGACTGCATCTTATGAAATAGAAGATCCAGTTCCATTTACAATCGACTTAGTAGATGTGATAGGTCAAACTGAATGCGAAGTCGATAATGGTTTTGTAGAAATTGAAGTGAACGATGGTACTGGGCCATTTGATTACTATATCGAAGATCAAGATGGAAATGAAATTGATAGAGTAGATGATGAAGCGGATTCTGTTTATTCTTACGATGCCCTTGCTCCAGGCGATTATCAGTTATTTGTGGAAGATGGTGAATGTAAAGATAATATATCTTTTACAATTCAACCTGTTGAGGAAATTTCTGCATCATTAGATAATTCTACTTTAGCTAATTGTGGTAATCAGGATGGTGAAATTACCGTTAACGTTGATCAAGTAAACGATAATAATTTTGATGTAGTATTATTTGATAATGATGGAAATGAATTATCAAGCGATCTTGATCAAGATGGAACGGATTTAGAATTTATTTTTGATGGTTTAGCTCAAGGCACCTACATAGTAATGGTTACAGATTTGGTTACTAATTGTGAATTTAGTGATGAAGTAACTGTAAATGAAGCTGCTGACTTTAGTATAGATGACATTCAAGTAGTAAACATTTCAGATTGTGAAAACCCTAATGGTTCAATTGAACTCTCTATTGATAATCCAAATAATGCTGAATTAACCTATACATGGGTTGATGCTGATGGGAATACAGTAAATGAAGGTGAGGAAGAATCTTTCCTTAATATTACTGAGCCAGGAGTATTTGATGTGACGATTACTGATGGAACTTGTACTATTTCTGAAACGAATATCGAAATCACCCAACCAGCAGAATGCGACTACGACTGTGAAGATTTCAAAGTTTCTCCAATTACTGAAGCAGCTACTTGCTTAGGAGTGGACGATGGTAAACTGTTCTTCTTATTGAGAAATGTAAATGCCAGTTCTCCTGAATTGAATTTTGACATCAAGCAAGCAGGAACGGCTGACTCTTTATATAATAGATTTACAGTCGATAATATAGGGCAAGGATTGATTGTTGAAATTGACAGTTCTTTTGCTACAGGTACTTATACAGTTGTGGCATCTGACCCTAATTTGGATTGTGTTTCTGATACATTCAATATCAACATTGGAACTAAGACAACCTTAACGGCTTCAATTGATATTGAACAACCAACTTGTACCATAGCATCGGGTTCTATTTCCGCTAATGTATCGGGTACAAATGATGAGTTTGAATATATCCTATATTTTGACGGAGATTCATTAACTTCTAACACTTCCGGTGTATTTGCCGAATTGGAAGAAGGGGATTATGAGTTGGAATTCAATAATCAAAACACAAATGCTTGTGGTTTGGAAAATCAAACTTTCACAATTGAAAATACAGCGGTTGTAGATGAAAGTGCTGTTGATCTCAATATCACTAATCCAGAGTGTGGTGAAATATTTGGTACAATTTCAGCTAGCTTAAATAATTTACCAAGTAACTATGAATTCATCTTGGTAGATGAAAATGGTGATGAAATTGCTCGAAATGATACAGGGACATTTAATGAGGTGCCAGAAGGAACTTATGTTGTTCAGTTTGAAAATATAGAGGATCCTGATGTTTGTCCAATTTCAGATAGAGGTGGTTTAGTAATCGAGAATAATGGCTCATTTACGGCTGAGGCAAGTGATGTTGAAAATATAGTATGCCATGGTGATTCTACCGGTACTGCTGTAATTACATTAGAAGGAATTTCAAGTGCTTTCTATTCTTATGATAATGGTGAAAACTGGACTGAGTTTACTTCAGGTAATAGAATTACGGAATTGCCGGCAGTCAACAATTTATTAGTTAGTGATCAAGCTGGAACCTCTGATTGTGAATTATCAGTAGCTGTAGGAATTGAATACTTGAATGATGCATTTGTATTAGATGGTTCAATTACCTTAGAAACACCAGCAAGTTGTACTACTACAGAAACTGAAGGTGAAATACATGTGCCTGAAGTTTTAGGCGGTGTAGAACCTTATAAGTACTTTGTTGATGGTACGGAAGTCCAACTAAGTGATGAAAGAATAATAAGTGGTCTTTCAAGGGAAGCCTCTGAATTACTGATAGAAGATGCTACCGGTTGTTCGATTACAAGGGAAATAAGAAGTATAGTTTCACCAAATGAAATAATTTTTGATGTTGATGAATTAAATCCAGAAAACAACTGTATTAATGAACCTGAAGGTGTTGAATTATACATTGACCCTATTACAATAGAGAATGTAGCAGCACCGTATGTATTTATAATAAATGAAGAAGGTGAGTCAGAAAACACAGAATTTGAAATAAATCCTGCTGATCCAAACGATAATGTTTTTGAAGTAGGGGCTGGAAAACCGCTTCAATATATTTTTGAAAAAGGAGTTAGATATAATTACACTTTAATTTCTTTAAATAATGAAGAAGCTTGCTCTCGAAATATATCACGTTTTATTAATGGCGGTGCAATTATTCCAACTTTTGAATTAGAAGGAATTGATGCTGCCTGTAACGATGGATCAGGAGCTTTAAGGCTTTTTAATATAGTAGGAGATACTGAAATACCAGTTGAATATCAGATTTTTGAAGGAAATGCTTCAACACCTACTGTAACTATTACAGAAAATTCTATACCAGTTTCTAGAGAATTCTTTATTGATCCAAATAATTACGGTTCAGCCATGGGATTTGAAAGTGGTGGTTACAATGTTAGAATTGTACAGCGACCTGATAATTGTGAAGATGATATTGAATCAGAAATTAAAAATGCTCAAATCCAGCAGCCAAGTGGTAATTTAGTGGTGGAATTAGTTCCTGAACCAAATTTGCCGCCTGGAGTTGAAAGATCACTTGATGATATGAACCCTAGGCCTGCTACCCGTAAGGATAAAGCAGATGGTTCAATCTCAGTCAGAATCGCAAATGAATCTGGTGCTGAAAGGTATTTTGCATTATTGTCATTGGCTGATGGGGGACGAGTTAGCGGTGCAGCCCCATATATCTTTGAGGAGGATACTGTAGAGTTAATTCCTGGGGAAAGCTATACTTTTGAAGATTTATCTGCCGGTACTTATATTATCGAATATTTTGATAGTTTCGGTAGGTGTACAGAATCGTTGAGGATTGTTCAGGATAAAGAAGGAGCAAGTGATGGAATATATGTTGGTTTTGATGAGCGACCATTTATCCCTAATGTATTTACTCCAAATAATGATGGCAAAAATGATTATTTCAAAATTCTAAATTTACCTGATAGCGATGCTGAATTAATTGTGACCAATAGAAATGGGACTATTGTATATGAAAACGATAGTTATGGCCCTGAAGATAGGGAGATTAACCTATGGGATGGTGGAGATAATCCTGATGGAATTTATTTTTATAGATTAAAAGTAAATGGTAATGTGCAGACCGGTTGGGTTGAGATTATCAGAGGACAAAGGTAAGTTTTATTGAGTTAGAAAATTTTATACCAACTCTGTTTCAGGGTTGGTATTTTTTTTGAATTAATCTAATGATCCAAGAAGCATAAAGAAGTACTAAAGAATTTAATATTTCGTTTTGCTAAAATGAAAATTAAATTACTCTTTGTTTTAGTAATGATTTGCGGTTCTTTATCAGCTCAAAAATATGGAACTGCCGTTGGAGTGCGGATAGGGGATGCTAGATTTGGTCTAAGTGTTAAGCAAAGAATTTTACCTCGTTTTAGTGCTGAAGCCATTTCTGATTTATCATCTAATTCTTATCAATTTACCATTCTTCCCAAATATCATCTCCCCATTACGGGGGAGGGCTTTAACTTATTTATTGGTGCCGGAATGCATGTGGGTGGGCTAAAAGAATATGGCAATACCTATGGTTATGATTTAATTGGAGGGATAGAATGGAAGATTCCTGCATTACCATTGGTTTTAGCGGCAGATGTAAAACCTGCATATCATTTTAATCACAAAGATTGGTTCGAGTTTCCTGCCTCCGTATCTATTCATTATGCCATTACCCGTGAAACAAAAGCCAAAAGAATAAAGGATAGAAAAAGAAGGCAAAAACGAAAAGAAAGAAGGGAGAGGAGAGAAGAACGAAAGGAGAAAAGGCAGGAGTGGTGGGATGATTTTCGGAGCAACTAATCTGGCTTAAAAAATATTTATATAATCCCTTGCAAATTAAATTTATTTCATTGTACTTTGAATTACAAAGTAAAGAAATGGATCAAGAAAAATATCTTCAGGACATAAAGGAAATCAGGGAAATGATGGACCGATCTGGTCGTTTCATCTCACTAAGTGGAATTTCAGGTGTGGTAGCGGGAATAATCGCCTTAGCTTCTGCTTTCATTGCCTATCACTACATATATCTGGATACAGATTATTATAGCTTTAAAGTTGTTTATTTATCCCCTGAAACTATTAGGGATATATTTTTATTGGCGGTTGCGACACTAATTTTGTCCATAGGCTCTGTAATTATTTTGACACATCATACAAGTAAGAAGAAAGCTCAGAAGCTTTGGAATAAACATGCCAAGTTGTTATTGGTGAACTTAGCTATCCCATTAATTACTGGCGGATTGACCTGCCTTATGTTTATTTTAAATGGATACATGGGCGTGATTGCTCCTTTAACATTGGTTTTTTATGGCTTAGCTTTGGTTAATGCCAGTAAATATACCTTGCACGATATTCAAAGTCTGGGGATCGCCCAAATCATTTTAGGATTGATAGGCTTATATTTCATAGGCTATGGGTTGCTATTTTGGGCTGCTGGCTTTGGGATTTTGCATATTATCTATGGAATAAGAATGCGTTTGAAGTACGGGTCGTGAAGAATATACTAAACAATCTTGATAAGGCATTTGAAAACAAAGTGCGTCTGGGAATAATGTCCGCCTTGATGGTAAATGAGAAGGTGGATTTTATTTCTTTAAAGGATTTGCTAGGGGTTACGGACGGTAATTTAGCCAGTCATCTGAAAAACTTAGAAAAAAAAGAATATATAGCTTTTGAAAAGGACTTTGTGGATAGAAAACCTAATACAACTTATAAGGCTACAGAGTCGGGGAAAAGTGCTTTTAAGGCTCACATAAATGCAATTGAAAAATTATTAAATGGAGCCCATTAGACAATTATATGAGAAAACGTTAAAGTTATCTGATAATTAGAATGAAATGAAAAATTTGTATGTAATCAATTATAAACCCAATTAAAATTTTTTTACACTTTAACTTTGAAATACAAAGTACTCTTAAAATTTATAAATATGGAAAATGAAAACAACCTATTCGAGAAAATGAGCAATTGGCTGAAAAATTCAGTAATGCTAAAATTAATAACTATCACAATATTAATGTTGCTTTTGCTGATACCCTCAACAATGATTAATGATGTGATTAGGGAAAGACAAAATCTACAACAACAGGCAATAACTGAAGTCAGTAGTAAATGGGCTAACAGTCAGGAAATCAACGGTCCGATTTTGACCATACCGCTTTTATATGAATATGAAAAGGATGGAAAAATGGTAGAAAGCATTGTTTACCAATATGTTTTACCACAAAATTTAAATATAAATGGTAAGCTAAAGCCTCAAAAATTAAACAGAGGAATATACGATGTAGTGGTCTATGATTCTGATTTAAATGTGAACGGAACATTTAATATGGATTTAAGCTTTGATGAAAATCATTTAAAGGAAATTCAATATGAAAAGGCTTTTCTAACTATTGGTTTTTCGGATTTGAGGGGAATAGGGAATAATATCAAATTTAATTGGGGAGAGGAAAGCCTAAAAGTAGAATCAGGTAGTAAAATTACGGATTTGATCAGTTCTGGGATTACCATTTATCCTCAGAATATTGCTTCTATAAAAGATCAAATAATTGATTTTAATTTTTCAGTGGCTTTACAAGGAAGCCAGGATTTAACTTTTGTTCCAGTTGGCGGGACTACTCAAGTGAATTTGCAATCGGAATGGTCTTCTCCTAGTTTTAAAGGAAGTTTTCTACCAAAGAACAGGGATGTAAACGATGCTGGTTTTAATGCGGATTGGAATGTATTGGAACTGAACAGAAACTATCCACAAAGCTGGTCGGGGAGGAGTATGAAAGATAAAATGGACGCCTCTGCTTTTGGCGTTAATTTATTGAATGAAGTTGATGACTATAAGAAAGCTCAACGTTCAGCCAAATATTCTGTAATGACCATTGCGCTTACCTTTTTGGTTTTCTTTTTAGTAGAAGTTATCAATAAAAAAAGAATTCATCCTTTTCAATACATTCTGGTAGGACTTGCCTTATGTTTGTTTTATGTATTACTAATTTCTATTTCAGAACATTCTAATTTTAATTTAGCTTATGCTATTTCCACTTTCGGTATAGTAGGAATGATCTCTTTTTATGCGCTATACATAATTAAGGCTCGTAAATTGGTTATTATCCTAATTCTGACTTTGATAGGGATTTATGGATTTGTATATGTTACGCTGCAATTAGCTGATTATTCTCTCTTGATTGGAAGTATTGGATTAGCTGTTATTTTAGGATTGACCATGTACTTCAGCCGAAAAATTGATTGGTATAATTTACAAACTGCTAAACAGGATAAAATGGTTGAGCAGAAAGGGAATATTTGATCAAATTTGAAATTCAGGTCGGTGTGCCACCAACCACTTTATTAATTGCCAGAGGCAACAGTAAAAATCACTAGCCAGAGGCTAGCGATAGAAAAAGTACTCTTCCGCTAGCCTCTGGCTAGTGGAAATTACTCTCGCCTCTGGCGAATTTTAAGTGTTTTCTAACTCAATTAAACGCTAGGTACAGAAAATTACCAGCAAGACGCTGGCGATAGGGTAATAAAAAAGGTCTTGGTTAAACAACCAAGACCTTTTCTTAATTCTTGAATCAAACATCTGTTTTAAGACTTCATTCTTCCATTTTATTTCTAAGTTCAACCATCAATCCATCCTTAACAAAATCATTCAAGTAGGAGAAAACTGCTTGAATATCGCTTCTTTTAAGGTGAGGATAAGACTCTAAAATTTTTTCTTCTGTCCATCCATCAGCTAATCTTTCTAAAATGAATTCTACAGAAATTCGTGTCCCTTTGATTGTTGGTTTTCCTAATAAAATCTTTTTGTCTGATATAATATGACTTTTCCAATCCATATATTAAATATACGTAATTTTTTAAAAAATATTTTGAAAAATATCAATTTGCTTATGGCTAATGATTATAGCACACTTCCGCCTGCTTCCGGCTGGTGGAAACTACTCTCGCCTCAGGCATTTTTGTCTATGAAATGCTTAATTATGCATTAGAGCAAATAGTTATTCTGTGCCGGAGGCACCAGTAACCATCACCAGACGCTGGCGATAGAGTAATAAAAAAGGTCTTGGCTAAACAACCAAGACCTTTTCTTGAATCTAATGTATTGATTCTCTTTTTCCTGATTCCTACGTCTCGGGATCTCCGCTACGCTACGACTAAAATCTTCTCAATTACTCACCCTCTTAAATTGCTCAAAATCAGGTTTTCTTTTCTCTAAAAATGCATTTCTTCCTTCCTTGGCTTCTTCCGTCATATAGGCTAATCTTGTGGCTTCCCCTGCAAATACTTGTTGACCCACCATACCATCATCTGTCGCATTGAAAGCAAATTTCAACATTCTAATGGAAAGCGGGGATTTTCCTAAAACTTCCTGAGCCCAATCGAATGCTGTATCTTCCAATTCATCATGTGGAACTACAGCATTGACCATGCCCATATCAAAAGCTTCCTGCGCAGAATAATTTCTACCTAAGAAGAAAATCTCACGAGCTCTTTTTTGTCCTACCATTTTTGCCAAATAAGCCGAGCCATATCCACCGTCAAAGCTGGTGACATCCGCATCTGTTTGCTTGAAAATGGCATGTTCTTTACTGGCTAAGGTCATATCGCAAACTACATGCAAAGAATGACCGCCACCGACAGCCCATCCTGGTACGACTGCAATGACCACTTTAGGCATAAAACGAATCAATCTTTGCACTTCTAATATGTTAAGACGGGCAACTCCATCATCGCCTACATAACCTTGCTCACCTCTAGCTTTTTGGTCTCCGCCACTGCAAAAGGCATATTTTCCATCTTTTGGTGAAGGTCCTTCGGCTGATAATAAAACAACTCCTATTTCATCATCTTCACGTGCATGCAATAAAGCATCGAAAAGTTCAGCAGTTGTTTTAGGGCGAAAAGCATTACGCACTTCTGGGCGATTGAAAGCAATTCTAGCTACGTGATTAGCTTTTTTATAAGTTATGTCTGTATATTCTATTACAGTTGTCCAGTTAATTTTACTCATGATATCAATTGATTTTTAAAGTCTTCAAATATTTGTTGGTTAATCTTAGCGTCTGTTTTAATTTCTATTATAGCGGATTGCGGATATTTCAAAAATTTATCCTGAATGGTTTCAAAACTCTCTGAATTATGAGCTGAAAAATGAGCTATTCCAAATTCACTGCATAAACTTTTGGCATCCAGCCTTTGCTCAGTCTCGAAAAACTCCTCCAATTCCGCTTGTTGGTTTGGCCCTTTAATCATTCTGAAAATAGAACCACCTTGATTATTTAATAGGATGATTTTCAAATTCGGATAAGGATATTTGTGCCAAAATGCATTTCTATCATAAAAGAAAGCCACATCTCCAGTTATAAGAAAATGATTTTTATCTTTTTCGGTTATGGCATGACCAACAGCTGTACTAGTTGAACCATCAATTCCACTTGTGCCTCTGTTTGCCCAAATTTTTATTCCATTCTGCTTTATTCCTATAAAGTTTGCATAGCGTACACTCAAGCTATTGGCTAAATGTAGATGACTATTTTCTGGTAGTTTTATTATCAAATCCTTCAATACAGAAAATTCACTGAAAGATTGAGTGCTTAAAAAATGATCCGTTTTAGTTTCGGCTTCTGTGTTTTTATCCTTCCATAATTTTAAGAATTCTGCAGAAGAACTTTTATTCAAATGCTGTAAAAAGGAAATAGGCTCAACATGAATCTGCTGAGTTAAAGCCTGAAAAGGGTCAGAAATAAAAGCATGATGATTACGCACATGCCATTGGTCTTTTACATTTTTTCGTAAAAACAATTTAAGGTTTTTGGAGATAATGCTTTTTCCAAAACTGATGATTAAATCTGGGATTTCTTCAGCTTTAGCTTCTTTCAACATTTTCATGCAGATGCTGTCAGGTAAATGAATAGCATTTTTTAATCTATGACCATTAGTTATTATATCTGCAAAAACAGGTATGTTCAATTGCTGGGAAGTTTGGTCAAGTGATTTTAAAAACTCCGTACTATAATCATCCTGTCCTAAAACAAAAGCAATTTTTTCTTTCTGTTTTAATTCTATCTGAAGCTCATTGATTTGATTATCATTCAGTCTTTTTTCTCCAGCAATACTTTTTATGATCTTGACATTTTGATCATAATTCCAGTTTTCATTCTTTTCTGGGTAAAATGGCTCACGAAAAGGAATATTTATGTGAACTGGTCCTTGAACTCCTGTTTTACTTTCTAAAACTGCTTCATTGATAATTCTGTAAGTTTGCCATTGCGCATCAGCATGTGATAGATCTACAGCTACATTGTAGCTCTTTTTAACATGCTTACCATATATGTTTTCTTGTCGGATAGTTTGTCCGTCCCACTGATCAATCCACTCCGGTGGACGGTCAGCAGTGATCACAACCAACGGAATTTCTTGAAAATAGGCTTCAGCAATAGCGGGAGCATAATTGAGAGCAGCTGAACCTGAAGTGCAAATTAAAGCTACTGGCTGTCTATCAGATTGAGCCATTCCCATTCCAATAAATGCAGACGAACGTTCATCGCTTATGGAAAAACATTGAATTTTAGGATGTCGGGCAAATGCCAGCGTTAAAGGAGCATTTCTACTACCGGGAGAAATAATGGCTTTTTCAATTCCTTGCTGATAACAAATCTCCGCTATATTATTAATTGTCTGCTGTTCCATATTCAGCCTGCAATTTAGGGATTGACAGGAGTAATATCACCATATTTTAATCCTTTTGTGCTTTTCAAAAAGGCTTTTACCCAACCAACTTGAATTTTTGCCTGCACTTTTAATGGGATTTTGTTTTGATCATCCGAAACCCAAACGGTCATATCTTCACCACCATCGAATATGGTGCCTTCCACTAATAAGGCACTGAATTTTATGGTGTTATAAACCGTTTCATCAGGCATTTCTAGCTGTTCTTTACCTAGATAGCGGACGTAAAGATTGTGAACTTTGCCATCCACGATTAAGTTAAAAGGAATTTTTTCATCTGAACTGTAGCTTGTAAAATCTAGGTTTCTGGCGTAATAAATTGCTGAAAGAACATCCCAGATGCAATCTTCAAATGGTACATTTTTCTTTATCTGTTCTTCATCATCAGAATTATATACCTCAGCTTTTATTGTTTCCTTTTCCTTATCAAACCAATATTTGTTGTTGACTTTATAACTTCCTTCGCTGGTATTTCTGTGAAAATAAAGTGGTTTTAATTGCTCTTGTGTTCCGATAGCATCAAAAGTATCCCGCACTTTATAAACCCAATCCCATTTAGGCATTGAGCGACCATAGCCTTTAAACCAATGTGCATCATATCCTTCCCATTTAGCATCTTCCACGGCAAACATCACCTCACCGGCATCTACCCAGATTACGCCCCAATTGTATTTTACATCATACCATATTTCTTCTCCCGCTTGATAGGCGGTGGTTTGTTCGAGGCATTGAGCCCAAGAGGTAAAAGGTATTACAAGAAAATAGAATAAGAGAAGTGATTTCATATCACAAATAAACGCTAGACATTTATATTGTTAGGTCAAAAGAGGATTTTTTTTAAAATAAGTTATTTGCAATATTAATTTTAGTGGGTTATGCTTCTATTTTTCCACTGTACAAATCAGAAATTGGAAAAATTAAATCATAATCGTTCCAGTTTAAATTCCCATTAATTAATGAAAAGTTCGAAAATTTGTTTTCATCCAAGTATTTTTTAATTGCTGGATGGATAGACTTTGATAAAAACGGTTTAAAATCAACAATCCTCTCATTACCGTCATTAAACTTTATTCGAATTACGTAATCAGATAAATATTTTGCAGAATCGATTTTCAACTCCTTAATATCAGATTTTGATTCATTATAGTCAACAGTTATTTTCATTTTAACTTTTTTGTGATTTTTTCAATAGTATAATTACGTAAAACTAATTCACTTTATCTTCATTTTTTGGAATTTCATAACCAATTTTACGGCTCATCATTTGCTGAATGGGTTGCTCTTGTTTCCTTAATTTTAATGAATTTCCTAGTAATTCAATTTTTCCCTGCGCCATGAAGCTGTCATAAGGAGTTAATCTAAGGAATTTAATTTTATGCTGATGACAATACAAATCCAAGCAGAAATTGCCAATGGCGTGCAGTTTCCAGCCAGAGCTGCCATTTCCTCCGAAATAGCCTGGTTCATCTGCTTTTCCTAGTAAATTATTGGCTAGCTGATAAGTCCAGATTTCACCAGTTAAACCACCTTTGAAAGCTTCCTTTTCTTTGGAACGACAATACGTTCTCCATTTCTGTAGGTCAAAGAACGATTTATTTTGATAAAAGCTGTTCCTTAAAGTTTTGAGTCTGTATCGATTAAAATGATATTCTGGTTCAAAAAATAAATGATAATCTGTTGGTTGGAGATGTAGCAACTCGAATGAAAAACCTAATTCTTCTTCGAGGCATATATCCCATTCTAATTCCATCTCTTCTGCCAATTCATCGAAATATGAATTGTATTGATCATAGAGTTTTTTAAAGTCAATATCTACTCTTAAAAAATCAGTTCGGAGGTCTATTTTTTCAAGATATTGCTGCAGCGGATTAATTAGATTGCTTTGAGAGATTGATTGTTTTGCCATGAGGCAAAATTATAAAAAGTGTGGGAAGGAGATTGAAATCCAATAATTTATTTTATTAATGTTGTATTTGAATACATCTCATATTTCATAAATAATTAAGTAAAATTTTTGTAACTAAATTGTTTATATTTTTTATTCATGGTTTTACCATTATAATTAGTTTAGTTTGTTTTAAATTATTTCAAAAACTTAATAAATGGGCGTGATTTGAAACGGTTCAGTTTAATATTTCTAATGAATATTGTTTTATATAGTTCACTTGCATATTGCTGTGAAGAGGAGCAATTTTGCATTGGAGATCAATTGACTGAATGCGAAAGTGAGAAATCCAAAGACCATAAAGAAGATTTTCCTTGTTCCCCCTTTTTTGAGTGTGGAAATTGCACTGGTAATATAATAGTAGATACTCCTTTAGTTTTTCAAAACACCAATTTAGAACCTCGATTTACATTTACTCCTTTTTTTGAGAAATACCGCAAAAAGGAACCACATTTCAAACTTCTAAAGCCTCCGATGCAACTATCATAAATAGAATTCAAACACATTTTACTTTTAAGTAATATGATTCAATTAATTCTTTTATTTTAATCTGTATTTATTATGCTTAATAAAATATTTTTTGCTTGTGCTTTGCTAATGATTGTCAGTAGCATTGATCTACAAGCTCAATACCAATTTACCGCTTTAGTTTTGGACGAAGAAAGCGAAGAACCATTAATAGGAGCCACTATTCATAACAAAAAATTAGGGATTGGAGCTGTGACCGATACCACTGGAAAAGCGGTCATAACCGATATTCCTGAAGGGAAACATCAATTTAAAATTAGCTATGTAGGCTATGAAATTTTGTCATTTGAATTGGTTTTCCCTGCCAAGGAACAAACAGATGTTATGACTTATAAACTTCACCCAAAACATGACGAGATGGAAGAGGTGACCATAAGTTCCACTAGGTCAAGCAGAACTATTGACAATATTCCCACTCGAGTTGAATTTATTGCGGGTGAGGAATTAACAGAAAAAGGAAATATGAAGCCGGGCGATATCCGAATGTTGTTAAATGAAAGTACCGGTATAAGAACACAGCAAACTTCTGCCACTAGTTATAATTCCAGTATTCGAATTCAAGGTTTAGATGGGAAATATACTCAGCTATTGCGTGATGGATTGCCACTTTTTTCTGGTTATTCGGGTAGCTTGAGTTTAATGCAAATTGCACCCTTAGATTTAAAACAAGTAGAGGTCATTAAAGGTGCCAACTCAACATTGTATGGTGGAGGTGCCATAGCTGGATTGGTTAACTTGATATCCAAAGACCCTAAAAGTGAACCTGAGTTAAGTATGATGTTTAATGGGACATCAGCCTTAGGATTGGATGTTAGTAGTTTTTATGCCAATAGAAATGAGAAAATAGGAACCACTATTTTTGCTTCCTATAATAAAGGAACTGCCTATGACCCAGCAGGTATAGGATTAACCGCAATACCGGAATTTGATCGTTTTACGCTTAACCCTAAACTTTTTATTTACCCTAGAGAGGAAACTAAAATTGAAATTGGTTTAAATATGGTGAAAGAGGAGCGTCTGGGTGGTAACATTGATTATATTAATGGAGAGGATGTCAATAATCCATATTTTGAGTTAAATGAAACAGATCGGGTTTCAAGCCAAGTTATTGTTGATCATTCTTTTGAAGATAATTTTAAAGCCTCTTTTAAAAATAGTTTCAGTTATTTTGATAGAAGAATAGAAATTCCAGATTATAATTTTTCAGGACTGCAGTTTTCTTCATTTAGTGAACTGAACTTCAATTTTGTTAAAGATAATTCCGAATGGATTGGAGGATTAAATTTGTGGACGGATAATTTTGATCAAAGCCTGGATAGTATGGCATTTAACCATAGTTTTCAGGAATATACAACTGGTGTATTTTTGCAAAACACTTATGATTTCACTAAAAATATTGCAGTTGAGAGTGGTTTAAGATTAGATTATAATAATCAATATGGTTTTTTCCCTTTGCCTAGATTATCGCTTATGTACACACCAACAAACAGTCTTACATTTCGAATGGGAGGAGGCTTAGGATATAAAACGCCAACCGTATTTTCTGAAGAAGCTGAGACTCTACAATTTCAAAGTGTGAGACCCTTGAATAGGTCTGAATTATCAGCAGAGCGTTCTTATGGAGCTAATTTTGATATAAATTATAGCTATAGCTTTACAGAAAAATTATCATTGACATCAAATGCTCTGTTTTTCTATACCCAAATTGAGAATCCATTGAATTTGGTTCCAGTTCAAAATCAATTTGAATTTATTCAGTCGGCTGGGTATGTCGATTCTAAAGGAATAGAATTAAACTTGAAATGGGGTTATGAAGATTTTAAACTTTTCACAGGCTATACTTTTGCAGATGTGAATGAAACTGTAAATAATTCCACTGACCAGATGCCATTGGTAGCAAAACACCGATTAAACAATGTGTTGATGTACGAAAAGCATGGGAATTTCTGGTTGGGATTAGAAGCATATTATTTCAGTCCACAAAGGCTTAATGATGGTGAAATGGGGCAATCCTACTGGATTTTCGGTCTAATGTCTGAAAAGAGATTCAGCAAAATGTTTTCTGTATTTCTAAACTTTGAGAATTTTACAGACACCAGGCAAACGGCTTTTGATACTGTGTATAGAGGAAATATAGAAAATCCACAGTTTAGAGATATCTACGCTCCCGTTGATGGTTTTGTGATTAATGGAGGGATTAAATTGAATTTGCTTTAGAGGTATAGAAGCATTTTCATTTGTTTTCGGAAAATGCTTCTAATTTCTCTGACATTTAATGCTTAAGTCTTATTCCAAATAATCAATTCTTTAGTACTTTAGCGATTCATATATTTAAATAATAATGTCTTTAAAAGAAATTTTAGTAGGTTTTGGTAATGCGATGTGGGGTACGCCACTTTTATTATTGTTGATGGGAGGAGGGCTATTTTTCCTATTGTATTCCCGATTTCTTCCTTTTCGCTATTTAAAACATGCGATTCAAATTCTGAGAGGGAAATATGATAAAGATCAAAGTGAAGGTGATATCAACCATTACCAAGCGCTCTCTACGGCATTAGCAGCAACAGTCGGGATGGGAAACATAAGTGGTGTGGCAGTAGCCATTACCATGGGTGGGCCTGGAGCAATATTTTGGATGTGGGTAAGTGCTTTCGTTGGAATGGCTACTAAATTTTTCACTTGTACTTTAGCCGTAATGTACAGAGGGAAAGATTCACTGGGACATTTACAAGGTGGTCCAATGTACGTAATTAGGGAAGGCTTAGGCAAAAAATGGCAACCTTTGGCTATATTGTTTTGTGTGGCAGGTATGTTTGGAACTATCCCAAGTTTTCAGTCCAATCAATTAACAGCAGCAATAGGGGAGGGTCTTTTATTGCCTTTGGGAATTGAACTTACTTTTGGTATTAAATTAACCATTGGATTCATCTTAGCTATTATTGTGGCTATGGTGATTTTGGGTGGTATTAAAAGAATTGGAACTGTAGCAGGACGAATGGTTCCTTTAATGGTAGGTATTTATGTAGTAGCTGTAATTGCCATTTTGGTATTGAATTATGAATTAGTACCGCAATATTTAAAACTTATTTTTGTGGATGCTTTTACAGCTAATTCAGTTTTGGGAGGAGCAGTTGGAGCTATAGTGGTTGCTGGGGCAAGAAGAGCTGCTTTCTCCAATGAAGCAGGGATAGGAACTGCTCCAATGGCACATGGAGCTGCCAAAACGAATGAGCCAGTTCGTGAGGGTTTGGTTGCCATGATAGGGCCTGCAATAGACACCCTTATCGTTTGTACTATGACGGCACTAGCTATTTTGATTACAGGAATATGGCAGGATCATACAGAAGGAATTAGTGGGGTAACTTTAACTATTAAAGCGTTTGATGATTCTTTATGGGGTGGTAGATATCTTCTTGTTTTAGCACTCATTATTTTCGCAATCACCTCCCTTTTCAGTTATTCCTATTACGGTGGAAAATGCTTCGCCTATTTATTTGGAGCACAGTATATTAGATGGTATCAGTATTTTTATATAGGAATGGTGATTTGGGGATCTATTGCTTCATTGGGAGCAGTTATAGGTTTAATAGATGGGATGTATGCTTTAATGGCATTTCCGACTATGATATCAGCCTTTATATTGGCACCTAAGGTTATGAAAGCAGCGAAGGTTTATTTTGCGAAAAGAGATGTGAATGATTAAAATAGAATCAGAATTGGTGAACATCATTTTCTGTATGAAATACCTCTAAGGATTTATAATACTTTTTCTTAAAAGCATGAAAACCTGGTAAATTCCTGTTTTCGAATACGTAAATGGTTTTATTGAAGTAGGGTAAAACCTTAAATATATTCTTTTGATAGAAATATTTACCTAAATGCATAAGGTAATATAATCTTAAGTGTCTCAAACTTAATTTTGGCTTATAATTTACTTTTCTTTTTGTTAAGCTTTTTGCAAAATAATCAGTTGCTCTCATGTGATTTAAGCCGTCTGCAAATCCAATTGAATCTCCAATAATTTGATTTCTTGTACTTTTTATTTCAGGCTCATTAAATTTCCTGATTTTATGAGTTGTATAGTATTCCTTAATATATTCCTGTAATGTTGAGGATTTATTTGCTATAACAGAACCTTTGAAAAGGTTATCTATCGAGTATTTATGACCATCATTTATAAGAATAGTAGGCTTCCCGAGTATCCATGCTTCTAGAGCTGTAGTGGTTTTAAATCCCATCCAAATATCAGATATATTAATTAAATCCATTACGTCTTCTTCTTTGCGTAGGTATAACACATTTTCATAATGAGCTAATTCATTCATTTCATTTAACCCTTCCTTAATATCTGATTCAAATGTTTCTTTAGGATGTTTTTTCAAAATGAATAGAATATCGGGATTATTTTCTATGGCCGTTTTGAGAATATCCCTTACAAATATTCTATGGTATTCAACCCACTTATATTTTTTTTCTTTGTCTTCAGGGTAAACTAATTTAAATGAGATGTTTTTATGGGAGCCATATAATTTACCAAAAGACCAACCGGCATATCCAATTACTTTTTTGAAGTTCTCCTTATTATATTTTGTTAATATAGTTTTTCTATCTTTACTCTCTAATATTTGGTATTTATCAAATCCGGTACCACCAGTTAAGACCACTTTTTCTTTTTCGGAATCAATTATTTTCTCAAGATATTGTTTGGTTCGTTCAGACCAAGATGTAACCCATTCTTGGTAAACTTTTTTCTTAAGGTTATACCCCCAATAGTTAAATGTGCCATCAGTTTTAAAATTACCTTCTGATTCAAGAGCTAGAACTTTAATGTCATTTTTATAGGCGTATTCTGCAATTTCAACATACATGTGATGTCCTCTTGTATTAGGTAATAAAACCATATCGGGGACTTGCTTTTTTATCTCATAAATATCCCAAATGAAGAAATATGAAATCTGGCAGTTATGATATTTTTCTAGAGCATAACAAACAGGCAATACAATCTCAGTATCCCTGCCTAAAGCATTATCTAAAAAGCAGAAAACATTAATTTTTTCAGATGGACTATTTTCAGATGATTTCATCTAAGTATTTAGCAATTTTTTTGGTTTGATTTTCATTGGAAAAAGACCGTATCTTTTCATCATTCGGATTTATTTCAGTAGTCTTAGTAATGACTTCCTTTAAGAACTTTTGGAGCTCAGCTTTATCTTTATATTCAATACAATCTCCCAGCTTACATTCTTTGATTAAATGAGAAGCATCACCATCTGTATCTCCTAAAGCTAGAATAGGATTCTTCATTCTAAAATATTCATATATTTTTCCTGGAAGCCTTCCTTTAGCATTTTCGGCTTTATTTAAAGGTAAAAGTAAAAGATCGGAATTCATTCCAAGTTGTAATGCTTTATTTCGGCCGATCATGCCGTAATAAATGACCTCAATTTTATCTGTACTTTGGATATATTCTTTAACTTGTTGGTCAACTTGTCCTGCTAAATGTATCCGAATCTTTTTGCTAGTATCTATATTTCCTAGGCATTCCATAAGGTTTTCTGGATAGCGATCAATTCCTAAAAGTCCAATATGCGTTATATCAAAGGTGTTTTTATCCTTTTTTTTGATTAAACTTTTAAAATCATCTTCATCATAACCATAGTAAATGACATCAACATTTCGAGCACCTATAGATTCCAAATCCTTTTTCCAAGTTGGACTGGCAATGGTAATTTTGTCAGCTTGTTTGAACACCTTTTGCTCCATGTTAGAATGTATTTTATGTGCCAGGGGAGTTATAAGCATCATCTTGTAATAGTCCGCTTGCGTCCAAGGATCTTGAAAATCAGCTAACCATGGAATGTTTAATCTTTTTGCTAAGAAATAAGCAATTCTAGTATTGGTATGGGGTGGTCCATCTGAAAAAATAGCATCTACAGGATTTTCCTTTAAGTATTTTTTTAGTTTTTTGACTGAGGGCTTTATCCATAGACTTCTTGCGTCTGGAATGAAGAAATTTCCTCTCAACCATATTCCAAATGTGTCTAAGAAGTTCTTTTTCTTAGTCCTCACTTGAACAATTGAATTTAAAGCATCTTCTTTCTTTCTACCCGTTAAGAACTTGAAAAGCTTGAAAGGTTCAATTATTGGATGCTTAATAATTTCAATACCTTCAGGAATATCCTTAAATCCTCCATTGTCTAAATAAGGATAATCAGCGTTTTCAGCAGTATATATCACTGGCTCCCAACCGAATTGTCTAAGATATTTTGCGATCTTCAATGATCTTAACACACTTATTCCTCCCGCTGGGGGCCAGTAATATGAAATGATCAGAACTCTCTTCATGAACGTTTTCTAAACTGAATTATTGACCCTACAATAAAGGAAATAAATAATAGAAAGGAACTAACCCACATTACTTTATTACCCACATGGTAAGCTTTTGGCTCAAATTTAAATACAATTTCATGTTCACCAGCTGGAACATTTAAAGCCCTAAGTACATAATTAACTTGCAATATTTCAGTCTCCTGTCCATCTATAAAAGCCTTCCATCCTTTAGGATAGTAAATTTCAGAAAAAACAGCTAAGCCATCCGAATTATTATTGCTTTTGTACACTAACTCATTAGGTTTATATGAGGTTAGCTCGATAGAACCACTTGAATAATTTTCTTGAGATAAATTAAAATTGTCGGTATTAATAACAACTTCGTTCTTAGTATCTATATTTTCTAATGTAGCAATCTCATCATCTGGACTGGAAACTTTTTTCACATTTTCTACAAACCAAGCATTGCCATTTGCATCTTGATTTGAAATTACTTGTCCTGCCTGTTCACCAAATTTGAAATATTTTGGATTTAACATATTGATGACATTGAAATTTGAAAAATCAGTATTACCGGCACGTAAATTTTCAATTAAATCAGTCATTTCAGGCTTTAAATGATAATCAATTAAATCTTGGTAACGTCTCATTTTAGCACCATGGTAGCCTCCTATAGAAGAATGATAATAGGAAGTGTGGGCCTCATTAAATGGATTGTTTAGATTTAATACCCTGTAATGACCGTCATCTTGTAATATTCTTTTATCTGCTTCACTTTTTGTGATTAATTCACCTCTGTTTTTTCGGACAAAGTTTTCATCGTTTAAATATCTTTTAGAAACGGGCACTAAGTCAATGACAATTACGGCAACTATTAATCCTACAGCTAAACTTTCTTTTA
Organism: Bacteroidota bacterium; assembly: GCA_051747245.1. Taxonomy (GTDB): domain Bacteria; phylum Bacteroidota; class Bacteroidia; order Cytophagales; family Cyclobacteriaceae; genus Marivirga. The sequence goes on from JBNJFX010000024.1 coordinate 23,614, forward strand.
TTTTATTTTCTTTCCAAAAATAAAGAATACCGCCAGCGGCAATAATGAAGAAAAAGGAGCGAAATGCATCTGTCCGGAACATTGAAGCTCTTTGTTCTTTAATTAAATCGATCAGCCAAGGTTGATCACCAAATTGAGCATCAACTGATCCACGGAAACTCATCATAAAGGAAGCCAATACAAATAAAAGGCATAAACCAGCTGAAATTCCTAAAGCAGTTAAAAATTGTTTTTTAACTGCTGGCCAATTGGCAGAAACCATTTCTTTTACACCTAAAAAACCTAGCAGAGGCATACACAAAAAAGGCATGGCCACTGTCATGGATACGGCTCTGAATTTATTATAGCCAGGGAAGTAGTCAAACATGAAATAATTGAAAATTTCAAAATTATTACCCCATGAGAGTACAATTCCTAAAGCAGATGCAGATACCAACCACCATTTAATCGGTCCTTTGACAAAAATAATTCCCAAGATAAACAGGAATATTACTACAGCACCCATATAATAAGGTCCGCTAGTAAATGGTTGGTCTCCCCAATAGGTGGGGACACTTTTCACAAATGATCTAATTTGACCAGAACCTGCACCCCTAGATTGTAGACCTTTACCTAGTTCAGAATCCATAGATACTTCTTCCTGACTGGCACCACCGTAAAAATTAGGAATTAAAAAAGTAAAAGGTTCCGTTATTCCGTTACTCCATGCAAATGCATAACTTCTATCCAATCCACCTGAAGATTCGGTATTTGAGCTTAATTCTGCTTTTCCTCTAATTGAATATTGACCATATTCATAGGTAGTCCATATTTTACCAAAATTTGCACCTATTCCAAGTATAACAGCTAATGCCAGCACTCCAATTGTTTTTGCAAATTCAGGAATCGTTTTGTTCCTAATAGCTTGTATCAACTGGAAAACACCATAAGTAAGGACTACCAAAAGCAAATAATAAGTTATTTGATAATGATTGGATCTTATTTCTAGGGCCATTGCCAAGGCAGTGATGATAAAACCCAGTGTGTATTTTTTTTGGAAAGCCAATACAATCCCTGCTAAAACCAAAGGCATCCAACTAATAGCTGCAACTTTCCAAATATGTCCGGCTTCTACACTAATAAGAAAAAATGAGTTTAAACCATAGACTAAGCCACCACCTATTGCTAAATAAGGATTCACCTTAAAAACCAACAGTAAAATATAAAATGCAATCATTGCCATAAATGTATGACTTGCAGGTGTAGGTATTATGCTTTCAATAAATAAAGGAATGTATTTGACAAGTTCACCAGACCATCTTATATTAATTAAGTATGAAGGCATACCACTGAACATACTATTTGTCCATAAACCTTCTTCACCGGTTTTTTCTCTATAATCAATTAATTCCTGATTAGCACTTTTTCCCTGAACCACATCATTTTGATTGAGGGTTTTATTTTCCATAAATAATGGCCAATACATGACCATATTTAGAATTATGAAAATTACAATGGCTATTAAGTGAGGAATTAGCTTTTTGAAATTCATGGTTTGTAGATTTTAAATTAAAAATATGGGTTAATTTTATTTTCTTACTTCTACCCAGCCTTTGTAAATATCACCGCAGTCCAAAGTGATTTGGTAAAAGTAGTGGCCAGAATTTAAATTTTCAGAATCCCAGTCGTTCAAATATCTTGGATTTTGATAAACTAACCTACCATATCGATTAAAAATTGAGATTGAGGCATTCTGTAATCGTTCATCAATTTCAAATTTATCATTCTTTTGGTCATTATTTGGAGTGATGATATTTGGAATTATAATATTTGATAATTTTGGAATTTCAACATAAACAGAATCTGTTTTTGTACCACAATCATTACTAGCTTTTAATTTGTACCAGTCTGTTTTTTTTGCAAAATATACAGTATCTTCAACAGTATCTTGCCAAGTATACTTAATTCCTTTTTGATATCTATTTAATGAGAGTGTATAAGAATCACATGAAACAGGTTCAGCCTCTATTTTTACATCAGATGGTGAAAATTGAAAATTGATTATAGTGGAGTATTTTTTACTGCCACAACTATTAGTTACATTTACTTCATATTTACCACTCTTATTTACGGTTAAACTTGGATTTGTAGAACCATCTGACCACAAATATCTGGAATTTGAAAATTCTGCATTTATTTTATATGAATTAATATTACAAAGCTGAATTTCCTCTTCCCATTCTATATTAGGTTCTTCACCAAAGTTAACTTCAGTATTAAATTTTCTACTACCACAAGAGTTAGTGATTTCAACTTCATATTCTCCACTTTCAGTTACAGTAAGAGTGGAATTTGTAGAGCCGTCTGACCACAAATAGCTAGCGTTTGGGTTTTCTACATCAAGAATTATAAAATCTTGATTACAAACCTTAATTTCTTTTTCTAGATCTGCTGATGGTAAAGGGCATGAAGGGTATTGAGTCAAACCATTGAAATTTATGTTTGAATCAAATCCTTCGACATTTATATCGGAAACTTTTTGAATTGAAGTGTTAAATTGGTACAAACTTCTGTTTACTACAAAAAAGAGTTTTTCGTTAAAGTAACTAAAATCAGCAATGGGAATATAGGTTGAATTATAGATATTCTTAGGATAAGATTCCTTCTTTATATTGTCGATTTCTAGCTCATAAAATGCTAGGAAATTTTGGCCTGGAGGAGCCCCATCAAATATAAATATTCTATCTTCAGTAACATTCAACACATCAATATCTGGAAATGGTTTTTCAGTATTTATTTCAGTTAAAAATTCTATTTCATTTTCTACATTGATTTTCAATAAGCTTTCAGCATAAGGATCGTTTTCATCAGGACCACCATTTAAACTAGCGGAAAAGTAAATTTCTTCATTGTAAAGACTAATAGCTTCAACAGTATAAATTGTTGCAAACTCAGGTTCTAAAGTCTTTAATGTGTCCAATTTACCTGAAAGTGAAATTTTAGCCAAATAAGGATTGTCAGTAGGATTTACAATGGTGTAAAATTCTTTTTTAGATTCTTGATAAACTAAATCTCTCAAAACATTACCATTAGGTATATTTTCTATTTCTAATAAAAGGCTGGTTTCCCCATTGGTTTGATCTATGGTTACAATTTTATTGTCAATTAAACCTACTAATTCGTAATCTTGAGAGAAAATGAAATGGCAACTAAAAAATAAAAATAGAATTAAAAGGATTCTCATTTATAAATACTGGGAATAGATATGCTTTTGCAATAATAACTAATTCTATATTTCAAGCCAAAACATTTACTTTCAAGCTAAATATTTTATTGGACAAAGTTCATTGATGACTTTCAATAGAAATTCTTAACTTGAGAATAATTTTTATGAATTATAAAACTGATTTTCACTTATGAAACCACTTTTTCTAATCCCGATTTTTATTTTCAGCCTATTTTCATGTCAGGCGCAAATTCCTGATAAAGAAGGACAAATTGCAGCCGCTGTTCAAGCCGCACCACCAGAAAAACAGGAGGGAGCCACTGTTTATGGTTTTGATGAAGATGGCAATAAGGTTCTTTTGCGAGAAGGTACAAATGAGCAAATCTGCATAGCAGATGACCCTAATAAAGAAGGCTTTAGCGTTGCCTGTTATCATAAAGATTTACATCCTTTCATGAAAAGGGGAGATGAACTGAGAGCAGAAGGCAAAAGACCTGATGCTATATTTGAAATAAGAGAGAAGGAAGCAAAATCTGGTAAATTGAAAATGCCTGAAAATCCAACTACTCTTCATGTCTTATCCGGTAAAGAAGGAAAATATAATCCTGAAACCGGAAAAGTTGAAAATGCTAATTTGAGATATGTGGTTTATATTCCGTTTGCCACAGCAGAGTCAACTGGCTTGCCAATCAGACCTTTAGTGCCTGGAGGAGCATGGATTATGGATCCAGGAACGCACAGGGCGCATATTATGATTACACCACCGAATGATTAAGGGTTTTGTATTGAAGTTATAAGCCAATAACATAAAATATGATAAAAGCTCTGATTTTAATATTTACTTTTTCACCACTGATTGGATTTGGGCAGCATTTAAAATGTTGTAAATCTGAGAAAGAAGTGAAAACTTATTTAAGTGGAAAATGGAAAATAAAAAACTCGGATTCTAAAACTGTTCATCACTATTGGTTTGAAGAAGGGAAGGGAAATTTCGAGGATTATATACCAACTGAAAATGGAGAAGAAGTAATTATTGAGGACAATCATTCCTTTGTAGAAATTGTCAGAAATGAAAACGGATTTAATCTTAAATACACATATCTATATGGAAATTGGATTTCAGAATTAAAATATCTGAATGAGAAAAAACTTATTTTAATAACTGACGGAAAGAAAACGGAATATTATAAGAAAGATGAATAGTTAAGCAGAAAACAACACTGATTCCATGGTCGGTGGCACACCGACCACCTCTCAAAAGTAGCTAACTTTTCTGCTTTCGGTCGGTGAGCCACCGACCGAGGCTATCAATTAAGTAATTAGCTACCATAGTTTTTTATATTATTATATAGTAGCAAAAAGACCAATTAGAAAATGGAAGAAAAAAACATTGCCTCTAGAGATATTATATTTATAAATCGATCAAATAAAAACACAAAAAAGGTTGAGCTATTCAAAACTCAACCTTTTTCAATTCTTTTAGAATAAAAATTCTATCCTTTATAACTCACCTTATAAATCAATCCAGCTAAATCATCAGAGATTAGCATTTCGCCTTTATCATTTAATAATACATCTACTGGTCTCCCCCAAGCTTCTTGCTCTTCGTGGTTTAACCAACCATTTATAAATGTTTCATAAGAAGGCTCTCCATCAATTGTATTGCTCACCATTTGTATTCTATACCCAATTTTTTTAGAACGATTCCAGCTGCCATGCTCAGCAATAAAGATTTGGTTTTTATACTTTGCTGGGAATAAATCAGCCGTATAAAACTTAATTCCTAAAGGTGCTACGTGTGGACCAAGATTTCTATAAGGCTTTTTAAATTCCTCACAATCTCTCTTATCACCAAATTCAGGGTCTTGAATAGTTCCACCATGGCAAAATGGATATCCAAAATGCTGTCCTTTTTCAGTAGCTACATTCAGCTCACAAGGAGGGATATCATCGCCCATCATATCTCTTCCATTATCCGTGAAGTATAAATCCTGCGTTTCTGGATGCCAAGTGAAGCCTACAGTATTTCTGATTCCTTCAGCATAAATTTCCATATCTGTTCCATCAGGATTCATGCGGGTAATACTTGCATAAATGGGCTTATCAGGATTGTTACAAATATTACAAGGTGCACCAACTGGTACATATAATTTTCCATCAGGACCAAAAGCTATATATTTCCATCCGTGCGACCTATCTGTAGGGTATTCATCATAAATCACCTCATACTCTGGATTCTCTAAATTATTTTCAATATCTGAAAATTTCAGGATACGGTTAACTTCAGCAACATATAGGTCACCATCTTTAAAAGCTACACCATTTGGTAAAGTTAAACCTTCAGCTAAAATGTATTTTTTGTCTGATTTACCGTCCCCATCCGTATCTTGAACAGCATAAACTTTATCTTCAGTTCTGTTCCCGACAAATAAAGTTCCGCTTTCAGATAAAGCCATCGAGCGAGCATTTTCCACTTCAGCATAGATTGAGATTTCAAAACCTTCTGGTAAATTTAAAGTGGAAAGTAAGCTGTCTCTAGCAATTTCAGTTGAATCAGAAGTTTGAGTTTTTGCTTCTGTCTCATTTTTATTTTCCTCTGTATTACCTCCACAGGCAACAATTATTGCCATAGCAATAATGGAAAATATTAGTTTTAGGTGTTTCATATATTTAGTTTTAGTGAATTCGATTTTTTTTGATTTACTTATACTTGTATCAAGATTTGTTGTTTTGATAGTTTAATATATAAAACAACTTTAAGCATTTTCTATTTCTTCAGGTAAATCATTTGGGCTTAAGTTACCCAGCATAGATACATTATATTTTGCAAGTAATTCTAAAAAATCTACACGTGATATGCCTAATACCTTTGCAGCTATACCAGATGACACCTTTCCCGTTTCAAAAAGTTTGACCAATGAACTGGTTTTTATTTCAGATTTAAATTCTAAATCGCTTAATTTTAAGATGTTAGCAAGTGATTCTGGATATTCGATATTTATCATAACTATAATATTGATTAATATAAATATAACGAAATCATATTTTATATAATTCCTAATGCTGTTATTTATCTAATAAGATTGTTTTTTCTATCTTAATGTATTTCCTCATCCTCCCTCATTAACTTCTCCAAAATTTGAGTTGCCGCTTTAGCTATATTCGTTCCAGGTCCAAAAACCGCATTTACTCCAGCTTCATATAAGAAATCATAGTCTTTAGGTGGAATTACGCCACCTGCAATCACCATAATGTCTTCTCTGCCAATTCTTTTGAGTTCATTGATTAATTTAGGAATTAGCATTTTGTGTCCAGCTGCTAAACTTGAGGCACCGACAATGTGCACATCATTTTCAGCTGCTTGCATAGCAGATTCTTCAGGAGTCTGGAATAGTGGTCCAATGTCCACATCAAAGCCTAAATCCGCAAAGCTGGTAGCAATCACTTTAGCACCTCTATCATGACCATCTTGTCCCATTTTGGCAATTAGAATTCTTGGTCTTCTACCTTCTAATTCCGCAAAATCGTTGGCTAATTTTTGGGCTTTTTTAAAGTCATCACTATTTCCTGCTTCACCAGAATAAACTCCCTGAATGGAGCGAATAGTTGCTTTATGTCTTCCAAATGATTTTTCCATGGCATCTGAGATTTCACCTAATGTAGCTCTTTTTCGGGCTGCTTCCACAGCAAATTCCAATAAATTGCCTTTTCCTGATTTGGCACATTCTGCCAAATTATCTAAAGCTGTTTGAGTTTCAGCTTCATTTCTATCAGCTTTCAACTTTTCAAGTCGCTTCACCTGGGATTTTAAAACGGCAGTATTATCTACCTCACGCAATTCAATATCACTCTCTTCATCCGTCTGATAACGGTTAATGCCCACTATGACTTCTCTTCCTGAATCGATTCCGGCTTGTTTTCTGGCGGAAGCTTCTTCAATTCTCATTTTTGGAAGTCCAGATTCAATGGCTTTGGTCATTCCGCCCATTTCTTCTACTTCCTCAATCAATTTCCAAGCTTTTTTCACCAGCTGGTCTGTCAAAAATTCCACATAATAGGAACCTCCCCAAGGGTCAACCGTCTTGGTGATTTGAGTTTCATTTTGCAGGAATAATTGGGTATTTCGTGCTATTCTAGCCGAGAAATCTGTAGGTAAGGCAATGGCTTCATCCAAAGCATTGGTATGCAAAGATTGAGTATGTCCTAAGACTGCTGCTTTTGCTTCAATATAAGTTCTAGCAACATTGTTATATGGATCTTGCTCCGTTAAGCTATAACCTGAAGTTTGACTGTGTGTTCTAAGGGCCAAAGATTTTGGGTTTTCAGGATTGAATTGTTTGACAATTTTAGCCCAAAGCAATCTTCCAGCTCTCATTTTGGCAATTTCCATAAAATGATTCATGCCAATTGCCCAGAAAAAGGATAGGCGAGGAGCAAACTTATCAATGGTCAAGCCAGACTTTAATCCAGCCCTGATATATTCCAATCCATCTGCCAAAGTATATGCTAACTCCAAATCTGCTGTGGCACCTGCTTCATGCATATGATAACCACTGATGCTGATGGAATTAAATTTCGGCATATTTTTACTGCTATATTCGAAAATATCCGAGATAATTCGAACAGAAGGGGCAGGAGGGTAGATATAAGTATTCCTCACCATAAACTCCTTCAAAATATCATTTTGGATAGTGCCTGATAATTGCTCAGGTTTTACGCCCTGTTCTTCGGCAGCCACTATATAAAATGCCATGATGGGAATTACCGCACCGTTCATGGTCATGGAAACAGACATTTTATCCAAAGGAATTTGATCGAATAGCAATTTCATATCCAAAATGCTATCAATAGCAACTCCTGCTTTACCCACATCTCCTTCAACTCTTGGATGGTCAGAATCATAACCTCTGTGCGTGGCTAAATCAAATGCAACAGATAATCCCTTTTGTCCTGCTGCCAAATTTTTTCTATAAAATGCATTGGATTCCTCAGCCGTGGAAAAACCTGCATACTGTCGAATAGTCCAAGGTCTTTGCACATACATGGTGCTGTAAGGACCTCTCAAATAAGGAGCTTTTCCTGCAATAAAACCGATATGTTCAGCCCCTTCAATAGTGGAGGCATCAATTACAGGTGGAACCACTATGCTTTCCGAAGTTTTCCACTCTGGTCTTGAGTTAGCCTTGCTATCCGCTTTATTTAAATCTATATTTTTAATTTTTGAAAAATCAGGTTTCATGTGTATTAGTTTATTTTCAAAGGTCACAACTTGTCCCGTATTCATCGGGATGGAATTCGCTACAAATTTCATTCATCTTAGGTTAGTAAGTTTAGATGAATGAAATTTATGCTCATTTCACAGTAACTCTATTCCTAAGTCTTTTAATAATCGGTCTAAAAATCTTTTGGTATCAACTTTTCGGTTGATACATCCATATAAGCCAACTTTTTGCAATTCCTCTTCATTTGGTTCTTGTCCGGCTATCAATAGAATTCCCTTATGTTTAGCAATATACTCTTCTAAATTTTCAGGAGTTTCGGCATAACATAAAACAGTTATGGCTGCATTCACATCTAGTTTAATATTTTCCTCCAACTTATCTGTAAATTCCTCAGAGGAAATACCAATTCCTGCTATTCCTAAAAAGCTGTAGGCAAAATCTGATTTGGCTTTGCTAACAGGGTCAGTTCCTAATAAAATGATTTGAGCCATTGGTCTGGCTTTTTCACCTTTTTCCTCTACCAATTTCTCCACTCTATATCGCATATGTTCAATAGTGGCAGTCAGTCTTTTGGCTTCCAGGCTTTTTCCGCTTTCTTCCGTATCCAAATAAGCACTGATTTTCTCACCTATCAGTTGATATGTATTGGCGCCTATCATTAAGTCTTTTCTAGCCCATAAATTTTGCTCGGCTTTGCCGGCATCGGTATCAATTATTTGGTGGACATTCCCGTTTTCATAATGGTGATTATAAGAACCGTCTTCTTCAAATTCAGTAAATATTCTCCAGGCAGAAGTTGAAATCTCATGTATGATGTTTTCAATGTAGTAGCTGCCCTTGGTTGGGTCAACCACCTTATCTAAGTGAGATTCTTCTTTTAGTATATTGGAAACATTTAAAGCAATTCTTTTGAAGGTTTTACTTGCTGGTTTGCCTGCAGCTTCATCATGTGGTTGAACCCATAAGCTATTGCATCCGCCTAAAACAGCAGCCATGGCTTCATTGGTATTACGCAAAAGATTAACATTGAAATCAAGTGCAGATTTAGTTCTGAAGCTAGTATTACAATGAATAAATAGATCATCTGGAATTACTTTACTGTCGTAAGCTTCAGCAATTTTAAGAAGGTTGAATTTTAAAGCTTTAAGTTTAGCAATTTCAAAAAAGAAATGACTGCCTACTGCAAGTGAAAAAACAGTGGATTTCAGGATTTGGTTAAGCTCCAGTTTTAAATCGGTCAATTTATCAAAAAGCTCAACTGCTTTTGAAAGCAACAAACCTGATTCATTCGTGATATTCGCCCCTGAATTATGAAATAAATTGCTGCTGATGCATAAAGGTTTGAAATCAGGGTAATCATCTGCATGTCGGATTAATTCAGCTATACTTTCAAAATCATTTTCATTGATTCCGGTAATTCCTGCATCCCTGCATTCAATTATATCGCAATGATAAAAGCCGCTTATTTTATGGCTATCGATATCGTGCGCACTAATAAAATTTAAATATTGTGATATTAAAGAATAAAAAGGTTCGCTGGATTCAAATGAAATCATGCAGTATTCAGGCTGAATATCATTTAATAGTGTCTCCAGGTTTATATCTGCCTTATCAATTACAAAAATAATGCCTTCAGCACCACCGTTTAAAGCTTCCAAAGCAGCTTGATTGGCTTCTTTTTCATCACTCACCACCACTTTGGCTTGGTTTGCCCAATAGCGAGGAGGTAAAGCCTCATTCATCTTTTGTATTGGGTTTTGGATATTCATTTCTGAATGTTCGGCTGTATCTTTATGATAAAAAGGCTGAATCGAAATTCCTTCAGGCGTTTTGCTGACCAGGTTTTCAAAGGGCTTGTCCTTTAATTCCTTTATGATTTGATTCTTCCAATCTATGGCAGAACTTTTTTCAAAATCTTCAAATAATTTAGTTTCGCTCATTTCCAATATTGTAGTTTCAATGTTTAAAGTTAATACATTTCCTGCTATACTTAAATGTTAAATTTATAAATGGCAAATGTTATCGCAATTCTTGCCATATTGCATAGATTTAAACAATTGAGGGAAAAGACTTTAAATAATAAAATGTAATTTTTTAAAGAATTTTCAGCTGTTTTATAAACATAAATTGACTGAATTGTATTTAACGGCTTGTCAAGTAAAATTGCATTTTTTTCTTCCCTATTTTTTTATCATTTTTGTCAGCCCTGATACAAAATCAGGGGTTCAAATAATAAACAATCCGTCAAGTATTAGTGTGAATGGTTAAAGACTGTCAATCAGTATGGAATAATTGTCTTCACTCCATAAAGGAGGGAGTAGGGGAGCAGAGTTTTAATACTTGGTTTTCTCCTATTGATCCTATTAAGCTTGAAAATAACGTGTTAACAATTCAAGTGCCGAGTCAGTTCTTTTATGAGTGGTTGGAGGAGCATTATGTCCATATTTTGCGGAAAGTCATTCATCAAGAGCTTGGTCCTGAAGGCAGATTGGAATACTCTGTTATAGTGGATAAAGGAAATGATAAGTATAAGCCTTTTACCATTAATTTACCGAATAATAATAAATCCAATAAGCCTAAAGAACAACAAAGAGAAGAACCTCTAAATCCATTTGCTTTAAACGGGGTAGATTTAAGTCAGCAAAATTCTCAGCTTAATCCCAATTATACTTTCGATACTTTTATTGAAGGAGATTGTAACCGTTTAGCTAGATCTGCAGGTTATGCTGTTGCTAAAAAACCTGGCATTACTTCTTTCAATCCATTGATGATTTATGGTGGGGTTGGATTGGGAAAAACCCATTTGGTGCAAGCCATTGGAAATGAAATAAAAGATACTTTAAATGGTAAATTCGTTTTGTATGTTTCTTCAGAGAAATTTACCAACCAATTTATCGATGCCTTAAGAAATAATAAAATTCAGGATTTCTCTAATTACTACTTACACATCGATGCATTAATCATTGATGATGTTCAGTTTTTGGGTGGTAAGGAAAGAACTCAGGAAATATTTTTCCATATTTTTAACCATTTACATCAGAATGGTAAGCAAATCATTATGACTTCTGACCGTCCTCCTAGGGATTTGAAAGGATTGGAAGACAGATTGCTTTCCCGATTTAAATGGGGATTAACAGCAGATTTGCAGCAACCTGATTTGGAAACCAGAATTGCCATTATCCAAAATAAAATGGAAAGTGATGGTATTCATATCCCAGAAGATGTAATTGAATATTTAGCTTATTCAGTTGACACCAATATCAGGGAATTAGAAGGTGTATTGATTTCATTGATTGCTCATGCTTCTTTAAATCGAAAAGAAATTGATTTAGAATTGGCTAAGCAGACTTTGAAAAATATTGTCCATGATATTGAATCAGAAGTAGGTATAGATTTCATTCAAAAAACCATTGCAGAACACTTCGCAGTGAAAATTGATGATTTGAAAGCGAAAACCAGAAAGAAAGAAATCGTGATAGCCCGTCAGGTTTCGATGTATTTCTGCAAGGAACACACCAACCATTCTCTAAAATCAATAGGCTACCACTTTGGTGGCAGAGACCATTCTACCGTTATCCATGCAGTACAGTCAGTAAATGACATGATGCAAGTGGATAAGCGCTTTAGAGAAGAGATGGAAGAGTTGAAGAAGAGGTTTAAAATGAAGAAGGTTTAAGCCCCCTTTAATTTTTCCTGTGTCTGACGGTTCCAACCGTCTGACGCATTGATCAAAAAATCCACTCCATACATTCTCGTCCTTTTGTCATAAAACCGTCCAGACGGGATAGTGCATTGTTATGATGTTTTGCTTTAGAGGCTTAAAATGTGCTTTAATATAATGTAGCAACCCGTCAGACCGTGATCCGCAGACAGCTTGCTTAGTGTCTGACGCATAAATTTCAGAGATATTTATATCCTTTAGCTACAATTTCTCCAATGAGGGAAACGGACAAAAATATTTCAATTATTAAATTACTTAAGATTAATTCTTTAATAATTGGAATTCACTTTATGTTCTACTTGTTCTATCAATAAACCTTAAAATATTATATTTACTTTTACATTAAAAATCGAATGCGATGGAAAAGGCAATAGGAAAAGAACTTATTAGCTATTTACTTAAGCTAGAAGTAGGTCAGCAAGAAAAAGTATTAGCCTACATTAAAGGAATTTTAAGCGAAGACGAAATAAACCGCAGAGCTGAGGATTCAGAAATAGCTATTTCTACAGGAAAGGTAAAAAGTTTTGAAGAATTCAATAATGATTTTGAAAATTGGAAAGAACAGAAGAGGGTAAATACAAAGTAATTATTACCATACCAGCTGAAAAACATTTTTATGAATTACTAGATTATTTTTACGAGCATTATTCTTTAGATAGAGCAGAGGAAATAGCTAACGAATTAAGGAGTACTGTGAAAAGTCTTGAAGATCAGCCTGAAAGAGGAGCTCTGGAAATAATGTTATCCCATCGTAAACAAAAATACCGTTATATTTTATATAACCGTACGCCTAGGGCAGATGTTAAAATTATTTACTACATAAATATTAAAATAAATACAGTTTACATAACAGATTTTTTTCCTACTGAGAAAGATAATCGTATTATATCTGAGCGAAATTAAAAAGATCTCCTCTTATAATTCTTAGTGATAAACTTAATGCTTAAAATCCTATGGATTTCTGGAAGGAGAGGATATTTTTCTTTGTGTCTGACGGTTCCAACCGTCCGTATAAATATCAGGATAGCCGTCACAGATTTATATCCTTTGGCTAAATACGGTCAGACGGGATTATTACTTTGTTATGATGTTTTGCTTTAGAGGCTTAAAATGTGCTTTAAATATAATATTGCAACCCGTCAGACCATGAGCCGAAGACCGCTTGCTTAGTGTCTGACGGTTGGAACCGTCTGACGCATAAATTAAAGCTTTTTAATACAGAGTATTTCAAGCCGATTCCGTCCTCTTCAAAAATACCTCCTTCTTAATTTTCTTATAATGCTTAGTTGCATGTTCACTTCTCAGTATCTTATAAATTTCAGGATGGTCAGGATATTGAATTAAGTAATTGCTGAATTCATCCCAATGCTCAATAGAATCTTCCTGAGTATAAAAACCAAAGCCTTTATAAAAACCTTCCTCTACTAATACAAATGCATATTCATTAAGGTTTCTGCCATCTCCAATTAAGATATAATCACTTTTTTCGGTTTTGCAGTGATCGATAAAAGCTTGAATTTTTTCATTGTGCTGAGAGACCGATTCTTCCCCAGCGCAGGCTCCTTCGCAAAGGTTTAAGCTATAATCAAAGCATGCTCCAGGACTAGATTGAATTCCAGCAAACTTTGGACAGATTTTTAGTTTTTTGCTGACTTCATTTAAAAAGCTAAAACCAGAAGCATGATTAGGAAATCGCATCAAACTTTGCATTCCAGTTTGTTTTCTGCCTAGTTGCAATCTTTTATAACCTTGTCTGTCTTCGTATAGGTAAATGGAGTATCCAGGGCTGTTGTTTTTTTGTGCTCGGTTATATCTGGGCCAGTTCTTCCTGATTTCATGGGATTCATGTAAAAGGGCAATCAATTCATTGCCAGTTAAATAATAATCTACATGATGAATCTGACTTTGAAAAGCTTGTTTGGCTACTTCCAACTTACTTCCACCAAAATGATTACTGACCCTTTTTTTAATGTTTTTAGCTTTGCCTACATAGATGATTTGGCTTTTTTGATTGAGGAAATAATACACTCCAGGTGATTCAGGTAAAGCTTCGAAGACTGATCTTTCTAAATTCTCAGGAATATTAACGACAGAAGCATTTTTCTTTAATGATTTTTCGATGATTTCATCTTTATCATACTGAACCAATTGGGTAAAAAGCTCAGCTGTGGCTATGGCATCTCCAAAGGCTCGGTGTCTATCATTAATTTTGATGCCTCTATTTTCACAAATATTTCCCAGGCTATAACTTTTTAATCCAGGGAAAATTTTTCTACTCAATCGGACAGTGCAGAGTTTTTTCAATTTCAACTCATATCCCAAATCTTGAAAAGCAGCTTTAACAAAGGAGAAATCGAAGTTTACACTATGCGCTACAAAAATATTCCCTTCTAATAACTCATGAATGGTTTTAGCTTCTTCATAGAATTTTGGCGCTTCTGCCACCATTTGGTCATTAATGCCATGAATAGCTGATAATTGTGGAGGAATATGACGTTCAGGATTGATTAATGATTGATATTCATTGACCACTTTTTCGCCATCATGCAAAATAATGGCGATTTCGCATATTCTGTTTCGGGCTGCATAGCCTCCTGTGGTTTCAATATCAACTATGGCGTACATTCCACATTTAACTTTTCTAAAACTTCATTAGTTCGACATTATTGATAAATTTAAAATCTTTAATGTTATATGTGAAAAGAGGTACTCTTAATTTTACTGCAGATGCTGCTATTAAACAATCTGCTATTCCAATTTTATGGCTTAGATGAAAATTATTTAAGAGTTGGGAAGCAGTTATGCTTATATCTGTATTAATTGGAACGATGTCAAAATTATTCAACTGGTTATTTATAAGATGTAAATCGTTTTTATTGCTTGCACCTATTGTTAATTCCATTAAAGAAATTATGGAAACCAAAACATTATCTAAGCCGATTTTATTTTCTATGATATCAACTGTCTTTTTATGCCTTGTTTTTCTTTTCTCGAAATAATCAATCAATACATCAGTATCGCATATTACAAGTTTCGATTCCATCCTTTGTCACGTAATTCTTTGGCTGTGCTTTTATATTCTGAAACTATATCTGACACTAAGTCTAAGTTTGAAAAATCTTTTTTTCCCTTTTTTATTTTAACTCCGTTTAATTCATAATAATCACTAGAATCCGGATATAAGTTTTGTACTGTGCCAATTTTAAAACTGTATTTTTTTGAAGCTTCTTTTAGAAACTTCAAAGCTGCATCATCAACATTATGTAGAATTAAATTATTCATCATTTTCATTTTATTCCGTCCAACTCATTGGATATTTCTTATCCATAAAGTCCTTTCCTTCTTCTGTTACATAAAGAGGTCTGAAAGTATCTAACATAACTGCCAGTTCTTCAGTTTCTTTTGCTCCTATGCTTTTTTCTACTGTTCCGGGATGTGGTCCGTGAGGGAGTCCACCTGGATGAAGCGTAAATGAACCTCTGTCGATTCCTTTTCTGCTCATAAAGTTTCCTTCCACATAATACAATACTTCATCAGAATCGATATTACTGTGGTTATAAGGAGCTGGAATAGAATCAGGATGATAATCAAATAACCTTGGTACAAAAGAACAAATCACATACCCAGCTGCTTGGAATGTTTGATGTACGGGAGGCGGCTGATGGATTCTTCCTGTAATAGGTTCAAAATCATGGATAGATAGGGTGTAAGGATATAAAAACCCATCCCATCCTACTAAATCAAATGGACTATGATCATAAACATAATGATGGATATAGCCTCCCTTTTTGATTTTTACATGATAATCTCCTTTGGTTTCTTCTGTAATCAATTCTTGTGGAGGATGAATATCCCGCTCGCAATATGGAGAGTGCTCCAATAGTTGACCTAATTGATTTCTGTAGCGGCTTACCGTTTCTACAGGGCTAGCTGATTCTATAACTAGATATCGGATTTCGCTTGTGTCCCATTCTATTTTGTAAATGGTGGTTCTTGGAATGACCACATAATCACCCGCTTGGATTTTCAGCTTTCCAAATTGGGAATACATATAGCCACTGCCATCATGGATGAATAATAACTCATCTGCCTCAGCATTTTTATAGTAATAGTCCATGCTTTGTCGGCTAGGCATACAAAGCGCCATGGAAACATCATCATTCATCAACAACACTTTTCGGCTGTCCAGAAAATCACTTCCTGTATTCTTAACTCCAGAAGTATTTAAATGCACTTGCTGAAGCGTTAAATCTTTATCAGGTTTTGCTCCATAAGCCACAGACTTTTTTATCTCCTTTACTCGTGTTGGAGGATTAATGTGGTACAGATTCGAATAAATGCCCGAAAAACCCAAAGAACTTACCAATTCTTCTGCATACAAACTTCCATCTGGTTGCCTGAATTGAGTGTGTCTTTTAGGTGGAACGTTTCCTTTTCTTACGTAAAATGCCATAATGATATAAGTTCTAAAAAATTATTTCTTAGCCAATGATTCAGCTCTATCAAAAAGTTTAAGTGCTTCTAAGAAGACTTCATTCTGCTGATTAAAGATAGGGTAGAAGCCTTCATTATTCCAAATATTTCTAGCTATGTAAGCCTTGCTGTACAGTTTAATTAAATCCTTAGATTTATTAAATCCCTCTTCATTGAATTCAACATCATTGGTTTTAGCCAAGTTTGTTAGCTCATTTAACATTTTATCGGTTACCTGAAAGTTATTGATGAATCCTTCCATACCCATATTTTCCAACATTTTTTGATTCTTTTCATAATAAGAGAAAGTGTATTGCCTTAAGGTATTGCTTAAGAACAATTTATTCAAATAATTAGAAGTGGCTGCAGTATCAAGTGGCACGAAATAATCAGGCATAATCCCTCCGCCTCCATATACAATTCGCCCATTTTTAGTAGTGTATTTCAAGGAGTCATCAAATTGTATGCTATCAGCTACAAAATACTCTCCATGTTCATATCTTTCGTTCATCTCCATTTGATAATCATCAGGATTTTCCCCGAAAGGTTTTTGTATTGATCTACCAGAAGGTGTGTAATATCTGGATATTGTTAATCTTAACTCAGAGCCGTCTTTTAATGAAACAGGCATTTGCACTAAGCCTTTTCCGAATGATCTTCTTCCAACTATCAAACCTCTATCGTTATCTTGAACTGCACCTGAAACAATTTCAGATGCAGAAGCACTTCCTTCATTTATCAATACAATAAGAGGAGTATCTTCAAATTTCCCTTCTTTTATAGCTCTGGCTTCTGAGTTATATCTTTTCTCTTTTCCCTTGGTATAAACAATCATGGCATTATCTTTCAAGAATTCATCCGCCATACTGATGGCTTTATCCATGTAACCACCAGGGTTATCTTGCAAATCCAAGATCAATTTCTTCAAACCTTGTTCTTCCAATTTATTTAAGGCTTCCATAAACTCATTATAGGTTGTAGCAGAGAATCGACTTACTTTAATGTATCCGATTTCATCATCTACCATATAACTCACATCTACAGAAAATTGCGGGATCTTATCTCTAATGATTTTATATTCCACAGGCTCTTCTAAGCCAGATCGCATAATTTTTAATTTTACTTCACTACCCTTTTCGCCCCTTAGGTTTTCATGTACTTGCCTGTTAGTTAAACCTGTCCCTGCAATGTTTTTACCATCAACCTCAATAATTTTATCACCAGATTGTAAGCCGGCAGTTTCAGATGGCCCACCACTTAAAGGTGCCACAACATAAAGTGTGTCTTTAAAAATATTGAATTCAATTCCAATTCCTTCGAAGTTTCCCTTTAAATCCGCAGATACCATTTCCAAATCTTCTGCAGGAATGTAGGAGGTATGCGGGTCTAATTCTTTCAAGATGCCTTTGATAGCACTATCCACCAATTTATCGGTATTGACTTCCTCTACATAGTTTTGATCAACTTGTAAAAGAATCTCTTTAATTCTTGTAATCCCCTCTAAAACAGTATCTTTATTGGATGAAGGGTTTGCCATTGTGGCACCAATCAATATACCTGCCGCCAAAGTCGAGAAAATGATGATGGGCAGTTTGATTTGAAATGAACTATTTTTATTATTATGCACGTTTAAAGATTTTTATTTTAACAAATAACGCAACAATTTAACAAATCGTTGGATTGAAAAGCTTTAAAATTCAATTACCTTTGTAAAATACCTAAATTAGTTAAAGTGGAATACTCTCAAAAGAAAATAAAGGAATTAGTTGCAGAAAATTACGTTTTTGCTTCCGTTCTCTATTACTTAGGTATAGAATATTATGAATTTGCAGAGGATTCACTGGAAAAAGTATGCAGCTACAAAGGTGTTGATATACATTATGTAGTTTCGGAATTGGAGAAAATAAATCAAAATGAGGAAATTGAGAATATCAGGTTGTTATCTTTTCCTATAGATTTGGTTATCACATATCTTAAACATGCTCATTTCATTTTTATTAAGAAAGATTTGCCTTTTTTAGTTAAACTGGTGAATAAATTAAATAGTATTACTCCTGATTTGGCTTCAGTTGAAAAGGAGATTAAAGATGTGTTTCCTTTGTTTGTGGAAGATTTTGTGCATCATATTTATGAAGAGGAAGACACGCTTTTTGAATACATTTCTCAACTCAAAGCAATAGAGGATAAAAAGAAAAATCCTTCTGCCTTTTTTTATAAATACCCCAATTTCAATATGCAGAAATTTGCTATTGATCATGAAGTGCATGATGATGAAATGAAAGGGATTCGGTTTTTGATGGATCAATACCCAGTAAGTCAAGATTCTCCATTGAATGTTAAAGTTCTTTTTTCTGAATTGGAAAGATTTGAAGAAAAACTGAAAGTACACGCTAAAATTGAAAATGAAGTGCTTTTCCCAAAAGCCTTAATGCTGGAGAAATCAGTAAGAAAGAAATTCGATTCCCTTATTCGACTTAATTAATAATGCCCAGAGTTTTAGCAATAGATTATGGTACCAAAAGGGTAGGCTTAGCGGTAACAGACCCCTTGAAAATCATTTCCTCGCCCTTAGAAATGGTGCATTCTAAAGACTTAATCCAGTATTTAACCAATTACTTCACAAAAGAAGAAGTAGAAGCTGTGGTTTGTGGTTATCCTACCAATGAAGAAGGAGAAGCTACTGATGCTACCCGTCATGTAGATGCATTTATTAATCTCTTTAAGAAGAAATTTCCAACAATGCCCTTACATTTGCAAGATGAAAGCTTCAGTTCGCAAGAAGCTATGCAAGCCATGATTCATTCTGGTTCCAAAAGGAAACAAAGGAATAAGAAATCAGGTAATATAGATAAAATCAGTGCGGCAATTATTTTACAACAATATTTAGAAGAAAATTAAATTATGATATATCCTATAGTAGCTTATGGGCATCCTGTTCTCAAAACAAAGGGAAAAAATATTGAGAAGGATGAGATAGATGTGAAAACATTGGTGGATGACATGTTTGAAACCATGTACAATGCAAATGGTGTTGGGCTTGCGGCTCCTCAAATTGGCAAGAGTTTAAGGTTGTTTGTGATCGATACAGACCCAATTGATGATGAGGAAGATCAACCTAAAGTAAAGCAGGCTTTTATCAATCCTCAAATTTTAGATGAAGATGGAGAAGAGTGGGCTTTTGAAGAAGGCTGTTTAAGCATTCCAAATATTAGGGAAGATATAAACCGACAGCCTAATATTCGAATTAAATATTTTGACGAAAATTGGGAAGAGCATGAGGAAGAATTTGATGGATTTGTAGCTAGAGTTATTCAACATGAATATGATCATATAGAAGGAATTCTTTTTACAGACCATGTTTCTGCCTTTAAAAAGAGGATTTTAAAAGGGAAATTGGCTAATATCAGCAAAGGCAAGGTTTCGGCTGATTACAAAATGCTATTTCCGCTTAAGAAATAAATTGATGTAAGTTCAGCTTGAATTTAGCTATAATTTTGATTAAACTTATCTTTACATTTGAATAGTACAATTAAAAAAGGTAAATTTTGAAACAATGGCAAACTTATTGCTATGATTAATATTCAACATTTTAATATTCATTATGAATCAATCATCTAGAATTTTGGTCTTGAGCTTTTTAATGGTTTTTTGCATTTCCATTGCTAATGCTCAGAAGAAAAAAGCTTCGGACTTTATTGAGAATGGAATAAAGAAGTTTGAAGATAAAGAATATATGGAGGCTATCGTTAGCTTTAATGAGGCTATAAATTTAGACCCAAAAGCACACCAAGCTTACTATATGAGAGGTAATATTAAGCAAAAATTTGCTGATGTTCACGGGGCTATGAAGGATTATAACAGAGCTTTGGAAGCTAAATCAGATTTTTCAGAAGCTTATTTTGAAAGAGGTAACATCAAATATTTATTGCAGGATTATTACGGAGCAATCAATGATTATACTAAAACTATTGAGCTTAACGAAAATAATTTAGATGCTTACTATAAAAGAGGGCAAGCAAAACAACAATTAGAAGCTTATCAGGATGCTATTAACGATTGTACAAAAATCATTGAAAAAGATAAGGATAATGTGGATGCTTACTATTTAAGAGGTGTTTTAAGAATTGAATATGGACAACTTTCCGAAGGTTGTCTTGATTTAAGCAAGGCTGGGGAGTTGGGTGATTTAAAAGCCTATGAAATGATACGTGAGAGATGTAATGATGTGAAATGCTATCCTTCCGAGTTTGAATAAGAGTTTAGAAAGAAATTAATCAAAAGCCTGCAAGATTTGTATTTTGTAGGCTTTTTGTTTTATAGCTTGGTTTTTACTTTCTGCCAAGGCTTAATTTGCCAATAGATTTTTCCTGTGCTTAAATGATTCTGCTTTTTGTCATATAGTTTAATTTCACAAGGAATGACTACGGAATCTGAAGTCTCTAAAGGTTTTTCCACTTCATTTTTCACCCATTTTTCATCTATTGAGAATTCTGCATAAGCATCCATTTTAGCCTGAAAATAATAGTCCATTTCCAGTTTTTGCATAATGATGCGATATTTTTTAACATCAAGCTTATACAAAATCATCAAACCTGTGGTGTATTCTGAAATAGTTGCCATGGCACAGGCATGAAGTCCTTTAATATGATTTAAATTCCTTTTCTTATACGGTAGCTTTGTTTTGATTTTATCAGGTGAAATCTCCGTGATTTTAAATCCATGAGGCTTGTTGAAGGGAATCATTCTGCTCAATCCCAGATTAAGGAGCCATAAATAAAATCCTGAGTGCTGCGCTTTATTAATAATGGATGATAAGTTCATGAAATTGATTGTTTATCAGATTGAATTGAATTTGAAAGTGATTTTTATAAAATATCCCTCATTTTATAAAGCAATCTCGTTGAAATAGACCTATTTTTCAACTATTGTTAAAAATTTATTATGCATGCTGAGTTTTTGGGAAAGAGAAAGTTTATCTAAATATGATTATATAATTGTTGGAGGAGGTATTGTTGGATGCTCCACAGCCTATCATTTAAAAAAGAAAAAGCCTAAAGCTGAAATCGCTATAATTGAAAGAGGAGTATTTCCAAGTGGTGCCAGCTCCAAGAATGCTGGTTTTGCGTGCTTTGGAAGCTTAACAGAGTTGGTAGATGATAGAAAAGGACTCAATGAAGATGAGCAGGTATTATTGGTTGAAAAGCGTTGGAAAGGATTATTGGCTTTACGAAATATATTAGGAGAAAAAAATATTGGCTTTGAGGATAATGGAGGCTTTGAGGTCATAAGAAAAGCAGAACTTCCTGCCTTAGAATATTTAGATCACTATAATCAATTACTCAGAAGTATATTTAAGAAAGATGTTTACAGCTTAAAACCGAATTTGATCAATGAATTTGGTTTCAATAAAGGTGATATCGAAACCATTGTTTCTAATCCTTTTGAAGGGCAGATAGACACAGGGAAAATGATCAAAAGCTGGTGGTCTTTGTGCAGTGAGATGGGTATTAAAATTATTACAGGTTGTGAATTAAAAGAATTTGAAGAAGAGAATGATTATGTGAATTTAAATTGTCAATCTGGTAATCAATCTGTTCAATTACAGGCAAATAAAATTGCCATTTGCACCAATGCTTTTGCACATAAATGGTTCAACAAAGAAGATATCAATCCTGGCAGGGGAATGGTATTAGTAACTCATCCTATTGATAATTTGAAATTTAAAGGTGTTTTTCATTATGATGAAGGCTATTTTTATTTCAGAAATGTGGGAAACAGAGTTTTGATAGGAGGAGGAAGAAATTTGGATAAATCTACTGAAGATACCACGGAATTTGGGATTAACCCTAAAATTAAATCGGCTATATTACATGATTTGGAAGAATTGATTTTACCTGACCAAGAATTTTCTATTGATATGGAATGGTCTGGCATCATGGCATTTGGCAATATAAAAACACCGATTATCAAAAAAGTTTCTAATAAAATTGCTATTGGAGTACGACTAGGAGGGATGGGCGTTGCCATTGGTACTCAAGTAGGGCAGGAATTACATGAATTGCTTGCTGACTGATAACTTATTTTTATTATATTTCGAATTCATTTAAAATTAATATTTTGATTTAAATTACATGACGGACAAGCAGCTCAAGCCAAGCTTACTACAAGCACTGATTCCTATAGTATTTTTAATTTTTCTTTTAAGCTTAAATGTCTATTTCTTTGGAGATGGGGCATTGGATGGATCCAATCAAATTGCATTGATTCTATCCGCAGGAATTGCGGCAATAGTGGCATTAAAAGTTGGCTTTAAATGGACAACAATGCTTGATGGAATAGTCAGCAGTATTAGTTCTGCAATGTCTTCCATTTTGATTTTATTATTAATTGGATCTTTAGCTGGTACTTGGTTATTGAGTGGAATTGTCCCCGCTATGATTTATTATGGCTTGAATATTTTAAACCCCACCATTTTTCTGTTTGCTGCTTGTATTGTTAGTGCTATTGTTTCAGTGGCAACAGGAAGTTCTTGGAGTACTATTGCTACATTGGGATTGGCTTTATTAGGAATAGGTCAAACTTTGGGCATGAGTGAAGGTGTGGTAGCTGGTGCAATTATCTCAGGTGCTTATTTTGGCGATAAAATGTCTCCATTGAGTGATACTACTAATCTTGCTCCTGCAATGGCTGGAACGGATTTATTTACTCATATTCGCTATATGGCATATACTACTGTACCATCCATTTCTATTGCATTGATTATCTTTTTGGTTTTAGGGTTTATGAACAATTCAGAAACTGATATTGAACAAGTTGGCTTAGTTCAAGCAGCTATTCAGGATAAATTCAATATCAATTTATGGTTGTTTTTAGTGCCTGCCATTGTGATTTTCATGATTGTTAAAAAGATTTCAGCAATTCCAGCACTTTTAATAGGTTCTTTATTGGGTGGGGCATTTGCTATCATTTTTCAACCACAAATCATTGAAACTATTGCTGGCGGAGGTGGAAACTTCTTTGAGCAATCCTATAAGGCTGTAATGCTTTCAATGTATGGAGATATAAGCATTAACACTAATAATGAAATGGTTAATGAATTACTCTCCACAGGAGGTATGGCAGGCATGTTAAATACTATTTGGTTGATCGTTTGCGCTATGGTTTTTGGAGGAGTGATGGAATCTACCAATATGTTGCGGGTAATTACAGCATCTATCATCAAATTAGCAAATTCAACGGGTTCATTGGTAGCTTCTACTGCCGGAACTTGTGTGTTCTTTAATGTAACTGCTTCCGATCAATATTTAGCGATAGTGGTTCCAGGGAGAATGTTTGCTGAAACTTATAGAGAACGTGGATTAAAACCTGAGGTATTAAGTAGGACATTAGAGGATTCAGGTACGGTTACCAGTGTGCTGATTCCGTGGAATACTTGTGGTGCCACACAATCTTCCGTTTTAGGAGTTTCTACTTGGACTTATGCGCCTTATGCGTTTTTCAATATCATAAGTCCGTTTATGACCATATTATTCGCATATCTTAATATTAAAATTAGAAGATTTACCGATAAATGAATTTTGTAAAGGAGATTTCAAAGGAAGAAATCAATGAATTACCACTTTGGAAGTTTGAAGGTGAAATTACATTGGTGGAGAAAGATGAAGATTGGGAAGAAGTAATTCCTAAATTGTGGAGAGCAGATATATTAGGCTTTGATACCGAAGCCAAGCCTGTTTTCAGAAAAGGACAATACAATCCAGTTTCTCTTATTCAATTGGCTACTCAAGAGGAAGTTTTTCTCATTCGTAATTTGATGTGTGGTTTTCATGGTGAATTAGTAAGAATTTTTGAGGATCCTTCTATAGTTAAAACAGGAGCAGCCATCCACGATGATTTAAAAGATTTACAAAAATTAAGAAAATTTAAACCAGCTGGTTTTGAAGACATCGGTTCCATAGCAAGGGAAAATGGAATGCTACAAAGTGGAGCTAAAAACTTAACCGCCATATTCCTTAACAAAAGAATTTCAAAAGCTCAGCAAACTTCTAACTGGGAAAAATCTGAACTAACCCGAGCTCAACTTGATTATGCTGCTACAGATGCTTATTTGGGATTGAAGGTGTATGAAGTTTTTGAGAGGATAGGTTGGGTATGATGATTCCAGAATTGTTAAATTGAAACATATTGGTTTTAAAATCCTTTTAATTGTAATTGAAAGAATTCTTTATAAATTAAAATTGTTAAATTGAATTATGGATATACAAAGCAGAAAACTTCAATTTATTCAAGGGATTCTTACTGTCAATGATGAAAGTATTATTGAAAAACTAGAATCTGTTCTTAAAGATGAGCAACAGAAATCCGAACCTGCCTTAAAAGAAAAGCTAACATCTAGAGCATTAAAGGCAAATGAAGACATAAAATCTGGAAAGGTTTATAATAGAGAGGAGGCAGAAAAGGAAATACGGAAAAAAATGGGTATATGAAATGAGCATAAATATTCGAGGGCGAATTTATACCAACCGCCTGATGAATATTTATCGCGAATTCTCCCGAAGGGATCCCTTTGGGGCATCCTGATGAATACGGGACAAGTCGTGGCAAATTTAAAACTGTTTTATACACATGAAAGTAATTTATTCCGACCAATCCCTTATAAGTCTTGAAGAATCATTAGATTTTGCTATTGAACAATTAGAAATCCCTCCTGAAAAGATTTCTGAATTAATTCAGAAATTATTCAATCGTGCTGATAGCTTAAGCTTAAGTCCTTACAAAGGTCAAAAGAGAATGATTTAGAACATCTTCAAGAGAATCATAGAAGATTGATTGAAGGCAATTTTAAGATAATTTATAAAATTGAAAATGGAAGTGTCTACATTACAGATTTTTTTTATTCCAGACAGAATCCTTATAAAATGAAGGGGTAATTATATACTCCACTTTGTGTTATTCCCTTTTCATGAGATATTAATTTTACTCTTTAAAAGATTCTTGATTCTGTAAACATTGATTGAATTTGCTAGCGAACTTTATATTTTAATCCTTAACTCCATTTTTCCAACAATTTAAGCAATTAACAATAGTTGTTATACTAACAATTTGTTTACTTTGTAGTTAAATTGGTGGAAGGAATTAAAATATGGAAATCTCAACTAAAAATTTTCAACAGTATTGTAATAGTTTAGTCGCTTATAAGCGCAGAAAAACAATTCCCGTTAAGGTAGGCGATGTTACAATAGGAGGCGATAATCCAATTGTACTGCAATCTATGACCACTATTGACACAATGGACACCGAAGGCTCCATCGAGCAGTCCATCAGAATGATAGATGCAGGTTGTCAGTTGGTAAGAATCACAGCCCCTTCCATCAAAGAGGCAGAAAATCTGAGAGCCATCAAAGAAGGATTAAAAAAGAGAGGTTACAACACACCTTTAGTAGCAGATATTCACTTCACACCCAATGCAGCAGAATTAGCTGCTAAAATAGTCGAAAAAGTAAGAGTCAATCCTGGCAATTATGCCGATAAAAAGAAATTTGAAAATATAGAGTATACAGATGATAGCTATAAGGCAGAACTGGATCGAATTAAAAAACGATTTAAGCCATTAGTTAGAATTTGTAAGGAACATGGCACTGCCATGAGAATCGGTACCAATCATGGATCTCTTTCTGATCGTATTATGAGCCGTTATGGAGATACACCTTTCGGCATGGTGGAATCTGCATTGGAATTTATCCGAATCTGTGAAGAAATGGAATACTATGATATAGTGGTTTCCATGAAATCAAGCAATCCACAAGTGATGGTGCAGGCTTATCGATTATTGGTGCAAAAGCTTGATGAAGAAGGCTTAAAACCTTATCCATTGCATTTAGGTGTAACGGAAGCTGGGGAAGCAGAAGATGGAAGAATTAAAAGTTCAGTAGGGATAGGGACATTGCTTGAAGATGGCTTAGGAGATACTATTAGAGTATCTCTTACAGAAGAGCCAGAAGAAGAAATACCTGTAGCCAAAGTGTTAGCTGATCGCTATAATGACAGGGAAGATCATGATGAAATACCACTTATAGATAATTGCCTGTTTAACCCTTATGAATATGAGAAAAGAAATAGCAGGCAAGTTGCAAATATAGGAGGAAAAGAAGTGCCTATTGTAATGGCTGATTTTTCATTGAAACAGAATATTACGCCCGCTTCATTTTTCGGAGTAGGCTATAATTATTCAGTTCCTTTAGATAAATGGTCAATCTCAGACTTTGCTTGCGATTTTATTTTCACGAATGATAAAACCGTAGATTTTGAAATTCCTGGCACTTTAGGAATTGTACATTTGCATAAAACCTGGTTGCAAGAGAAAAATAAAGAAAGAAGATATCCTTTTATTAATCCCAAAGATTATTTAGAAGGAGTTGAAACTCATCCTAAATTAAACTTCATATACGCTATTTTATCTGATTTATCAGATGAAGTGATATCAAAATTAAAAAATGACCCAACTGCTGTTTTATTAATTGATACTTACAATAAACACGGAATGGCGGAGCAACGAAGGTTGTTTATGGAATTGATGCAAAAAGCTTGTGATGTGCCAGTTATAATAGGTAGAGCTTACCAAGACTTATCATTAGAGAAACTTCAATTATATTCCGCTACCGATATGGGAGGCTTACTGATTGATGGTTTTGGCGATGGGGTATTTATTGCAGCTGAAAACTGTGGGGGAGATAAAGCGATTAATGAAACCGCTTTTAATATCTTGCAAGCCAGTAGAACCAGAATTTCCAAAACAGAATATATTTCTTGCCCATCGTGTGGTAGAACCTTATTTGATTTACAGGAAACCACCGCCATGATTAGAAATAGAACAAATCATTTGAAAGGTGTGAAGATTGGAATTATGGGCTGTATTGTAAACGGACCAGGTGAGATGGCTGATGCTGATTATGGCTACGTAGGCTCAGGAAAAGGAAAAATCACTTTATACAAAGGACAGGAGGTAATGAAAAGGGGAGTTCCATTTGAAAAAGCAGTGGATGAATTAATAGAAATTATCAGGCAAGATGGTAAATGGTTAGAACCACAAGAGGCCTAAAGTTGTTAGCTTAGAAATCAAATTTAGTTATGTCAAAAGAATCAAATTCAAATCAAAATAATAATACATCTAATCATTGGACAACTTACTTTCAATTAGGTGCTGTACTTGGTTATTTTAAAAGGCTATTTGGAAAAAAAGATCCCAATGCGCCCAGTAATTTCAATTTGAAAATGATGCATGGTATCAATAAGATATCTATTGTGATATTTCTAATAGCCGTTATAGTAATGGTGACTAGGGCAATCATGCGATCTTAATTAAGTTTTTAAGAAACTAAAGTCCTTCTTATGAATATAGAAGAATTTAGGAATTTCTGTATTCAAAAATATGGAGTAACGGAAGAGTTTCCCTTTGATGAGAATACATTGGTTTTCAAAGTTTTGGGTAAGATGTTTGCTTTAATTGATGTAGATTTATTTGAAAGCGTGAATTTGAAATGTGAGCCTGAAGAAGCAGTTAAATTACGTGAGCAATATGGATCTGTGAAACCAGGGTATCACATGAATAAAAAGCATTGGAACACCATTGAATTTGACGGCAGTTTATCAGATAGGGAAATTTTTCATTGGGTCAATCACAGTTATGATTTGGTAGTTTCCAAATTACCAAAAAAATTAAGAGAGGAAGTAAATCAGAATAGATAAAATTCTACTCTTCTATTAAGTTCTCTACCTTCAAATTCATCATCATTTGTTGCAATAGGGCGCTCTTTTCCTTCGCAACTAATTTCTATTCTATGTTTATTAACACCTCTTTCTATTAAGGCATTCTTTATTGCATCAGCCCGATTACATGATAAGTCAATATTAACATCCTCTCCGCCAATTGCATCTGTATGACCTTCTAATAATATTTTAACTTGGGGGTTGTTTTCTAACTCCTCACTTATTTTGTCTAAAAAGCTGTTGAATTTGCCCTGTAATTTGTCTGAGTTAAATTTGAAGTAGATATTTCTATTTATCTTTTGCCCTTTTGCACCTGCATCAATTAATTGAAAATCATCATCTTCATCTCCACCAATCCCAAGTTTTTCGCCCAATTGTGATAAAAAACCTTGGTTATTTCTTTCTTGTTCTTTAGCATAATCCATTTCTTTATCAATCGTAACTGCAGCAGGCTGTGAATTTTCCACGATTGTAGACTCTTCAGAAGAAGCAGATTGGTTAGGGCTGGATTCAGACTCTGTATTATCAGCTATTACTTTTTCTTCTTTCTCCATTTCCTCATTTTCTACAATTGATTCATCAGCTTGAGGCTCTTGGATTAATTCCTCTTCCTCCTGTTCGGGTTTTTCGTCTTGTTTATTTCTTTCTTTGGCAGCAATAATTTTTTCTTTGATTTCATCCGAAAGGGTAGCCCTCCAAATATTTCGGTTCTGAGCCCCGGAAGGATATGAATCATAATACAGGTGATCAAAACTTGGATCAATAGACACAAATGTTTCTTCGTATTGTGTATTGATCACATCACCTAGATTTTCAGGTTCTGTCCATTCATCCCAATCATCTCCTGTTCGATGTGCCATAAATAAATCAGCAGACCCTTCACCTTTATGACCATAACTAGCAAAAAGGAGTGTATTGCCATCATTAGTTAAAAAAGGAGCGAAATCTGCTTTTTCGCTATTGATGTTTTTACCCATGTGCATGGGAGTGCTAAATGTTTTAGAACTTTCTTGGTAAACACTGTAATACAAATCCTGATCGCCTTCTGAATCTTTTCTTTCCACTGCCATCAAAATCACTTTATGTTTAAAGTTGTAGTCGAAATCTACATAAGGGTTGTTGTTGTAATAACCGTCAATAGGAAATTCTTTGGGATCTTTACTTCCTTTAGTGAAAAGAGCTAATTCAGATCTTACACCTCTATATCTTGCATTGACAAAAATCAGGGAATCATCATTTATGCTGGCTCTAACCAGATCATTTGCTTTTTTGTCATTATAATCTTTCCCTAAGTTTTTGGGTTTTGCCCAAATTCCTCTAGGGTCATATTCACTTACCCAAACATCTTGGAAATCTTTTTCACCTTTTATGTTTCCCGGATGGAATCTTCTGTTAATGTATAGTTTTTTACCATCATCTGATATTATAGGTCTAACATCCTGATATTTACTATTCACATCTCCAGGAATGCCTTCTGTGGTTACTTTATCCTGAGCTTGTGTTAAAAGCGGAAAAAAAATGAATAAAAGTGGTAAAAGTGTTCTCAATTATGACTTTATTTTGAAGGTTTGAGTGAACAAGCTAATGTTGGTAAAAAATCAAATACTAAAAAAAACAAAATTTAGTGAAAAGAAACAAGCTTTTTCGATTAAGTGCATATAATTGTACATGAATTTTTGTGAATTTTGATAATAATACATATTCATGTCAGTTTTTCTACTTTTTGTATAATTCTTATTTAATTATTAAGTGGCTTTTTTGAGAGTTTAGGCAGGATTTTGACTGAACATTATGAAAAGATAATTTCTATTTCAATTAATATATTTTAAATTGCATTTTATTGATAAAACATATTATGAAAATCATCAAATCAATCTTAATTTTACTTTTTGTTTTTTCGGTTAATCAAAAAATAATGGCTCAAGAAAAATTACCTTATTTAGCACTTGGAGATTCTTATACTATCGGAGAAGCTGTGGATGCTGATAAAACATGGTCAAGTATTTTAAGTAAGAAGTTAAATCAAAGAGGGATTGAAGTTCAGTTGGATAAAATAATTGCAACTACTGGCTGGACTACAGATGAATTATTGGAAGCTATCAATAATGATGATACCTTAGAAAATAGCGATTATAAACTTGTTAGTCTACTAATAGGAGTAAATAACCAATATAGAGGTTATGGAATTAAACAATATGAGGAAGAATTTGAATTGTTAATTAGAAAAGCTATTTCATTAGCAGGGAATAAGGTCAACAGAGTTTTTGTTGTTAGTATTCCTGATTATGGAGTGACCCCTTTTGCTGTTGAGAATAATAAAAATGCTGATTTAATAGCTAAAGAATTATATGAATATAATGCAATTGCCAAAAACATTACTGATGAGTATGGGGTTAAGTTCTTCGATATCACGCCCATTTCATTAAAAGCGATATGGGATAAAGATTATGTTGCAGAGGATAAATTACATCCTTCCGCCAAAATGTATGCAGAGTGGGCAACATATATGGAAGCAGGGGTATTTCAATTGTTGAAGGATTAATGATAAAGCATATCCATATATATCTATTTATTATACTTGTTTTTACTGCTTGTAAAGACAAAATGGTATGTGCTGCCTTTCAGAGTAGTTATATTTTGGATGAAGAAGAACAAAAGAAAAGATTTTCTCTATTTGAAGGAGACTCCCTGGTGTTAACAGCTTCAGCTTCCACTAGTCATTATAAAACCAATATTTATGGTATTTCAGAAAAAAAATATGGTTACTGGAAGGAACAAGGCTTATTAAAAGTTGAACAAGAGGATGTTTACAGTGAAGAGGCAGATTCATTACTTGATGTAAGGAAGAAAGGGTCTCCAGAAATGGCTGAAGGTGGTGATGAACAGGAAAAATCTCCTTTTACTCCTGAATTGGATTCCGCTCAAGTTGCCCAAGGTGAGGATGCATGGGATAATACAAAGAGGTTTAATTACAATGTAGATTTTGTGAATTATATGTTGTTGGTAGGCAATGATATTTTAAAACAACAAGCTATTGAAAGAGATTCAGCCGAGGCCAAAGCAGAAAGGAAGGAAACGGAGCAAGAAAGCGATTCTACTGCCAATGAAAAGAAGGGTTTTATGAAGAGAATATTTGGCCCTAAAGATGATAAATCAGATATCGATGAAGAGGGTGAAGAAGAAGAAGAAGAGGATAAAACCGATGCGGGGGATGTTGCCGATGAACAAGATGAAAATGAATAAAAAAAAGCTACTTCAAATTGAAACAGCTTTTGGTTTAATCTTGATAAATAATATTATCTATCATCTTCTTGCTTAAGTAATGCAGACTTCTTTAAAGCCTTTAAAATCAAATACAGCACAATCGAAATAGCTGCTGCAATAATTAAATAGATATTAAAATCCTGTGTACCTTTCAATAATTCTGCCGTTACATCAAAAGCGCAAAAAATAATAAAAATAGCAGCAAATCCATTTTTTTCTTTTTTCAATACTTTTTTCCAGCTAAAGGATAAATTAGGCTTCACAAAATTCTTAAAAGAAGGGATAAATGCAGGGGTTTTCTCCGCCCATGATGTATATGTTTCTTTGAATTTTCTTCTTAAAAATTGCTCTTCTGCATACATAATTCTTTCATAATAGACCCAATAAAACAATATAAAGGCTACTATAAACCATATATTCTCAGTAACCAAGGCTGGCCCCAACCACATGAAAAAATTTCCCACATAAAGAGGATGTCTCACGGTTGAATATATTCCTGAGGTATTAAGAGTATCTGCAACTTGCTTTCCAGTGTTTCGGCCTGAAGTATTTTTTGGTGTGTGCCCTACAGTATATGCCCTAATGTACTGCCCAAATAAACTTACTGCAATACAAAAAATTAAAAAATAATTTTTAATGGTGGGGTCTTGAATGATAAATTGGTCAGGATTCAAAGCTGCATAAACATAAATTGCCATTCCAATAAATAAAATTATTAAAGGTAAAGTGCCTCTATACTTAAAAAGCCAAACGCCTTGTTGTTCAAATTCTTCTTGTAATGCCATTAATTATGATATTCAATTTTAAAAGTTGCAAATTAACCATTATCTGAGCAATTAATTATGCAAAATCTTATAAAATATACCGCTCATTTAAAAAATCTTATTTTTGGTAGGATACTTGAAGTTAAAACCCAAAATATACTGTAATTTGAAATTAAATAATAAAAGAAAACCGAAATGAAAAATATCTATTCTGCATTAGTGCTTATTGTTTTTTTTAGTTCTTCTAGTTTAGCTCAAGAGGCGCAATTTCCAATTGTAAAAGGATTTGGAGGTATTTATGAAATTGAGAATGCAGTGGAAGAGTTGGAAGCTGGCAAGCAAGTAAAAATTATAGTGGAGCTTGTGTCAGGAAATGAAAAACCTGAGGAGCATTCTTTTTGGGTGAATAATATTGCACGGCTAATGAATTTGCATGGGATTGAAGGAGTTTCTCCTGCTGATTTAGATGTAAAAGTCATTGTGCATGGCCCTGCTGTTTATGACTTGCTATCTCATGGAAATTATTTTGAACAATTCAGAATAGCAAAGAACCCAAATATTGCTGTTTTAGAGGCTTTAGATGAAGCCGGTGCAGCTATCATAATCTGTGGGCAGTCATTAATTATGAGAGATTTAGGAAGAAATGAAATCTGGGATAAAACCCATGTGGCTACTTCTGCATTAACTACGATCACCAAAAATGTGGCGGATGGATATGTTTTGATCAAGTTTTGAGGTGAATAAGTGTTTAAGTGAATAAGTTTTGAGGTGTAAATTTGCTTCTGACTTGCTTTAATAAAAGTTTTTGGGCTTAATAATTCAATTTACAAATTTAGCCAATAAGTTAGCTTTAGTACTAATGCCCGGTTTTTGGTATTTTCACCTGGGATAAAATCAACAGGGCCACTAGGTGCAAAGTTTTCAGTGTAAACCAAGAAAATATCAGAGGCTGGGGCAAATCTCCATTGAAAGCGCAGATTGTAATTCACATTATCAAACCTATTGTTATATTGAGCGAATCCGGTGAAGAAGATTGCATCAGTCATGGTCAAATCTAATCTCGGGCCTAGCAGGTAAAAATCAGCTTCTCCATAACCTTCTGCTAATTGGATTGAGTTATAATCATAGCGGATAGAAAAGGATCCATAAGGCTGGAATCGGTAGCTTATATTGCCACTTAAGTTAAACCTGTTGCCATTGTAAAAACCTCCATAACTTGTGCTTACATCATAGTTGAAGGTCGAACGTCTATCTGAAGTAAAGTTTGCTTGAGCAACATTCCATTCATATTCAGTTCCTTGTAGTAATAAGCTATCGTTAAAAGGAGCTATCGGACTGAAGTCAAAAAACATGTATTCATAATTTCTGCTCAAATTAAAGGAGGCTGAAGAGGTGTTAGTAAAATTAAAATCATGCGAAAGACTTAAAGATCGATCTGTTATCCTACTGAAATCAGAATTACTAGTATATGAGATATCAAAACTCACGCTGTGGTTAATGATTTTATCATTTTCAGGATAAAATATATAGGAAGGGCTAAAAGAGCCTTGATTATAGCCCACTCTTGGTACAAAACCCATCTCGGCATTAAACCCATCGCCTATGGCAGTATGAGACCATCTAACAGAATAATTTCTTCTTTGATAACGTAAAAAAGCCCCGTGATTATAGGTGCCATTTTTATTCCAGTTGTCAAATGAACGTTGATAATAAAAATCTCCTGTCCAGCGGGTATCTTCTGTGAATAAGTTGAATTCCGCACCTAGCACTCTATTGTATAATTTATAGCTAGTGGTGGTGTCATTGCCTTGAATTTCTCTTCGGGCCACCTGTGGATTATACTCACTAATATCTTTGCCTTTCTCTATTCCTAAATTCTCTTTATTGGCAAATACAAAAGCCACATTAGAACGTTTCAAAATGTTTTGCTGAAGAGCCAATACACTATAGTTTTGATAGGGGAGCTTTAGGTCATCGCGTTTATCAGTAAGCATATTTAAAACACCTATCCTTAGTTTTTCATTTAGCTTACCACTCATTCTAGCTCCTCCTAAAATGGGCACTTGTTCAGAACGACCTAAAGTATCTGTGGTGATCCCAATTCTTCTTGAGAAAAATGCTCTCGATTGAGGGAAGCCAAATTTGCTAAAGAGGTCGGCATTTTCAAGGAAAAATTGTCTTCGCTCTGGGAATTGCACCTCAAATCTGCTTAGGTTAATAACCTGTCGATCTACTTCTACTTGAGAGAAATCAGGATTTACTGTTAAATCTAAGTTAAGGGAAGGGGATAGTCCAATTTTTGCATCGAAACCAGCATTTCCTCCCAGGCCTTCATCCAAATCTGGTTCTTGAAAATTTCTACTGTAATCTCCTAATGCATAAGGAATGAAAGAGATATTCGTACCAGCTGGTGGTGGGCTTTCTGGCCATTTTACTTGGCCTGAAAATGTTAAGGCATTGGCATTATACTGCTGAGGAACCGCTATCCAACTGCTTTGCTCATTTCTTTTTAAATGATTGCGGGTAAACTGTATATTCCAGACCTTATTTTCATTACTATATCGAATTGATTTAAATGGAATGGCAATTTCCGCAATCCATCGGTCATCATAAACTTTAACATTAGAGAACCACTTATTATCCCAATCGGCATTGGTATTGGAACCTTCATCTATTGTTGCTTCCCGTTGCACACCAAAAGGGGTGATGCCAAAAGAAAAACCATTGGTGAAATCATTGTATGGATCAATAAAAATAGTGAAATTTTCATTGAGAGGACCGTCCCAGTCTCTTCTTAATGATTGCACTACATAACCATCTTGTCCATCAAAACATGTGATGGCAAAGTAGAAATTTTCCTCATCGTAGGTCATTCTCACTTCTGATTCCAATGATGCAGGACGGTCATCATCCGGTATATTCATATAGAAATCTGTGGCTACTTCAGATGTAGTCCAAACTGTTTCATTCAGTTCACCATCCAAAACAATATTCTCCTTGGTTTTTTGAAGATTATATGGTGTTTGTTGTGCCTTATTTTGAGAAAAGGCAGATGGGGTTAATCCTATAAGGGAATAGACTAATATGAAAAATGTAACAGTTGATTTCATTTCCTGCAATACTACTAAAAGTAAAGATGGATTCTTAGGAAATTTTTATAAATGGAATTATTTATTTTTTGTATTTGATTTTTTAACAATACTCCTAATCACATCATCCATTTCGTGAGCCGAACTCATGAGATTTTTTAATAAGAATGAACATTCTCCATCCATTTCATTTAGATGAATGGCATATTTTTCTTCTAATCTATTAATTATCCCCATCATCCTTGTTAAGGGAGCCCTAACAAGATGTGATTGTTCCCAGGCAATTTCTTGCAATTGTTT
This sequence comes from Bacteroidota bacterium, assembly GCA_051747245.1. Classification (GTDB taxonomy): domain Bacteria; phylum Bacteroidota; class Bacteroidia; order Cytophagales; family Cyclobacteriaceae; genus Marivirga. The sequence goes on from JBNJFX010000024.1 coordinate 59,418, forward strand.
GTTTTGCAGTTCAATTTCTTTGATATATGATTCGGTTTCACTGATATCAATAGCCATTAATAGAATAGCTTCAACCCCTTGGTTATCAATAAAATTACCATATAATTTCACATGTATTTTTTGCCCGTTTTTGAGTGTATGTTCGTGAAGGTTTTGATTTATTAGAATTTCATTTTCTGAGATGTACTCCTTAATTTCTTCTTTATTAAATTCAGGATCAATATCATGGATATGCATATTCAAAAGCTCCTCTTTTTCATATCCATATTTATTTAAAGCGGCATTATTAACTTCAAGAAATTCTCCTGTATGACTACTAATTACCCACAAAGGCTGTGGGTTTAATTGGAAAAGCTGTTGATATCTATTAACCGAGCTTTCTAATTGTTTGTCTATATGTTTTCTTTCAAATGCATAAATAATACTTTTTCTTAATCTTATGCTGTTGATGTCATCTTTCAATAAGTAATCTGTGCAGCCTAAGGTTAAAGCCTGTATAGCCGTATGGATATTATCTTGTCCTGTAAGAATTATAATAGGAGTAATTGGGGATATTTTGATGATTTCCTTTAATAATGAGTCACTATCTATATCTGGTAAGCTTAAATCCATTAATATGATTTTATAAGGGCTAGGCTCTACATTAAGATAGTTTTTAGCTTCTTTAAAATTAGCGGCTATATCTAAATTTAATTTAGGGAACTCTTCTTCTAAATATTCATTAATTAAGATTTGATCACCGGGATTATCTTCAATTAATAAAATTTTAAGTCCTTTATTTTCTTTTTTTAACATAGAAATGGGGATTTATGAGGGAAAACTCAATGGAGTCAATGTGATTTAGGTGTCATTATTTATCTGTGCCGTAGGTTTTAAGTTGAAATATATACGAAGATTAATTATAGTAAATTTAAAAAAATATAGTAATTTTTATTCAAGTTTTTTACTAATAGTGAAATGGAAAACAGACCCATAACCTTCTTGGCTTTCAATATCCATTTCACCTAAATGGGTTTCCACTATCTTTTTACAAACAGCCAATCCAATTCCGTGACTTTCAGCATCATCATTATGTGCTTTTTGAAAAATTTTAAATACTCTTTCAAAATTTCTTTGGGAAATACCTATCCCATTGTCAGCAACAGAGAATATATAATAAAATTCATTTTCTGTTGCGGTAATTACAATTTTGGGCTTTTTATCAGAACGATATTTTATAGCATTTTGTACAAGGTTTTGTAATAATCTTCCAAAAAGTATCGGATATGCTTTAAAGCTCTCAATGTTATCATTTAGCTCAATCTTAACATTATTTTCTTGAATTAGGTGATCAAGAGAAAACTTCAGTTCATCTAATGCTTCTTTCAAATCGATGGTTTTCAAATCTTCATTAAGTACGCCAGATCTTGAATATTCCAATAATGAGTTAATCATTTGGTTCATTTTATCACCCGCACTAGCTGCCATTTGCATATAATTCATTAATTTATCATCTAAGATTCCTTCAGATTTTTTTAAGATTAACTCTAATATGCTTTTAATATTTCTAGCAGGTTCTTTTAAATCATGAGAAGCCACATAAGCAAATTCTTCTAAAGATTTATTAAGCTCGGTCAGCTTATTATTTCGGGATTTCAGCATTTGATTTAAGGATTCAATCTGTACTTCAAATTCTTTCTCACGGCTGATTTCAGATTGAATGGAGAAAAAACCTATTGGTTTCTGATACCTGTCATATAAAAGTTCACATTGAATATTAGTCCAATATTTATGTCCTTTTTTGGTATAATTAATAATGTCAACTTCAAATCCTTTTCTTTCTTTTACGGCATCACTCATGATTTTTACAGTTTTAGGATCTGTATCTTTTCCCTGTAAAAAATCTCCTGGTTTTTTTCCTAAAACATAAGACTCTTTATAATTGGTTAATTTTAAAAAGGACTCATTTACATAGTTGATTTTTCCATCCAAATCAGTGATGATAACAGCATATTTTGTTTGTTTTGCAATTAAGGATAGCTTTTGAATCTCTTCCTCGAAAAATACCCTTCTACTAACATCTTTACTACTAGCTAATATTTTTATTAATTCCCCTGAATCATTGTTGACTGCTTTAAATCGAATTTCCAGCCATTTTGAAGAATTTTTACCTGTAATGAATTCAACTTGAATATTGCCATAAGTTTTGCCTTCTTTAATTTTATCAAAGGCGTTTTGCCAGGCTTTTTGGTGCTCTTTATTTTTTATAAATTTATATGGATGAACAGAATTCAGGCTTTGAGGTGAAACCCCTAGGATTTCTTTAGCGGCAGGGGATACATATTCAATATTTCCTTCCAAATCATGCAAACTGATCATTTCAGTTGAATGGTTCACAATCAATTTGAACAATTCAGTTGGAGTTTCGAAATCCTGGTTTATTTTATCTAATGCTTTCTCGGATAATTCTACTGTGTTTTTTACTTGGAAATAAGGTGTGATTTCCACAAATGAAATGACTATGCCCTTTATTTCATTTTTGTCAGTACGAAAAGGCGTAACCCTCATCATAAATTGGCGATCGTTCGGATCCTGAATACTAGTCTCAAAAGGCTTTAAATCCCTATGAACTCCCTCTATTTTGTCGGTAAAATTTTCTATTTGAAAGCGAGATCTGAAATGACTGATATGCCTGCCTTCATCATGCGGCATAAGGTTTAATATATCCTTAATTGCAGGAGTGAATTTTCTAATATTAAGCTCCGAATCTAAAAATAGTATGGCAATATTAGTGCTATGAATCAGGTTGTTTAAATCATTATTGGCATCAGTTAATTCCTCTACCTTTTCCTGAAATTCTGCATTTACTGTGTAGAGTTCTTCATTAACCGATTCCAGTTCTTCATTGGAACTTTGCAATTCCTCATTGGAAGCTTGAAGCTCTTCATTACTTGACTCCAGCTCTTCAACTGTAGTCTGAAGGTTTTCTTTATTGGCTTTTAGTTCTTTTTCAAGTACCGATATTTTTTCCTTAGATGCTAAATCCAGGTCAATAGATGCTGTTTTGTCAGGTTTTTTCTTTGATTTTTGATTTTCAAAAAGAGCAATTATTAATAATGAGCCATCATCACTTTCAATTTTTTTAAAATGAATATTTAGGAATTTCGCACCATAAATATTTTGCATTTCCTGAGTAATCTCAGCGTTTTTAAGGCTAACCTCTTTGTCTTCTTGAATTAGCTTATTGGCAGCCATTTCAAATGTTAAGCTCAAATCTTCCGGCAACATTCTTAGGATGTTAATGCTAACAACCCCTAGCGGTAATTTTAGCCATTGATTGGTTTTGCCTGTAGTGTGAACTAATTCAAAGTATTCGTTAAATATTACTGCATCAGGCACATATTCCTGAATTAAATAGTCCGTAATGTTTTCCACTACTTTTTTAGGTGATGAGGTAAAGGATTGGGCGTCTGAATCTGAATTGTCTCGAGTTTGAGCGGAAGTCATTTTCATTCGTATTGACTTATCATTACCGGATTTCTTGATAGGTTTTAATACCTTTTGATTTTTCTTGTTCCTGAATATTCTATTTTTTTTATCAAACTCATCAAATTGATTTTCCTTTTCCCCAATGGATTCACTTGAACCTAAAATTAAAAAACCATCTGATTTTAATGTGAATTGAAATAATGAAAACAGGTGTTTTTGTATATCTGAATTTAGATAAATCAAAAAATTCCTGCAACTCAATAAATCAATCTTGCTAAATGGCGGGTCTTGAATGATATTATGAACTGAAAATACTATTAAGTCCCTAATTTCTTTGGCAATTTTATATCCATCTTTTTGATGAATGAAATAGGCATTCAATATTGCAGGGCTAATTTCATTCGCAATATTTTCAGGGAAAATAGGATTGCTTGCAGCTTTTATAGCATCTACATCCAAGTCTGTAGCAAATATTTTCACATCATATTGAAGTTGGTTTTTTTTGAGGTAATCTTTGATCAATATAGCTATTGAATAAGCTTCTTCTCCGCTGGAACATGCAGGAACCCAAACCCTGATATTTTTAGTTTCAGACGTTTGCTTTATTAATTCAGGGATAACTTTTTCTTGAATTGCATTAAATGTATCTATATCCCTAAAAAAACGAGTGACTCCAATTAGTAATTCTTTAGCTAATAGAGCACCTTCAGATTTGTTTTTTTTGAGGTAATCTAAATACTTATCCAAATCTGTGAATCCCTGTAAGCCCATTCGTCTTACAGTTCTTCTATACATGGTGGAGAATTTGTAATCTGAAAAATCAATTTCAGTTTGATTCTTCACTTCATTCAATATTTTCTTGAGTTGGAGGCTGTTTTCCTCTGTTTGGAAATTAACTAAATTAAGTTTTTTATTACTATTAAAGAATATATCAAGTTCTTTTGGTAAGTCTTCAATTTGGCATATTTTATCAACAGAACCTGTATGAATAGCATTTTTTGGCATGCCATCAAATTTTGCAGATTCAGGGTTTTGAACCAAGACTACTCCTCCTTTTTCTTTTATAAACTTAATCCCTTCAGAGCCATCACTACCAGTACCCGACAATATTATGGATGCTGAAAATTCTTGATTATGTTCTGCCAATGATTGAAAAAAAGTAGTAATAGGGAAACTCAGCTTTTTATCTTCCTTATCACTGAGGATAAATTTGTTTTCTAATAGGGATACAAACTTTTTGGGTGGATTAAGGAAGACAGTGTTGGGCTCTATCTCCATTCCATTTTCAATTACTTTTATTGGCATAGAGGTGTGGCGTGCCAATAATTCATCCATCAAACTTTTATGGTTGGGGGCTAAATGTTGAATGACTACATAGGCATAGCCAGCAATGTGGTTGGCATTGTTAAAGAATATTTCTAAGGGCTCCAGACCGCCTGCTGAAGCACCAATTCCTATAATGGGGATTTTATTTTTTAACATACATCTAAATTCTTAGGCAAAGTAAAGTAAAAACTACTGCCATTTCCTAATTGAGATTCAACCCAGATGGTACCTCCGTATTTCTCTACTATTTTTTTGCAGATGGCTAAACCTAAACCTGTTCCTGAGTATTCTGATTTCGAATGTAGCCTTTTAAATATTTGAAATATCTTATCTTGGTTCTTTTCTTCAATTCCTATTCCATTGTCTTTGATTTCAAATTGGAATTCATAATTGTTTTCTTTCCATCTAATTTCAATTTTTGGCTTGATGACTTTATTGGAGTATTTAATGGCATTTCCAATTAAATTATGGAATAGTTGTCTTATAGCAGTTTTAGGATAACAAATTTTAGGAAGTTCTTCTATTTCCAAATCTACATTTTTCTTGTTAACACTAGTATGAAGTAGGCTTAAAACTTCAGCTATTTCCTCATTCAAATCTAATTCTTCAAGCTTTTCATTTTGGGTTCCCACACGGGAGAATTCCAATAAATCAACTATGATTTGACGCATCCTTTGGGTGCCATCTACAGCAAAGTTGATATAAGTTTGGGCTTTATCATCTAACTGATTTCCGTATTTCTTTTTCAATTGAAGCATAAAGCTAGATACCATCCTTAGTGGTTCTTGTAAATCATGGGAAGCAATGTAGGCAAATTGTTCTAAGTCCTTATTGCTTTGTTCTAATTTTTGGGTGTATTGCTGTAATTCCTCATTTAATGATTTTAATTTTCCTTGCTGTTTCTTTTCTTGGGTGATGTCCCTAAAATAGATGGAAAGTCCGCTTTTTGATGGATAACTTTTGATGTTAAACCATATATCCATATACTCATTATAATAATCAAATGCTCTTGATTCTATATTATTTAGCGATTTATTTAATTCAATTTCGGCTATACTGCCTTTAGCGTATCCAACTAAATCCCATATATTTTTGCCTAATACCTCTTTCTTTTTAGTATTTAGAAAATTTTCAGCTCTTTTGTTTAAATAAATGAATTCGAAATTTTTATTTACAGCCACGAATGCATCAGAAATACTTTCTAGAATTTCACTTTCTTTTTCGTATGCTTCCTTTAAGGCTTGCGAAATGATTTTTCTTTTGGTTATATCTTTATAGTAAATGGAAAACCCACCCTGATTAGGATAAATGCTTTCATCAAACCATAAATCATAAAATTCATAATAAAATTCAAATTGAGCTGGTTTTCCAGTTTTCTTTACTTCATCTATATATTTTTTAAAGATTGTTTTTTTTAGTTGCGGAAATTCTTCAAATGCATTTTTTCCTATGAGGTCGTTTCGGTCTTTCCTCATAGTTTTAAGAGCACTTTGATTTACAAAAGTGAAATTATAATCTTTGTCCAAGGCATAAAAAGCATCAGATATGCTTTCCAAAATATTATTCTTGTCTTCTAAGGTTTTTACAATTCCCTTCCTATTTAAAACTTTTTCAGTAACATCTGTACTATGGCAAACTAAACCAATTATTTTTTCATGATCATAAATGGGGGTGAGGTTAGCTTGAATCCATGCAGGTTCAAGCTGTTTGTTTTTTTCAGTAGGCGAGATTTCTACATTGATTTTTTCACCTGCTAAACATCTGTTATACAATTTTTTCCAACTTTCAAGGTATTCTTCGCCTAATATTGGGATTTCCAACATGTTTTGTCCAACCTTTAAATCAAAATTTAAATCTTTTAAAAACCGATCTTTCATGACTTGGTTGCAGGCTATTAATTTGTATTCTCTGTCAATACTCCATATAAAATTTTCTGTACCATTTATTAGCGCATCAGTGGATTTTAAAATCTTCTCCTTTTCACTTTTTTCCTTTTTAATAGGTGAAGTTTCTTTAGCTATACAGTATAATAAAGACTTTTCTTTCTTGTATTTAACAGACCAAGTCATGGGGACTAAATGCCCCTTTTTATGATTAAATTGACTTTTAAATTGATTTTCCTTTTTTTCTTTTTGTATAATGTTTTCAATAGGTGAGGGGGAAGTCCTATCTTGCTCAGCAATTAAATCTAAAAATGATTTACCCTCCAGTTCCTCAGGCTTATACCCCCATATTTTTTCACTTGCTTGACTTACTGATGTGAAATATCCGTTTTCATCAATTATACAGACCACATCCCAGCTTAATTCCATGAATTCTTCTAAGGATATGGGGAGCTGTTTTGACATATTTTTATACTTTTAGAAGTCAAATAGATTAACGGTAATATGATTACATAAGTTAATAAATATAGCTAAAAGTAAGCTCTTTAACAAAACAGCATTTTAATGGCTAGGCTTTAAAATTTATTTATTTTCTTTCATACACTACATAATCAAATTTCATAGCATGTCGCTCATCCTTTGGGTGATGTACTCTGCTTATTTCTTTCCATTCTGATTGATTTATTTCTGGAAAATAAGCCTCTGCATCAGGGAAATCTGCATCTACTTCTGTGATGTATAAACGATCCGCATATTTTAATCCCTGTTCATAAATTTGACCCCCACCGATAATGAATAATTCTTCTTCATTATTATCTTTTGCAAAAGCGATTCCATCCTCTATGTTGTGAAATACTTTTACACCATCATGTTGCCAATCTTGGTTTCGGGTAATAACAATATTAATCCTTTTTGGAAGCGGCTGGTATTTTTCACCTAAAGAGTCGAAATTTTTTCTTCCCATCAAGATATGATGATTGCGGGTTTTGTCCTTGAAATATTTTAAATCATCGGGCAAGTGCCAAATCATGTCATTGTCTTTTCCAATGGCATTATCATTTGCCTTTGCCACTATCATTGATATTTTCATTATCTCTATTTTTTCTTATTAATAATCGACTAATCTTTAAAGGTAAAAGCTTCTTCAATTAGTGATAGTTTTCAAATCCTCTGAATCTAGTTCTTATTTTAAAACAAATATGATAATGTTCAATTAAAAGATATATGAAATTTTAATAAAAATTTTAAGAGTTTAAGTTAATTATAATTAGACCCTGCTATTAATTGTTTTTATTGATAAATTCAATTTTCCCCAAATAATGTCACCCCTAACGGGGCTTAGGTCAGTTTATTTGTCATTTTGTTACCATAATGTGACCCCTCTGGGGCCTAATGGTGCTAACTTAAGATGTATTATTTATATTTACTATATTTTCCTTGTTTAGTACGCCTCTCATATTTCCTATTTGGTTTTCTTTTTTGAAGCATTTGTTTCAGTATTAGATGGTTTAGTTCTTCTACGACCTGTTGACCATCGCTTATATACTCTTCCCTTTTTATCGACATGAATATTCTTATTAGCCGTATAGAATTTAAAAATGAAGTCTTCTTTGGGGGAAAAAGGCAAGTCGTTTATACTTGCATAGATGATTTTTCTTATCAGGTTATAAGTGGCCAGTGAGACGGTAAGTTCCTTAAGGGCCATTTCTGGTGTCTTGGACCGTAATATATTGACATCCATTACGGTCTTGATTTCCCTGATCCCGATCTCTACATCCCATCTAGTCAGGTAAAGTAGTTGAATCTCATCTTTTCCTATCTTTTTGTTTACTACAGTGGTGTGCAATACATATTCTTTCCCTTCCGGGCTCTTGCATGTTATTCTCCTGAGCAAAATACTGCTGGGTTTTTCATTTTCCTGCAACCACTTGGATCTTCTTTCCGGGGTTTTTATTCTAATGATTTCATCTCCCTCCGCCACCGTCTCCACTAGTTCATAGCCTCTTTCTCTTTTTGCCGGCATCACTATTTCGATCCCTTTTCGTTTACACTTTGAAATGATCTCAAAACAATTGTAGAGATCATCGAGCAATAACAGGGATTTAGGTGGTACTTCATCAATCATTCCATAAAACAGTGCCAGTTCGCTGACATGCCTGTTGGACAATTTAAAACAGTGTAATTGTCCTGTCCCTCTTTCTATGACCACTTCCAGCAAGCCTTGTGGGTAGCCTTCGCTTCCCACTCCGTTGTGCTTTACCTCATAATCTTTTCTGATGCTTTCGGTATCTTGCATTTGCACATAGGCCCCGTCCCCTATCAGTACATGATAGCCGTGCCAATGCGTATAAGGATTCTCTGCATGTGGGATACGGCTCGCAAGAAACAGGTCTTGGGTCACTTCGACCGGCACCCTGCTCCGTGCTTTGCTATAGGCTGCGGTGTTTAGGGAAATATCCTTTTCTAAACTCTTTGGAAGTCGGACGGTGTATTTTTTTGGCCTGCCGGATTTTCTTTCTAATGTTGCGTCCAATTCTTTCTGTTTTTGGGCATCCTCAACCAAACCATTTAAAGCCTGTTGCTTATGCTGTTGATGGATCATATAATAGAGGTCCACTGAATTTTTAAGGCTTTTGTCCTGCTGGGTGGCTGTTAAAACCATGGTCAGCAAGGTATTGTTAACCGTGAAAATCCTGCTGCGACCTTCAGTGCTATCTGTCTGACTTTCCAAGACTGTTGAAGGGAATTCCTTTTCCAACAACCCTATTATATTGCCCATCTTGCATTCTTGTATTTTGCTACTTATAGCAAGTGATCGATTTAATTTCATCTTATCTTAGTTTTTTTTGATACTAAGATAGTAATAAATATTCTAAGTTAGCACCATTACTCTGGGGCCAGGGCGCATCATGATTTTGTATTTTTTAATCTTTTTTGAGATAAAATAAATTATTGACATGAGATGTAAATGTTATTAAATTAATCCATTCGATATTGTTATTATGAATCTTTGAACCTTAAGGGTGTAGCGATTTAAAATCATAAAAGATTAGCGATTTATGAAATTAAGTCCCATTCGGGACGATATTATGGTAACTCTATCTAAAACAGCACACCAAAACCCCGATAGGGGTGACATTATTTACTGAATTTAGAAAGAAAAATCCCCCAACAGCAAAAGAGGCTTAAAAGGTGAAATAAACATTTTGGAAAATTTGAAAATTTAGTAAAGTGTTTTTAGTTTTAGATTTTAAAGATTTCAACCATGGCAAATACCTACTCTCAAATCAATATTCAATGTATTTTTGCTGTCAAAGGGCGAAAATACTTATTAACAAAAGACATTAGAACTGAGCTTTTTAAATACATATATGGTATATTGGAGAATGATAATACTTATCCATTAGCAGTAAATGGTTGGAAAGACCATGTACATGTGTTTTTTGAATTATCTCCTAAGATGTCAATTGCAGACCATATGATGAAATTAAAATCATCCTCTTCGAAATGGTTAAATGATCATTATTTTAAAAATCGAGAATTTAAATGGCAAGAAGGATACGGAGCTTTTTCTTATTCAAAGTCGCAAAGGAATAATGTTATAAAATATATTCTAAATCAGGAAATGCATCATAGAAGTGTTTCTTTCAAGGATGAATACTTAGGATTTTTAGACAAATTTGACGTGCCTTATGATGAGCGATATATTTTTGAGTTTTATTGATTACTAAGCTTCCCCAAATAATGTCACCCCTAACGGGGCTTAGGTCAGTTTATTTGTCATTTTGTTACCATAATGTGACCCCTCTGGGGCCAGGGCGCATCATGATTTTGTATTTTTTAATCTTTTTTGAGATAAAATAAATTATTGACATGAGATGTAAATGTTATTAAATTAATCCATTCGATATTGTTATTATGAATCTTTGAACCTTAAGGGTGTAGCGATTTAAAATCATAAAAGATTAGCGATTTATGAAATTAAGTCCCATTCGGGACGATATTATGGTAACTCTATCTAAAACAGCACACCAAAACCCCGATAGGGGTGACATTATTCGTATAAATAAAATATGATACCACAAGCAATCCAAAAATTCATCAACTCACTACAACAAAAAGATATAATCCAATTATCATCCGTAGGTGGAGGCAGTATTAATGATGCTTATCGATATGCTATTGATGGACAAGAATTTTTCATTAAATATAATAATGAAGTAGATGGCATAATTGAAAAGGAAGTAGACGGGCTTAAGGCAATAGCTAAATTAAATTGTATTGCCACACCAGAAGTGATAGCCTTTGATAAAATAGATGGTTATGAGATATTGGTGCTGCCATTTATTTCCGGTGCATTGAAGACTGAGAAAGCTTGGGAAAATTTTGGGCGGCAGTTAGCAGAAATGCATCAACAAGCTGCACCTCATTATGGCTGGCACCAAAGTAATTTTATAGGAAGCTTAGCTCAATCCAATAAAAAGATGGATGATTTTATTGAATTTTTCATTCATCAAAGATTAAAACCTCAAATTGATTTAGCACAAAAACAACACTATTTTTCTAATGATGAAATCAATCAATTTGAAAAGTTATTTGATAAACTAAATGATATTCTACCCGAAACTAAACCCTCTTTAGTGCATGGAGATTTATGGAGCGGGAATTTTATTATAGGAGAGAAGGATACTCCATATTTAATTGATCCATCCATTCATTATAATTTCAGGGAAACCGATATTGCTTTCACTCATCTATTTGGTGGCTTTGATAGTAAATTTTATGAAGTATATAATTACCACTTTCCATTAGATCCCGGATTTCAAGATAGGATTTCGCTTTACAACCTCTATCCTTTACTGGTTCATTTGAATCTATTTGGTAGAGGTTACTATGGTTCTGTTATGAATAATCTCAAGCTGTATGTAACATAATTGTCCGCACTTGGGATTTTTTGTGTTCATAAGTGAACACTTTTCAAATTTAATAAATTCAAAAACCCCTTTAAATTGATTTAAACGCATATCTGCAACTATTCAATTTTTGGCAGCGTCTTAGCTATAGAAACAATAACAAAACAAAATTTTAACAAAAAATCTAAAAAACATGAAATCGACATTAAAAATTAAACTTCGAATTTTTACTAAAAGAAGTTGAATTTTTAATCAAAGATTCCATGTGACAACTTAAAAACAAAAAATGCACATGAAAACTATTAAGACCACCGCCAAAATGATTGCCTTAACCTTAATAATGGGTTTAGCTATCAATGTAACTGCCTTAGCGAACTCTACAGAGTCGCTTAATAATCCTTTTTATTCAGAAACTGAAATGATCAGTTTATTGGAATTGAATGGAGAGTTTAATCAAATCGAAAATGATTTACGAGAAGAAGGAATTTTAGAATGTGAGCATACTGAGATAATAGTTGTACTAGGTGAAGATGATAAAATTGTTTACCAAGGAAGTCTGCAAATGGAAGATGAAAATAATGCATTTTTAACCAGGCTTTTGACAAAAGCAGATTTCATTATGTCATCAGGAGGTAAAAACTTCTACAAAGTATTCTGATTTAACCTTCAACTCTAAAGATTGATTTTATGGAAGATCTATAAAAAAGGCTGCCCCAAACAGGACAGCCTTTAGTTTTTCTTTTTAAAATCAAAAACTTACTTAAACTTCGGATGATCCTTTCCTGGGAAGTTTTCCTCAAAGAAATCCCCATATTCTCCAATGGTCTTCTTCATATCTTTTCTTAGCCATAAGATACCTAACAAGTTTGGCAAGGTCATTAATGCAATAGTGATAGCGGATAATGTCCAGATAATGGTAGTATCTTGGAAAGAGGCAAAGAAGAATGCCGTTACATAAACTATTCTATAATAAATTACGGATTTGGTACCAAATAAATAAGTCATAGCCCTATCTCCATAATAAGACCAGCTAATAGCTGTACTAAAAGCAAATAATAGCAATCCTATGGAAACAATATATTGACCATAATCTCCAAAGAAACCTCTTTTAAAAGCCAATGCAGTTAGTGGTGCACTGTGAACCAGTGATTCACCAATAAATTTAATATCTCTTTCATCTGAGACTTTGCCATTGGTGATGGCTATGGAACCGGTAAAAACCTCATCAGTCAATAAATCTTCATCTTTATAAACCATGATGTTGTCGGCAAAACTTCTACTGTGAATAAAAGTGAAATCATCATTGTTTTGGATTTTTCCATCTTCTACCTTCAGTTCCCCTGTATAAGTAGGGAGTTTTTCTTTATCATTGATATGCAGATATATTTTGTTCTTATCCTCCTCATTTGTTTCAACATATTGCTTTTCTAAAACCTCAATTTCTGAGTATTCAAAATTATTGACATGTTTTTCATTCCAAGCACCTGATGAAAGAAGAACCAAACCAGTAACAGTACATATCACGATAGTATCAATAAATGGCTCAAGGATGGCAACCATACCTTCTGAAAGTGGTTCGTTTGCCTTCGCTGATGCATGGGCAATTGGAGCTGAACCTTGACCAGCTTCATTTGAGAATAAACCTCTGTTTACACCTCTATTAAATGCATAAGCAATATTGGCTCCTATAAAACCTCCTGTTGCAGCTGTACCAGTAAATACATCACCAAAAATTGCAATCAGTGAAGGAATTATATTTTCGTAATTAAAAAGGATTACGGCAAAGGCTCCAATGAAATAAATAATAGCCATTGCGGGCACAAGTTTGGAAGTTACCGCAGCTATTCTTTTAATACCTCCTATAATTACTAAGGCTAAAAGCACAGCTAAAACAGCTCCTGTCACTACCTGGTCAATTCCGAAAGTAGCTAATAAAGTACTTGAGATACTGTTGATTTGTGGCAAGCTACCTGTTCCAAATGATGATAAAACAGTAGCAAAGGCAAATATAGCGGCTAACCATTTTAGGTTTACTTTTTTACCGTTGAATTTGAAATTGGCATTTTTCATGTAGTACATCGGACCACCTGCCATAGACCCATCACTTAATTTGGTTCTATATTTATGGGATAGCGATACTTCCACGAATTTGGTACACATACCAATTGCTGCAGTTACCAACATCCAGAATAAAGCTGCAGGACCTCCTAAGTGTATGGCAAATGCTACACCGGCAATATTTCCAGTTCCAACAGTACCTGATAAAGCGGTAGCCAATGCTTGAAAGTGAGATGTATCCCCAGGCAAATCCTTACGGTCAAATTTACCTGATACGATTTTTAAAGCATGTTTAAAGAACCGAATCTGCGGGAATTTTAAATATATAGTGAAAAATAAACCTGTGCCTAAAAGGGCATAAGGAAACCAAGTAGCGCTTCCAATAAAACTATCAATAAAGATCAGAAAATTATTTACTTCTTGCATAAAGTTTATAGTTCAATCAGTCAATTTTTAGTGAATGGGGACAAAACTAACAAATTTTAATTTAGATAATTGATTTGATACCACTGTTTTTACAATTGGCAATAAGAAATGATGAGTTTATGGTATTTTACATAAGTTTCTTTTGCTTATTCTTAAATAGGGCTTGCTGAAAAACGCATTGTCCATTAATAACTGATTTGTAGTAATAATATATGTTAAAAAATATTATGCTGTTGATAAAAAGTGCAAGGCTTTTTATTAGATCCCCAAAATTTTTTTGCATTTCAAAAAAATCGATTTCAAATTTTTTGAGCTAGCCTCAGGCACGCCACCTACTGCCCGGTCGAAGATTGAGGTATAAGCATACATCATCACTTCGACCGATTGTATACCTTGTGCCGAATTATCGGCATGACGTACCTGAGACTTTTTCAGCGAGCCCTAAATACAAGCAATTCAAATGAATATTTTTCAAATTTACTGAATTGGGTCTATATTTGAACAAATCTTAAAATTACACTAACTGGATCATGAAGCAATTTTTAATTATTTTGTTAATTCTCTCAAGCCCTTTTGTGTCAGAAGCCCAATTTGAATTGGATAGTTTGAAGCAGAAATGGAAAAACGATGGAAGGGAACCTATAGAAGGTGTTTATTCATTGTCCACCAAAAATAGATCGTATTCAGTTGCTTTAGCTAAAGAGGAAGATGTTTTTAAAATAGTTTATTTGGAGGGAGGCTTAAATAATTGGGTATATGGTGATTTGAAAGGAATGATTGCCCAATCAGAGGAAATGTATGAAGGAAGGTGGAATGCCGGAAAACCCACTAAACCGAATCTGGAGGATATTAAAATTGTGTTTGGCGATAAAAAATTTATTCTCTATTGGTCCGACTGGTCAATAGATGAATTTAAAATGACTTATCCTGAAAAAGCTAAAGAGCCTACTGATATGGATAAGGTATTCATGGACAAAGCTTTTAAAAGAGATATAATTTCTATTCCCATTCAATTAAGTGATTCTGGTTCTGTTGAAATCCCAGTAATGGTCAATGATGTTCTTAAAATTTTTGTAGGCTTAGAGAAAACCTCCAAGGAAGTAATAGTCTCCAAGGATATTGCCAAAACTTTAATTCAAACCAAAACGCTTGGCTATAAAGAGTGGAAAGAAGGAAACTATTACCAATTTATTGATGAAAAGAAAGCTTTTGAACCACCCCATATATTTATTCTAAATTCTTTAGCCTTGGGAGAAGGGCAATTAACTAAGCTAGAAGCCGTTGTTTCTGAGGATATCTCAAGGTCAATGCTCATAAGCTTTGATGTATTGGAACGTTTTGGTAAAGTAAACATTGACATGGACAAAATGTTGTTAACCATAAAACCATAATCATGATTTTAAGCCATTATCTCATAATTTTATTTACTTTCTTTACACAAGCTTCCACCGCTACTCTAGAGCTAGAAATCAGTGAATTTCGAAATACGAATGGACATGTTCTAATCTCTGTTTTTGATAATGCAAATGACTATCCTGAAAATGAGGAAAATGCAGTTGTCAATAAAAAGGTGAAAGTAACCGATAAAACTCATTTTATTAGCATTGATGATTTACCCAAAGGTGAATATGCTGTAGTATTTATGCATGATGAAAATGGTAATGAAGAAATGGACACTAACTTTGTTGGTGCGCCAATAGAGGGATATGGTGCCAGTAATGATGCAGTCAACACTTTTAGTGCTCCAAAATATAAGGATGCAAAATTCCTTTTGGAAGGTGAAAAGAAATCTTTAAAATTGAAAATATTTTACTAATCTAACTTATGCGTTACAATCTATTATTTATAATTACATCCTTTTTTCTTTTGTCTTGTGGTCAGGATGAGGCTCAAAAAGAACAAGATCCACTGTGGGATTTAGAACAACAAGTATTTGAAAATGGAGAAGACATTGAAATAGATGAAATCAATAAATCTATAGAGAAAGCTACCACCATGCGCTTAAGTTGGGCGTATAGTCCAATTACAATAGCCATAAAGGTTGCGGGACAGCAAATGATCAGCCCTGAAGTTAAGGTGCTAGCTAAAAGTAAATCAGGCGATGAGTTGATAACGCATGTAGTGGTCATGATTGAGAAGAAAAAATTGCAGGATGATTCTATTAATGACCAATATTATAGAATTGAATTGAAGTTGGGGGGAAGCTTATGGCAAGTGATGGATATCAAAAAAGCTTGGAACTGTAAGGCTAATAGAGGTCATAGTGAAATAAATGCTGAAGTTTGTCAATAAAATCTCATGGCTTCCCGTTTCGATTTTTTTTATCTAGTTGAGATTCAATATTTGGGCTTTCGTTATCATGGATGGCAGTTTCAACCTGGGGTCAAAACTCTTCAAGGAATGCTCGAAAGAACCTTCAAATTTCTTTTTGAGGATAAAAAATTCAAAATATTGGGTGCTGGGCGAACAGATGCCATGGTTTCTGCTGAATCGGCATATTTTGAATTATTCACTAATCATGAATTGGAATTGGATAGCTTTCAAACAGATTTGAATCATAATCTTCCGCCAGATATTGATGTGATTAGTGTCAAAGAGGTTGATAATCAGTTCAATATTATTAAAGATGTAGATTTAAAAACCTATCAATACTATTTTGCCTCGGTAGATAAAAAATATCCTTTTGCTGCTCCTTTTATGAATTGCATGCCATATCAACTCGATATTAAGAGAATGAAGGAAGCCGCAAATATGTTTGAGGGAGAACATGATTTTAAGTACTTTATGACCGGTGATGCAGAAAATAAAGATACAGTTCGTAAAATTAAGGAAAGTAGGATAGAGGAGAATACAGAACTTAGCGCAAGTTTTTTTCCGGAAGAGAGTTTTGTCTTTATAGTGAAAGGGAAGGGGTTTATGCGTTATCAGGTACGAATGATGATGGGCGCTTTAATTTTGATAGGAAGAAATGAGATTTCCTTGCAAGACCTTAAAAATGCCCTGCAAGGAAACCCGCCCAATTTTACAAAGCTTAATGCTTCAGCATCAGGCTTGATGGTGAAGGATATTGAGTTTAAGACTTAAGTTGGGTGTTAAATTTAATTTGGTTTAGGGTTTAGAATACAGGCAGAAAAACTTTTCCAAAGTTTGACCTATCAAAAGGTGTAGTGGTCACGATAAATTTACAGCGAATGAAGCAAATACTAACTTTGGAAAAGTTAGCTCAGCTATTTCATCATTTTACAATCCAATAGCCCAATGCCTGCATTTTTGTCTCTACAAATGCTTTGCAGAACATTAGAAATCAGGATGATGGTTTTATTTATCCATCTTGTTTTCTGGATTTACAGTTTTGAAGGCCAGTCTGATTATGCAGGTATAAGTGAGGGCAATTGAAATTAAGTTTTAAACAAATCCGAACTCCCTGTTGGCGTACGTGTATTCCCCTGTTGGCGCACGCGTTTTCGCGTGTGTCCATTTAGCAAAAAACTACTAACCTTAAATAATCACCAAATCCTTTCCATAAAAACAAAATTCCCTATATTTACTCTGCTTCTGGCATCAAACTTCGCCAAGAAGTCTACGAAAGTAATACATTGATAAAAGCTACGGACTATATCGGCTCGCTCATCCTAGAAAATGATACCCTGCAGTTTATCCAAACGGCAGAAGGCAGGGTAGTGCCTAGAGAATCCGATTGGGAATACCAATATCATTTGAAAGATCATCTGGGGAATGTGCGCACCACTTTTACCTCCGATCCAAAGACTGAGAGTTATAACACCAGTTTTGAGACGGCTACCGTGCCCGATGGCTATTTTGATAATTATGAAGAGCAGCACAGGGATGATTATACGGCAAATACCGGGACTTATAGCAGTAGGTTGAGCTATGATGATAATTTGTTGATTGGCCTGGCCAAAAGCCTAAAGGTTTACCCTGGTGATACCGTAAAGGCAACTGCCCATGCACGAGTGCTTGATAATTCAACCGAAGATATCGGTGATCTTTTTGCGACACTTGCATCTGGTTTTTCCGGTGCTTTTGCCAATACCACCTTGGGCATAGAGGGACAGACAACCAATATTTCAGACTTGGTTTACCCGGCAAGTGGAACAGGCGGCTTGTTGGACAAGGACGAGAATGACGACACACCAAAGCTCTACCTCAACCTTTTATATTTCGATAAGGATATGAATTTTATAACCGGGGATTTTGCTCGAACTTCCACAGCGGCAGCCACTTCTTTTGAAAAGCTGAGCTTGGAGGTACTGGTACCAATGGAAGGTTATATGCTAATTTATGTCAGCAATGAAGAGGATCAGAAGAATATTGCCTATTTTGATGATGTGAGCATAGAGCACAATCATTCTCCTGTCTTGCAGGCGGATGATTACTATCCCTTCGGGCTAACCTTTAACTCCTATCAGAGGAGCTATTCCAAGGCGAATAATTTTAAGTACAACGGTAAGGAAGAGCAGGAAGAGACAGGATGGTACGACTATGGGGTAAGAAATTATGACGCTGCAGTAGGAAGGTTTTTTAATCAGGATAGGTTTGCGGAGAAGTACTTAGATTTCAGCCCTTACCAGTACGCTGCTAACAATCCAATTTTATATATTGATGTCAATGGTGATTCATTAGACGTTGGTGGTGATATGCAACAGAGCTTTAATGCAATTTTAAGCTTTATACTTAAACGATTTAGAGATAGATTTTCTTATGATTCCGAAACTGGAAGTGTTGGATTTAATAAAGAGGGGCTAAAAACAAAAAAAGATGGTTCGCTAAGAAATAGTACTTTAAATTTTATGGATGCAGTGGTTAGTGACTCTGATGTAAATATATTATTTGAAGTTACTGAAGAAACTGTTGTGCAAGAAGGTACTCCAAAAATATCTGAACAAACAGGTGGTACATTTAATGTAAGTTTTAATAAAATTGGTAATGTAGGGGTTAATACTTTAAACTTCCCCGACCATTCGTTTTCAAATTTCTTGAAGTTTGGAAGAAGTGGGTTTGAAAATATAAAAAGTGGTTTTAATACTACTAATCCTCTCAGTGAAAATTTAATTGTAAGGATACCGCAAAACAATTATGATGGGCAAGCTGCTATTCATCCTGGATTAAGATCAGGTGAGAATAATGGGAGAGCAAGAATCACAAAACATGTAATCGGTGAAGCCTATTATAAGGCCAAAGGGTTTAGAGATTCTCATAGAAGAGCTGGGGATGGTGCTTTTGATTTTAATCAGATTTACTTTAAGGATTGAAGTAGAAAATAGTAAGAATAAATTTTAGATCGATGAAAATTATAATTTTAATAATAATTGTATTTGGTGCAATACCGTCCTAAATAAAAGAGAGGGGTTAAAGTTTTATCCCAAAATATTAATTTTGGGTTGACACAAAAACAAAATAACCCCTCATGAGCAATATTA
>JBNJFX010000025.1:0-78337 GCA_051747245.1 Bacteroidota bacterium
GTTCAACGGGGCCAGGGTGGAGGCGAAGCTCAACAACATCATGGTCAATACCGACAAGCAACTGATAGGCGGCAATGTGGAGAGCATCTACAACCCCAATGGCCCTTTTATCTTGGACATGGATTCAGACGAGGAACTGAGCGAAGAGGGAACGGGCGAACAAGAAGAAGGAGAAGAGGACAGCTTTGACGAGCTGCCGGAACCCGATATCAACATAGAAGGAGAAATAGAAGATGTGATAACAGACGAAGAGGACGGCACCATTACCGTGATAGACTCCGAGGGCAATGAAACGGATATAGACCCTGAAACGGCAGATGAAAATGAGGACGGTGATATCGTGATAGAGGATGAGGAAGGGAATACCTATATAGTGGATGAAGGAGGGAATGTGAGCGGGCCGCATAATTCAAACCCATCTGATCCGGATGTATTGCCACAGGATTCTGAAATAGATTATTTGGTGGAGTTTAAGTCTCACCCTGACCAATTATACGGATTTGATTTTAAGCAGTATGAAACACTTGCAGGAAGTTATGAGCAAACACAGCTCAATGGGGAAGAATATTGGCTGGCCTGGAAGTCATTGAAAAAGGGCACCACAGATGCCGTCATGGCACGGGAAACGGGAGGGGATGAATTTCCCGAAGCGATACGGTTTAAAAATATGTCCGGCAATTTGGGTACGGGGCCGGGTTCGGCAGACAACGAGAAACAAGTAATTGTACAAACCGCATTGGAGGAAGAAGAGATAATAGCCTATGTCCTTCAAGAATCAACCAATGAAGAAGGAGAGACGGTAGAAGAGGAAGTTCCTGTTGGCAAGCTTAAAGTAAAAGAATATGAACCGATAAGGAAAAATGTAGTGCTGGTACCGGTAAATGATGCCAATGTACCGGAACCGTCCACTTTACAGGATAAACTCAACAGCATATACGGCCCGGCCGTGGCGGAATGGGAAGTGAGTGCGGCAGAACCCTATGAAGTCTCGGAAGAAGA
This sequence comes from Bacteroidota bacterium, assembly GCA_051747245.1. Classification (GTDB taxonomy): domain Bacteria; phylum Bacteroidota; class Bacteroidia; order Cytophagales; family Cyclobacteriaceae; genus Marivirga. Next base: position 1,000 of record JBNJFX010000025.1, read on the forward strand.
CTTGGAAACCCTGAATGAAGGGGAAAGCGGCATCTTTGCAAGCTTTCCAAAGGACATGCGAAAGTTCAACAGGCAATTTAAGCGCAGTGTTGATTTTGATAAAGACGCCTATTACCTCTTTGTAATAGAAGGCGGTTATTCGGATAAAGCCGGCATCATGCCATTCAAAAGGCAGTTTGGCTACATCTTCAAGAACAATGTAGATAACATTAACAAAACCATAGCCCATGAACTTGCCCACGGAGCCTTTAGGTTAAGGCACACCTTCAGCGAGGAAGGCTTTATAGCCAGTCAAAACAGTACCGACAACCTGATGGACTACCGCCCAGATGGCACTGACCTTTACAAACACCAATGGGACTTGGTGCATGATCTTGAGAGTATGATTGGGTGGTTTGAGGATGATGAGGAAAGTGAATATTCTGTTGAAACAAACAGTGAAAAAGTAATAGAGATTCTCAATAAAATAAGAGAGGCTAATACCAATGAAGATGTAAGTACTACTATGGATTTAACAAATTATGGCTTGAGTAAAGTTATCAAGGGGAATGTTCGAATTGGAGAAGATGCATTAAAATTAAATATAATTTTAGAGGGAAGGGAAGCGAAGAACATAATTTATACTGGTGAAGCTTTTCCTGAATATACAGATTATGGATTTGGTGAAAATGGCGAATATTTAATGTTAAAATTTAAAAAGAAAGATGTTTTTGATATCACTACAAAATTATTAATTGATGAAGAGAATGAGGATATTGTTAGGGATTATCTGGGGATTCCAATAGCTCCAAAACCAGGTGATCCATTGGTGGATATGTATATTGTTCATTCAAATCCAGCAAGAACTAGTGGCGGAACTTTTGGTTGCGTTAGGTCTATTGTAAATAATTGTGAAGACATCGATATACCTAACTTACCTTCTCTTTCGGGTAAGATTAAAGTTCATGATGGCTTTGATTTGGGCGCACCACTTGACACGGAATTATTTGCTATGTTTGATGGCGAAGTAATTTTTGTAGAAAATTCTATTCCTGCAAATACAGAGGGGACTGGTTCTAATTTAGGGAATAGAATCTTAATTAAATCTACATCAGAAGATCACGGAAAAAATGATAATACTATGTATGCATTTTATGGCCATTTAAATAGTGTTGATTCAAATATAACTACAGGCACTACCGTTTCTCAGGGACAAAAAATAGGTACTACAGGTAGAACTGGAAATGCTGTAAATATAGATACTGATAGATATCATTTACACCTTATTGTTTACGAAAATGGAACAAAACAAATAAACAAAGTTAACCCAAATAATTATTTAGAGACAGATTTTAATATTAATGGACATGAACAACATTAAAACCATATTCTTATTTATTTTAATTTCGCCATTATTTATAAATGAATCATTTGCTCAAAAGAAGCCTTTATTTAATATTGATTCTATTTTATTAAATGGTAATAAAATCACATTGAATTCACCAGAAAGTTTTTTAAAAACTCAGAATGTTAGTGAGCTGAATTTTGAAGAATATATTGAAGAGTTCCCCTTATCATCAGGCGACAAATTACATTATTATTATGATGAAAATATAAAGTACACACTTGTGTTTTATAGTCAAAATTGTCACTTACAAAATATAACTATATTTTCAGATAAGCCAAAATTAATTGTAAATAGAAAATCTTTAAATGTGGGTCTGTCAAAACAGATGTTTCAGTCGAAATTTCCAAATGCTCAATTTAGTAACGATTCTAACCCATTTGATGGTATGTCTTCATTTGATTTGAATCTTGGAAATGGAAGTTTTGGAAATATCGCCTTTGAATTTAGTAATGATAAAATAGCTAAGATATATCTTAGATTTATAGAATAATTTCTTAATCAACAAGATATTTCATGGGGTGGGACATGGAAATCAGGAAGAGTGGATTACATGCATTTTGAAATTCCTGAAGATTTGGTATCTGATTATTTAAAAAAATAGAGCAATGTTTTTAAAGTTTTTCTTATCAGTTTTATTGTATTTAACAATGATTTATTGTCAGGCTCAAGATAAAGATGAATTGTCTGTCACCGATTCACTTAGATTGATATATTCAAATGAAGAAATACAAAATATGTCATTTGATGAAATTGTGAATGCTGTAAGGAAGATGCGTGGGCAAGAATTATTATTTCAAGGTTCTAAAACTGATTACCTTGGAATTAAAATTATTGAAGATATAGATATAGGTTTGCATTCAAATGAAATCCAGAATTATGTTTCAAAGATAAATAAAGACATAAGCAGATTTAATCAATATGTTTTTCCCAATTCATATATCGATGTTTTGAATGGCTATTTCATGAGATTTTACAAAAATCCTAAAACCCGAGAATTAAAGGTACAAGAATATAAGAGTTTTTCCATTGAGTTTCCCGATGGCCAAGGTGGTGAAGTTTCTTATTTCTCTAACTTTTCAAGACGAGTTTATTATTTTAATGAAGAAAATGAAGTAGTAAAAGTACATATTAAGTACGCTTTTAATATAAATGAAGGGCAAAAGATGAAAGATACCGAAATGAAGCCTGTTAATTACGAATCGAAAGAATATTATTACCAAAATGATTCTTTAGTGTTCTATAAAGAAATAAATGGAAGACAAAATATAGATAAATATTACTACCTCATAAAGCAAGAAGAGCTGGATACAACCCGGGTATTAACTAATCTAACAGAGAAATACTTTTATAAGTATAATTGCTTTTTAAATTTAGAAAAGGAAGAAATATTTAATCCAACTGATTGGAAGGAAGGAGTGAAAACTTTAGAATTAGACACCTTATCAAGATGTAATAATAAATATGCATTAGAGGCTAGAAATATAATATTGGAATTAAAAGAATTCAGAAATAAGGAAAACGATTATCTTAAACCAATAGAAAGCTCATTTTTGTCTCCTTATGAAATTAGTGCATCTGATGATTGATAATTTTTTAGTAAAAAACTTAAACCCCATGAAACCCCTCTTAACCATAACCCTACAATTTATCTCGATTATAGTTTTAGCACAATCCCCAGCTGCAACCCTTACCCAATATTTCCAAGAAGCCAAAAACGGCAGCTATGCCACAGCCCCTAAAAGCTTATTTGATCAAGAAAATGATTTTGATATTCTACTTTCTGAACTTGAGAATTACCAATTGGATAGTGTGGTTCGGATTCGCTCAAAAGCTTATAATTTAAGCAGTCGTTTTGCTCAGATTTCTGAAGATGAGGCAGTGAAACAAAAAGCAATCGACCAGCAAATAAATGCACTAAGTGATCAAGATAGAGGAATAGCTGGAAATGCAATTGAGGCTATGACTAGTTTTAAGAATACTGTTTTTACAGAAAGTCAAAAGACCAGAACACTAAATAAATTAAGCGCTGAAACGCCTCATTTTAATGAGTTTGTAAAGCTAATCGGCTTTTTACAAATCAAATCTGCTAGCTCAAAGCTGGAGAGCCTTTTAGTGGAAAAGAAAAGTGCGGTCACACGATGGAATATCAGATTAGCCTTAGCCCGAATGGGAGATGATACCGCCATCGATTATATCAGCAACCGCTTACAAAAAGCGCCTATTAATGATGCTTTTGCTTATGATATTGCACCAGGTCTAGTCTATACCCGACAGCATAAAATATTTGAATTTTTGGAAGCCCAGTTTCAGTCTGATGAAACTAATTGCAGTGTGGCAAATCCCGACAGCAATCAAAAAATCACCTGTGCCTATCGAATTATGGAAGCATTGCCTCATGCTATTGAAGATTTCCCCATTCCCACAGATGAATTTGGAGAGCTAATGGTGGATGATTACGAAAATGCTCTGCAAGACTTGAGAAAATGGTTTGAAGAAAATGAAACCTACGAATTTAATCTTGAGGTTTATTAACTAAACCTGCAAGGTTTTTAAAAACTAGCGCAATCTGTTAGCTCCTGCTCTAATTTATGATCTTAACCTGCATTATTCATAAAAGGATTATGATAAATGATGATAATCCATTTAAAATAACTAATTATCAATTGTCTTTCCTTCGGACGAAAAATTCAAATAAATTTTTCGGGTTAAGTGTTTCACCTAACCCCTAATACTATATTCCCCTAATTTAATGTGGTTTACCCCTATTTTTTTAATTAAGAATTCCTCTGATTTATAGGACTATTAATATGACGAATTTTGAAATATCATTAATCGGAATTCATCATGAAAAATATCATCATCATAATCGCACTATCATTTTTCGGGCTCAACGCTGGTTTTGCAACAGTAGATCCTGATAATAAACCCACCAAATTTCGTATATTAGCTATTAGTGCTTCAAACGATTCTATTATGAGCGCTTCTAATATTGTAACATTGTTTCAACCTTTTTCTGTGGAATTTCCAACAGCATTTACACCAAACGGAGATGGATTGAACGATACTTTTGGAGCTGTAGCTAAAGGAGTAGAGGATTACAAACTTATTATTTATAACCGTTTTGGTGATGTGATTTTCACTTCAACGGATATTGAAAAGAAATGGGATGGAAAAATCCAAGGCGATACTGCTCCTTCTGGGGCTTATGTTTATCAAGTGTATGCAGAAGGTCAAGAAGGTAGTTCTGTAAATCGTTCCGGTAAGGTAACATTAATCAACTAATCATCAGCATCATGAAGATATCTTTCATCATAAAAACAATATTATTGTTCCTTATAGGTAATTTTGGCTTGTACTTTTTTGCGCAAGCTCAAATAACTGCCGACAAAACTGAGGGATGCCAGCCATTAGTAGTCAGTTTTGGTTTGGAAAATAATGAATTTCAATCTGTAAATTGGATTTTTGGAGATGGTCAAACTTCTAATGCCGAATCGCCAACTATAATTTTTGAAGATACTGGCGATTTTGATGTAATGGCTGTTTTGAATAAGGAGTCAGGTGAAAAGGATACGCTATCAGCAAATAATATGATCGCAGTTTCCGATAGCCCAATTGCTGATTTTTCAGTTGAAAATGAAACACTCTGTTTTGGTCAAGCTATAAGCTTTATTAATGAATCTGAAAATGCGCTGGAATATCAATGGTCATTTGGTGATGGTAACCAATCATCTGAAGAAAACCCTACCCATGAATATGATGAACCGGGCACTTATACCGTAACCCTTACAGCAAAATCATTGGGTGATTGTCAGGATTTGAAAGTCAGAGAAGATTTTATTGAAGTAAGCGAAGCTATGGAAGTTAACGCTTCTGTTAATAGCTTCACTCAGTGTTTGCAAGATGATGTTCCTTTGGAATTTGATTTATCAGGGGATATTTCTGAAGCTAATTGGGATTTTGGTGATGGTGAAACACTTGAAGGAATTGCTGTTGAGCATGTATATTCTTCTATAGGAAGCTATGATGTAAGCGTGGAGTATGTTGACGCTAATGGATGCTCTGGTACAATTCAAATGGATTCTGCCATTCAAGTAACAGAGATTGAAGCACCTCAAATTGTAGTTGATAATGTTAATGTTTGTCTTGGGGAATCTCTTAATCTTTCCGCTGATCACCCAAGTTCCGCAAGTTTTGAATGGACGGTGAACGGCACTGTTTACGAGGGCAAAAGTGTTAGTATAGCATTTTATCAGCCAGGTTTCCATGATGTTCTATTAAGCTATACTGATCCTAATGGATGTACAGTGGAAGTATTGGAAGAGGATTTAATTGAAGTGGATGAAGTTTCAGAGCCTGTTATCGAATATAATGAAACAACAGCTTGTGCTCCTTTTAATTTTACAGCTACTAATCAAACAGAAGGTGCTGTGGCATATTCATGGAAAATCGGTAATCAAACCATTGATGGTCAGGAGCTTGAATATACATTTGAAAATCATGGGAATTATGAAGTGGTAGCAATTACGGAATATGAAAGTGGTTGTGTAATTGAGCAAAATTTGGATGACAGGATTCAGGTTTTTAAAAGAGAAACAAATTTAAGGGTTGAGGAATGGCAAGGCTGTGCTCCTTTTGCAACTGAAGTTAGTTTGCTAAATGGCGGTGCAAATGAAATTATATGGGATAATGGAGATGGACAACAATATGAAGGCGATGAAGTGAATTTTGAATATGAAAACCCTGGTGATTATTATCCAAGTGTAAGTTATATCAATAATAAAGGATGTCAAGTTGAATATGAATTTGAAAATCCTATCTCAGTACTAAATTCTTCAATCAATTTATCCGATCCTGAGGTTATCGAATCTTGTACTTATACTGAGGTGCAATTTAGCGGAAGTATGGGATATGATTATTGGGAATGGGATTTTGGGGACGGTAATACTTCCACAGAACAAAACCCAATGCATGCTTATAGTGAAGCTGGTAATTATGAGGTTTCATTGACTACCCATAACAGAAATGGATGTGCAACTACCATAGAGCGATATAATATAATTGAAATTCCTGATTTAAATCCTGATGCTGAATATGAAGTAACTAAAGGAGATGATTGTGGTATGTTTAGAGTTGATTTATCGACTGAAATTCAGGAAGGACAATCTGCAAAGTGGTATTATAATGAAAACCTGGTAGGGAATGGTTCTGAATTGAGCTTGTCCTTTATCACTTTAGGTAATGTGAGCTTAACTCTAAATGTCCAAAGCGATGGTCAATGCTCAAAATCAAAAGCCATCATGGTTCCAAATCCTTGGTCAGATTGTGAAAATCCTGATATTGTAGATGATGAAGAGGAAGATACTGAAGATGACAGTCCGATTGGGCGTTTTACTTTTAGTAGTTGCAATGTGCCCTATTCTTTGGATATAGTAAATCCAGTTCCGGATGCATCATATTTTGAATGGAAATTTGATGACAAGGATTCGCATTCTGACGCTAGGTTCAATGAAGATTTTACCAGTGTAGGGGAATACACTATTGATTATTTTGCTCAATTCAGTAAGGATAGCAGCTTTTTGGTAGAGGATTATATTACAGTATCCATTAATGACCCTTTTATAGATTTTGATTATCAACTTGAAAAAGTGTGTGAAGGCTTTAAGGTGTTTTTAAGTCCTGAAAATCCTGATTATGAAAATTATAATTGGAAAATAAATAATGCTAATGTTGAATTGGCAGCTGATGGCAGCTATTTGCTTGAAAATGAAGGCTTGTATTCTGTAAGTTTATCTGCCAGTGGTCAGTCCAATTGTGAAGCCACGAAAATTAAGAATATTTATATAGGAAATGATGAATATCAATTTGAATACCCTAACGCACTATGCTTGGGAGAAGGCTTAACGATTTCACATAATCTTGAAGGCTTTGAAAGCTTTGAATGGGATATGGGTAATGGTGATAGCGTTTCAAATTTTGATTCCGAATATGTTTATTCTGAATCAGGCAAATATAAGGTTTCAATGATTGCTACTGATTTTGATGGTTGTGAGTATAACTATGAACTTTCAGATTCCATAGAAATTAAAAGCCCTAGAGCTGAGTTTACGGCTAATAAAACGCAAGGCTGTGGTGAAGTTCAAGTTAGATTTCAAAATCAATCAGAAGGGGCAACGAGCTGGCTTTGGGACTTTGGAAATGGTCAAACTAGTACTAAGAAAAACCCCAAAGTAAAATTTCAAGCTGGTAATTATAATGTGAGCTTAATAGCCATCAATGGTGAATGTAGGGATTCAATTGAATATTCTAATTTTATTAATATTGATGAGTTGAGCAGTGATTTTTCCTTTGAATACGATCAATCATGTTTGCCTGTAAGCGTGAGCTTTCAAGATGAAAGTGTAAATGCCACTAATTGGTTATGGGATTTTGGAGATGGAAATACTTCTACAGAACAAAATCCAACTCATACTTATTACGAAATTCCTGAAAACAATGTCAAATTAACAGTAGAAAATGAAAATGGATGTAAACAAAGCAGTAAAAAACTGTTAAGCTTCATTTTTAGTGCTGATTTTCAAGTAGATGCCAATGAAGTATGTGTGGGGAAAACAGTCAATTTCTCTGGAATAAGTGATGATGCCGTCAGCTGGATTTGGGATTTTGGTGATGGGAATAGTAGTACTGATCGAAATCCTTCTCATCAATATGATTCCCAAGGAATATATGATGTTAGTTTAATAGCAGCAAACGAATCGGGATGTCAAGATACCGTCATAATGGAGCAATTCATTGAAGTTTCCCCATATAAAGCAGATTTCGAATTAAAGGAAAGTATTCAAAATAGCTGTGTTCCGGTTCAGGTGGAATTTAACGATCTGTCAGAAGGCGCAATAAGTTATCATTGGGATTTTGGAGATGGTAAAACTTCAAGAGTAGCGAGTCCTGTTCATTTGTATAAAGATGTGGGCAATTTTGATGTCACTTTAGTAATTACAAATAAATTGGGATGTCAAGATACTTTAAGGCAAGAACAATTGGTGAATGTTAGTGGACCTGAAACAGAATTTGAAATTGAAGAAAAAGTAGTTTGCTTACCTAATACTGCTAATTTCACAGATATTTCTACAAGTGCAGTACAATGGGAATGGATTTTTGGTGATGGAAATACTTCCAATGAGCAAAATCCACAGCATTTATATGAGGAACCGGGTGTATATGATGTAAGCTTAATTGCTCAAAATGAAGATGGTTGTGAGCAGGTTTATAAAATGAAAGACATTAAGGTGCTTCCAACTCCGGAAGTGGATTTTGATATGGAAATTTCTGGCGAATGCTATCCGGTAGAAGTGAAGTTAACCAACAATAGTACAAACCTTCTTCAGCCTACTTATCTGTGGGATTTTGGAAATGGCCAAACATCTACAGAAGAAAGCCCAACGGTTTTAATTGAAGATACAGGAGAGTTTGATGTTTCACTTACCGTTAAAAATGATGATGGTTGTCCTGTAAGTTTCACTCATGCTAATCAGGTTTTAGTTCGTGATACGGTCAATCATGAAGAAGCTGACTTGAATCAAATTTTAGTTGAAAATAATAGGGTTCAATTTGAATTCGAACCATATAATTACAATAATATTTCACATTATAATGTGTATAGAGACAGTCCTAGTGGGTTTGATCTACTACAAACCATTGAATTGGGAGGGCAAAATCAACGTGTTAAGTATGATGACCAAAATTGTCGTCCTCAGGATATGTCCCATCAGTATATCTTTCAAGCGGTTTCTTATTGTGAAGATACAGTTGACAGAGATGAGTTGACAGTATTTAATACATTACACCTGCTAAGAGAATCAGAAAAAGAAAAAGAAAGAATAATCAATTGGAATGAATCAAAAGGATTTTCGATTGATAATCAACGCATCTTTAGAAAGCTAAAAGGTGATGAACAATGGCAGGAAATTGCTGTGATGGAAATCAATGCCTTAAGTTTTCAGGATGAAGAAGATTTATGTCCAGGTATTTATGAATACAGAGTAGGTGCTTTCGAGCAGAATTCGTTGAGATCTGTCAGTAATTATGTAGAATTTGAGGTTACAGATGAGATTTATGTGAATCAGGTGGCTGAAATTCAAAATTCCACTGTAATGGAATCGGGAGAGGTTTTCATCGAATGGAGTATACCTGATGAAGGAAAGGGAAGAATAACGGCTTTTGAAATTTACAGAAGTGAAAATGGCGGGGATTTTAAGTATTTTGACAGCGTAGAACCTCATGAGCAATTCTATATAGATGAAGAAAGCGATACAGAAAATAAATCCTACAATTATCAGGTAAAAGTCGTTAATGATTGCACTATTGATACAGAAAGCAGCGATGAAAGCAATACGGTACTATTGAAGAAGGATGTTCAGTTTAGGAAATACGAGCTAAAATGGAATGCATTCAAAGGCTGGGAAGAGGGAGTGAAAAAATATGTGATCCAGCGCCTTAATGAGGACGGAGAATGGGAAACCGTAGAGGAAGTTTCAGGCGATCAGTTGAAGACTATTATTAGAGATACTGATAATTGAAGGGTGAAGGATGTTGGATGAAGGGTGTTGAGCTGATTACTATGCCTGGCTTTAGTGAGTGCCATTAAGCAAAAAGGTCTGCACTTAAAAGTTGGTAGGATTGAGTTTAAGTAATTAAATTCTCTCTACACCCATCATCCTTCACCCCACTTCCAACTTTCTAAAACCTCAAATACTCCTTAAAAACCAGTAAATCATCTTTTAAGTTAGTAGTGCCTTTAGGAAAGTCGATATAGTTCTGAAGTTTCGTTTCGGGGCTCACAAGTAATTCCCTTAATTTTAAATGCTGATTGATGAAAGTAAATTCCATCTCAGGATAAATGGCTTTCAAAGCATCTACTATATCCAAAACCTGTAAATTTTTATCTACCACATTATAATAAGCTGACGGTATGTCGTCCTTGATGGCTACTTGCTTTAATATTTCAGTTACCTTCTGAATGGAGATAAAAGGTCGGTGCTGTTTTCCGTCCCCATGAATGGCAATACGCTTATTGAAATTGGCATCAAACATAAAGCGGTTGATCACAGCATCAAATCGAACCGCATTGGCATAACCATAAACATTGCCCAATCTTAAGATTTGCGTATTGATTTTATCCATCAAACGTGCCACATGCTCTTCTCCCCTTAATTTTGAGATGCCATAAATCGTTCTTGGATTAGGATGATGGTCTTCCTCTATTATATCTTTAGACGAACCAAATACTGATACACTACTGGCAAAAACAAAATGTTCCACATCAGATTCTTCCACAGCATAAACCAATTCTGCCGTACCCCAATGATTGCTCTGCTCAAAATAATGTGGATCAGCATCAGCAAAAGGCGTGGTGACCTTTGCCGCCAAATGGATGACCGTATCGATACCTTCTAGCGCTTTTTTAAGCTTACGAGTATCTAATAATTCCCCTTGAATAAAATTGATTTTTTGCTGATTGGGGAGCTTATCGCCTAAAAAGAAATGATAATTATTGCGACTCAAATTATCATAAATCACAATCTGCTCAACTTCAGGCAAAGGCAATAATTGTTCAATTAAAGCAGAACCAATATAGCCGGCTCCTCCTGTTATCAATATTTTCTTCATGGGGTATTTTATTTAAAGAATGCGAAAATAAGGTATTATTGGTAGTTGTGAAAATGAGGGGAGTTTTATGTTTAGTTAAATTTATTAATTGATTTTGATAATTAAGCCGCTCTACTATATATTTAATATTTAATTGAAATATCACTAGAAATATGAAAGTTATCAATTCATTATTTTTAATTATAGTAGTCCTGTTATTCTTTTCAGCTTGTACCCAAAATAAAACTACTGAAGCAGCTAAAATAAATCTTGAATTCAAAAAATCCAATGGGAAGTTTTCGGATAGCTTATATGTTTATGATATAAGAAGCATGCAGATTGCTGATGGCAACCTTTATGTAGCGGAATATGAGAATGGAATAAAGCTGTTGGATACGGATTTAAATTTCAAATCTAATATTGGTAAACTGGGAGAGGGGCCTGAAGAGATATTTATTACTCCTCAGATTCAACTTTTCAGAGATACACTTTACGCTATTTCAAGTAATAAACGTGCATTTATGAAGTTCTCAAAAAGTGGTAAATTTATTAGTGAGGTAAAGTATGATAGAGATATTTATGACACCTCCTTTAAATATCGATTTATTGTTTCTGATAATGGAGTGTTTTTAAATAATAAAAATCTTGATTTTACGCTTTATAATTTATCCCATCAAGGTAAATTGAAAGGAGGCGTTCCTTTCTCGGAACCTTATGAGGATATTGATAAAGCCTATGTTACCAGCGGTGCGCATCTTTTAAAATTTGGAAATGAAATTCTTCATTTCTCAGATAACAAAGCTGAAATAAGGGTTTTTAAGCAAAATGAAGAAGTAAATCGTATTAGTTTGGCGGATTTGAAGCCATTTAAAGAAAGATTGAAATTCATTAATGCAAATGGAAAATTGGGTAGTACTTCTTATTATAACATGATTCAAGATGCTTACATTGATTCTACTCATGAAATACTTTATATTTTATCAGTAGCAGGAGAAAATAGTCCCAGAAGTAACGCTATTAGTGCTTTTGATCTGAATAATGATTTTCAATTCCTTGGAAGCTTTAAATTAAATGGAGATTGGTATAAAACCATCGCTGTTGAAAACGGTAAATTTTTTGCATTTAATTCTGTTGATAGCAAAATAGAAAAATATAATATTGAGATTGAAAATTATTAAAAGGTTGATTTTTGAGTTCAACTAAGAATTAAAAGTATCGAAATTTATTAATACTCAAAGGGGTGATAAGTAAATCTGTAATATCACCCCAAATCCCTCAACACCACCCTAAAACTAGTCCCTTTTCCTGGCTCACTCTCAAACTTTATAGTCCCCTCTAATTGCTCTACTAGTGTTTTCACTATGGATAAGCCCAAGCCTGAGGTACTTTCCCCTGCAGTGGGTTTATTGCTCATTTTCTGGAATTTCTGAAATATTTTGTGTTGCTCTTCTTTCAAAATCCCCATTCCCTCATCTGTTACTTCTATTTGAAGCTCATTTCCTTTTTGTAGTGCTTTAATATAAACAGTACTCTTTTCATAAGAGAATTTCAAGGCATTGGAAATAAGGTTATCCATTATACGCTGTAGCTTTTCAGGGTCTGTATAGAATTCATTCTTTTCTACTTTAATTTCTTTTTCAATCTTTATGCTTTTTAGTTTGGCGGTATCTTCATGGTTTTTGAGCAATTCATCAAAATAGCTTTGAATATTGACGGCTTTTACTTCAGCTTTTTGCTTAGTTTCAGACCGATACAATTGTAGTAAATCCTCAATTAATTGAATCCCCTGCTGATTTGAATTTTCAAGCTTGTTTAAAAAATCTTTTTGTTGATCAGACAAGTTGTCTGGCATTTTGATTAATTTAATCAGTCCTTTATTATTATTCAAAGGTGATTTTAAATCATGAGCTACTACATGTATTAAACTGTTCTTTTCATCATGAATCCTTTTTAATTCCACATTGTTCTGAATAAGTTCTTGATTTCGTTGATTTAATTCTTTTGTCCTTTCTTCAACTGTCTTTTCAAGTCGCTGATTCGATTGTTGTAATGCCAAGCTCAAATCCTGGTTTTTAATATAGGTTTGGTTTTGTCGGTTAGCTAAAATGATGACATGGCTAAACAAATAAAAGAATATACCTAAAGCAAAAACCATTTCCCCCACTATTTGTGCTTGATGAATAAGGATTTCTATCACCGTAACCGTAAAAAGTAGTATGAACCCAATAAGCGCAGCCAATACTTCTTTATCTCCTTTTAGGCTTGCTTTAAAAATATAATATAATATCCCAATACCGGTAATTACAGTCACAACTTGCATAATTGGAACTAAGTTGGAGTTGTAAACTATAGGTGTAAACAAGGTGATAACTGTAGCTGATACCCCTAAATAATAAGGAATGTAAGCAAAGAATTTTGGTATATATTCTGGAAAGAGGTAATATATAAAACGGATTGTAAAAGCAAATATCAAGTAAAAACTGGTCAGTTCTATTCTTGTGCTCAACCACCATGGGAAATTCAAATAGTCAATTAATAAATACTCATTGATGCTTAGGGCCCTTAGAATGGTAAACAGGCAGACTAAGGCAAAATAGGTATTCATTTTACTTCTTGTGCGGAAAAAATTTAAGCCTAAATGATATAATCCCATAAAGAAGATGGAGCCAATTAAGAAAAAAGAAAGCGATATATTCTGGCCTCTATTTTCAAGCAGCAAGTCATTTTCTGCCAACTCTGGTGGTCTGGACATACCGCCCTTCCGATAATGAAAATTAGAAACTTGAATAATGATATCAAGTGTGTCCTCGTCTTGGGGGATAGGAAAAATTTTATTCTGATAATATGGTTCTGCAGTTTCTGCAGAAGTACCTAGTTTACCAACATTCCCTATTTCTTTTCCATTAATAAAAAATTTGTAATTAGTGCTTTGAACCTTTCCATTTATGGCAAGGTCTTCAAGTGTTTTGTCCACAATTACCTTGATGTAATATGTGGCATATCCTGTGGAAGGAAGTTCCTCTCCCCTAAATTCCATGCCTGTCCAAGTATGGGGAATCTCAACATAAATAGGGGAATCTAATTCAAGCATTTCTTCTGCAGTAAGCAGTTTTCCATATTCAAATTGCCATTCGCCTTGAAGTAATACAATTTCTTCATTTAGGTTATGGCCTTGAAGATTAAACGTAGCTTGTTGACCATAAGCAATTGATGTTATGTTAAAAAGTATAATGAAGAAAATGGATAATGACTGCTTCCACATAGTAATTTGATCCCTATTAATTTACTAACTAATAATTATAATACAAAAATAAGGCTTATTTGAAAGATATGGACATGTTTTTCGCTTTAGAAAGTACAAGTCATAGGTTTTAAGTCAGTTTTAGGTTAAAGAGGATGTTTTAAAGAATCTTATTTTGTAGGTATTGCATTTTAATGTTTTAAAAAATCTATGAACTACTAATGAGTTAAAACCAACTTCAAGATTTCTTAGACAAAGCAGAAATATGAATAATTATATATGGAGAAAGTGAAGTCGAAAATGAGTTTTTAAAATTTCATTTTAGAAACTATTAAAGACTGAAAAGTGGAGATAATATATGAAAAGCTGTCTTTATATTACGAATCTCACCTTTGTAATATTTATATGTAGCTACATTTAAATATTTTGTTTATTTGGTTCTTTATTTAACCAAATCAGTATGCAAGCCACATTCCGTTTTATTCATGCCATACCAACGGCTTTCTCGCTCTTGCGTATCCAAATCGAATTTTCGGGTGCAAGGCTCACAACCAATGCTGAAATAACCTTTTGCTTCTAGTGGATGCTCCGGTAATTGATATTCTTTTCTGTAATCATGAATCATTTTGGAGTTCCAATCCAACATAGGGTGCAGCCTTATTGTACCATGTGGGGCAGACTGTTCTTCTTTCATGGCAGAGCGAGTTTTACTCTGGTCCGCCCGCACCCCATTAATCCAAATATCATTTTGCATTAATACCGCATCCATGGGTTGGGTTTTGTTAAGGTAGCAGCAATAGTCAGGGTCAGAGGTGAAGAACATTTTTCCGTTGGCATCACGCTGCATGTTTTTCGGAGTTAATGGCTTTAAATCTACTAAATTGGTCAATCCAAAGTCTGACATGATTTTATCTCGAAAAGCCACTGTGTCTGGAAAATGATAGCCTGTATTGATAAAATAAACAGGAATATTAGAATCTATTTTGCTTAGCATATGCAACAATACCAAACTATGTGACTGAAAAGAAGAAGTAGTGAAATACTTCTTCCCTTCTAATTGGTATTGCTTGATTTTATGTTCTAATTCCTTTAATGTCATTTTAATTCAGTATTCAGTAGTAGGTTTTAAGTATTAGGTTATAAACTAAAAGACCGAAGATTTATATTATATGTAATGTGAATCTAACTAGTACGCTTTTCATATATCAGTTTTTTGCTTTTATCTACAGACTCAATGAAATAAGGATTTTTTAATGATTTGAGAGTGATTAAGTCTATAGGCTTTTTGAGTAGATTCTCTAGTTTTTCAGATAAATCAAAATAATTGTCGGCATATTCACCAAAATCCATTTTTTTAAAATCTACCAAAAAATCAATATCACTTTCTTCATTATACTTTGTGGTATTGATTGAACCAAAAGTATATAGCTTGTTTACATTATGTAATAAACATAAATCTTTGATTTTTTGCAGGTGATTTTTTTTTAACCGTTCCATTTCCTTGTAAATAGAATTTAATCTATAACATGTTACGCATTTGACAGTGATGCTGTTGTTTTTTATATTCTTATGTGATTACTGCCTTAAATATAAAATAAATAATTTATTGATTAATTTGAGTTCAAAGCTTGCTATTTTATCCTTCGGTTTAAATCTCTGGCTCCATGATGAACCATTAAAATATCAATTTCTGATTTTGATTTAATACGATATATAATCCTATAATTACCTTCAATAATTTCTCTTACATCAGGATTGTTAATTTCTTCAACAATTTTTCCTGAATATATATGATCTTTTAAAATTAGTGAGCGGTCGAAAATTTTTTCAACCTGCCTCGTAGCATATTTTTTCGAATCTTTGGAAATATAGTCATAGATTTCATTAAGGTCATCTTTTGCCTCTTTTAACCACTTTATTTCGACCATTTTTCAATCTCTTTCTTCATTTCTTCCTCTGATAATGTTGTAGCACCTTTTTCTGATAAAGAGATTCTATTTTCCAACTTTTCAATGAAAATGAGTCTGTCAATTAGGTCGTCTATAGAAATTTCGTCTTCAGGAAATTTATCTATTTGTTCTTTAAGCTTAACTTTTGAAATCATAGTTTCTTTTTATCTAAAATACAAAATTCTATTCTATAACCCAATAGCATGGACTTTTCTATAACCCAATAGCATGGACTTTGATTCAACTGAATTTTTCTAATCTCAATGTTAATCGCTCACTAAGCAATCGTGCTTCCCGGATTCACATTCGCTCCCGGCTGAACAAATTGCAAATTACCTTCCGAATCTTCTGCCATCAAAACCATGCCTTCTGAAACTTCTCCCATCATAGGTCTAGGCGCTAAGTTCACTAAAACAGTTACTTGCTTGCCTACTACTTCCTCGGCTTTGAAATGCTTTGCTATTCCACTTAAGATAGTGCGTTTATCCAAACCAGTATCAATAGTCAATTTCAGTAACTTATTTGATTTTTTTACTTTTTCCGCTGTCAAAATAGTCCCCACACGCATATCCATTTTTATGAAATCCTCGAATTTGATTTCCTCTTTCATTGGGGCTACCTCAGGGCTTCCGCCTGCATTCGCTTTTTTAGCTTCTTCTAATTTATTGACTTGTTCTTCCACGGTTTTGTCTTCAATTTTTTCAAATAATAATTCTGCTTTGTTGATTTGGTGTCCTGCTTCCAGTAAATCGACACTTCCTGATAAATCCCATTCATAAGCTTCAATGTTCAACATCTTTCTCAACTTAGTTGCCGTAAATGGCAAGAATGGCTCACAAACAATGCTCAAATTAGCAGCAATTTGTAAAGCCAGATTCATAATCGTTTTTACCCTTTCCGGATTTTCTTTTTGCAATTTCCAAGGTTCTGTTTCCGCAAGATATTTATTACCCAAACGGGCAAATTCCATCATGGCAGCCAGCGCTTCCCTGAATTTATAATTCACAATTTTTTCTTCTATCAAATCAGGATAACCTTTCAATTCATCCAGAATTTCCTGATCGTAATCAAACCATTCGCCTCTTTCTGGTACTTTTCCATCATAATATTTATGTGTAAGTACAACAGCTCTGTTGATAAAATTGCCAAATATCGCTACTAACTCACTATTATTGCGAGTTTGAAAATCCTTCCAAGTAAATTCACTGTCTTTAGTTTCAGGAAGGGTAGCAGCTAATGCATATCTTAAAACATCCTCCTTACCAGGGAATGCTTCCAAATATTCATGCAACCAAACCGCCCAGTTTCTACTGGTGGAAAGTTTATCGCCTTCCAGATTTAAAAATTCATTGGCAGGCACATTTTCCGGTAAAATATAATCCCCATGCGCATGCAAAATCACAGGGAAGATGATGCAGTGAAATACAATATTATCCTTCCCAATGAAATGAATTAGAGTACTGTCATCTTTTGGGTCTGCTTGTTTCTTCCAGAATTTCTCCCAATCGTTTCCGGTATCTTTTGCCCATTGTTTAGTGGCTGAAATATACCCAATTGGGGCATCCAACCAAACGTATAATTTCTTTCCTTCAGCTCCTTTTAATGGAACATCTACTCCCCAGTCTAAGTCACGGGTCATGGCTCTGGCTTGCAAACCTTGATTTAGCCAAGAACTACATTGACCATAAACATTCGATTTCCATTTGCCTTTTTTGCCTTCAACCAACCATTTTTCCATCCATTCCTGATATTTATCCAATGGTAGGAACCAATGTTTGGTCGTTTTTAATTCTGGTGTTTTTCCACTCAAAGTAGAAACCGGATTAATCAAATCAGTTGGATTCAATGAGCTCCCACATTTTTCGCATTGGTCACCATAAGCCCCTTCATTTCCACATTTAGGACATGTTCCTGTGATGTATCGATCTGCTAAAAACTGATTGAATTCTGCATCATAATATTGCTCACTTTCTCGCTCTTCAAATTCACCTTTTTCATAAAGCTTGGTAAAAAATTCCTGAGAAAGCTCATGGTGAGAAGGCTCCGAAGTACGGTGGTACATATCAAAAGCAATCCCAAATTTTTCAAATGTGCTTTTATTTAATTCATGGTATTTATCAATAATGGCATTGGGGGTAATACCTTCTTTTTTAGCGCGAATGGTAATGGCAGCACCGTGTTCATCACTTCCGCACATAAAAGCCACTTCTTTTTTGCGCAATCTTAGATAGCGCACGAATATATCCGCTGGCAAATAGGCGCCTGCTATATGTCCAATATGTAAAGGTCCATTGGCATAAGGTAATGCCGCAGTAATGGTATATCTATTATTCAATTTTTGCATTGCTTGTAATTTGTGGCAAATATAGGAAAGTTAGGAGGATTTAGAGCAACAGAATGCAGGTCTTCAATACTATTAAGTTAAGGAAATTTTCTTAAAGAGTTTTTCGCTAGAGCGAAAAACCTATTGTTTTCTTTTGCCTCTTTTGAGGTAAATAGTGATATTATCTTTTTCTATTAACAGTTGTTAATTACTACCACAAAGTTACAAAAGAACATAAAGAAAATAACCAAGATTATTTTTAAAAATTGTATTAAAAGAGGAGGCTTCAAAGCTTAACTTATTAGTCTCGTAAAGGTCTTTAAGGTAAGGCTCATTACTTTTTCTTGAAATTTTATTTTCAAAATGAATACGATGGGATTTTAGACTTACTGCATTAATATATTTTCTGTAACTACTACTATATTAACTTTAATTCTCAAATTCCCTTCAATTTCTTTCCCTTTTTCATAATACCTTTTTAAATTCAGCATCCTTAATAAAAAAGCTTAAATACAGACAACACAAAACATCGATATGACAACGAAATTATTTGAAATCAATAAATTACTTGTAGCGAACAGAGGTGAAATTGCAATACGTGTGCTGCGTGCTGCATCGGAACTTCGAATTCGAACGGTAGCAGTTTATACTTATGAAGACCGCTATTCGCTGCACAGATATAAATCAGATGAAGCTTATCAAATCGGAAAAGATGATGACCCATTAAAGCCTTATTTAGATATAGAAGAAATCATCAGTCTGGCTAAACATAAAGGAGTGGATGCTATTCATCCTGGTTATGGTTTTCTTTCTGAGAATGTACAATTAGCTAAAAGATGTAGGGAAGAAGGTATCATTTTCGTAGGACCTGAGCCGGAAGTAATGAATGCTTTGGGCGATAAAGTAAGAGCAAAAGATATTGCCATAAAAGCCAATGTGCCTATCATTGAAGATAGTAAAATTGATTTAGTGGATACGGAAACCGCTTTAAATGAGGCGGAAAGAATTGGATATCCGATTATGGTGAAAGCCGCTGCTGGTGGCGGAGGTCGCGGAATGCGAGTGGTACAGAATAAAGACGAACTTAAAACTGCTTTTTCGGATTCCAAAAGTGAAGCGGGAAATGCTTTTGGGGACGATACTATTTTCCTGGAGAAATATATTGATCATCCTAAGCACATAGAAGTGCAGATTATGGGTGATAATTATGGTAATATTGTCCATTTATATGAACGAGATTGCTCGGTACAAAGAAGATTTCAAAAGGTAGTAGAGGTCGCACCATCTGCTAATCTATCTGAAGAAACGCGTAATAAGCTTTATGAATATGCTTTAGCCATAACTCGAGAGGTAAATTATAATAATGTAGGTACGGTTGAATTTTTGGTGGATAAAGAGGAAAATATCTACTTCATAGAGGTAAACCCAAGAATTCAGGTAGAACATACTATTACAGAGGAAATTACAGGAGTTGACATAGTTCGTTCTCAAATCCTTATTGCCAAAGGACATGCATTAGACGACCCAAGAATTTATATTCAAAGTCAGGAAGATGTACAATGCAATGGTTTTGCGATTCAATGTAGAATTACGACTGAAGACCCTGAAAATGGCTTTAAACCAGATTATGGAACAATCATAGCTTATAGAAATGCTGGTGGTTTTGGTATTAGAATAGATGAAGGAAGCTCCTATGCAGGAGTGAATATTTCACCTTTCTTTGATTCCATGTTGGTGAAAGTTTCTTCTCACGGAAGAACATTGAAAGGGGCAGCGCAAAGATTAAATAGAGCATTGCGTGAATTCCGAATCAGAGGAGTAAAAACCAATATTGGTTTTCTTGAGAATGTGATTTCCCACCCTACTTTTTACAATGGTGAATGTACGGTTAAATTTATTGATGAGAATCCAGACTTATTTATCATCACTCAAAAATTTGACCGTGGAACCAAAACACTTCGATTTTTAGCTGATGTAAGTGTAAATGGACATCCTGATGTGAAAGTGAAGGAAGCCAATAAAACTTTCCGTCATCCTACAATTCCTGATTATGATAAATATGGAACATACCCAAAAGGAACAAAAAACATCCTTACTGAGCTTGGTCCGGAGAAATTTGCCGATTGGCTGAAAAAAGAAAAGGCTATTCATTATACAGATACTACTTTTAGAGATGCCCACCAGTCTTTATTGGCAACACGGATGCGTGGTATTGATATGATGAAAGTAGCGGAAGGCTATGCCAAAAACAATCCTGAAATATTCTCCATGGAAGTTTGGGGTGGTGCGACTTTTGATGTTTGTATGCGCTTCCTCCATGAAAATCCATGGGAAAGATTAGCGAAATTCAGAAGGGCAATGCCTAATGTTTTATTGCAGATGTTGCTAAGAGGTTCAAATGCTGTGGGATATAAAGCCTATCCTGATAATTTGATTGAAAGATTTATAGAAAAATCTGCTGAATCGGGAATAGACATTTTCAGAATATTTGATTCTCTCAACTGGTTGGAGGCGATGAAAGTCAGCATCAAAACAGTAAGAGAAAGGACGAATTCCATTGCGGAAGCTGCGATATGCTATACAGGCGATATTTTAGACCCTGAGCAAAAGAAATATACGCTAGACTATTATATCGATTTTGCCAAGCAATTGGAAAATGAAGGAGCACATATTATTGCCATAAAAGATATGGCAGGTTTGTTGAAACCTTATGCAGCAAAAGAATTAATCTCTGCTTTGAAATCTGAAATCAATTTACCGATTCATTTACATACGCACGATACTTCTTCTGTGCAGTCTGCTACTTATCTGCAAGCCATTGAAGCAGGTGTGGATGTTGTCGATGTAGCTTTGGGTAGCATGTCAGGCTTGACTTCTCAGCCTAATTTCAATTCAGTAGCCAGCTATATGCAAGGACATGAGCGGGAACAGAAAATGAACATCAATTCCTTAAATGATTATTCTACTTATTGGGAATATGTTCGGGAGTATTATTATCCGTTTGAATCTGGATTGAAGGCTGGAACTGCTGAAATTTATGACAATGAAATCCCTGGCGGACAGTATTCAAATTTACGCCCTCAGGCAAATGCTTTAGGCTTGGGTAATAAATTTGAAACAGTTAAGAAGAACTATGCCATAGTGAATAAGATGTTTGGCGAATTAGTGAAAGTAACGCCTTCTTCCAAAGTAGTAGGAGATATGGCACTTTACATGACCTCCAATAATTTAACTCCAGATGATATTTTTGAAAAAGGACATACCCTTTCTTTCCCTGATTCTGTAGTGGATTTATTCCGTGGGGAATTAGGTCAGCCTGTAGGTGGTTTCCCAGAGAAACTAAGTAAAATCATTTTAAAAGGAGAAAAGCCGTTTACCGACAAGCCAAACAAGCACTTAGAGCCAATAGATTTCAAAAAGGAAATGACTGCCTTCAAAAAGAAATTCGATGGGCATGATGATGAAGCAGATTTATTGGCTTACTTGCTTTACCCAAAAGTATATGAAGATTTCTATAATCATCAACAGAAATTTGGTGAAGTAGGCTACATCCCGACTTTGGCTTTCTTCTATGGAATGAAAAACGGAGAAGAGATTTTGGTGGAAATATCAGAAGGTAAAACCATTATTATCAAATTGCTTTATATTTCCGAACCTAATGAAGAAGGTTTAAGAACCGTTTCTTTTGAATTGAACGGGCAAACCAGAAGGGTTCAAATAAAGGATAATGCTGCTAAGGTCGATAAAGTAACCAACAAAAAGATTTCAAGTGAAAATGAAATCGGAGCACCGCTTCAAGGGAAATTGGCATCCATCAAAGTGAAGTCTGGAGATGAAGTTACTGAGAATACAGCATTATTTGTAATTGAAGCCATGAAAATGGAGTCTTCCATTACTGCTCCAAGAGCAGGAGTAGTAAAAGAAGTCCACTTAAAATCAGGGGACATGGTACAGCAAGATGATTTGGTGGTGAGTTTGGAGTAATAGCTAAACATTTACCAAACTTAGGCAGTATAATATAGTATTAAATTAATGGTTATGGAAGATGAATTAATTTTAAGAAATCGAATCAAGGAGCGAATCGAAAAAGCATCTAAAATTCAATTGGAAGAAATTGATAGCTTTTTATCGAAGTTAAATTCAGGTAAAAGTCTCGTTGATAAATATTCGCCACTTGCGGGGTCTTGGAAAGATATGGATGAGGAGGATTTTAAAATGTTCGCCAATATTTCAGAAAATAGACGTTCATAAAACCTTTTATTTTAATATGAATACTAAAATACTTAAAAAGGATTTTGCCGCAGTTAAAACGATGCGAGATATTCGTAAAGTTATAAGTCTTGAAATAAAGGATATGAGTTTTCAAGAGCTTAGAGCTTATTTGGATAATCAACTTGCGAAAAAATCTCGTTTGATAGGTCAGAAATAGAACTATCAGTGGTTGACAGTTTTTTTACTGACACCTGATAACTAGCGCAAGCGTCTCGCTTGTGCAACTGCTTACTATAAATACCTATTTAATTACAAAACTAGAACTAAAACTTTTTCACCATGCATAAAGATCCATACAAAATTGTAAAAGAGCTTGACAGTAAAAAAGGAAAGCTTAAATATTACAGCCTTGAAGAATTACAGAAACAAGGTCACGATATCGATAAATTGCCTTTTTCCATCAGAATTTTATTGGAAAATGCGGTAAGAAATTTTGATGATTTTGCCATCACTATAGAAAATGTAGAAACCTTACTAAACTGGACACCAGAGCAATCTGATAAGGATATTCCTTACAAACCCGCTCGTGTTCTAATGCAGGATTTCACAGGTGTTCCAGCAGTGGTGGATATTGCGTCCTTAAGAGCAGAGGCGGTTCGTAAAGGAAAAGATCCCAAAAAAATCAATCCATTAATTCCGGTTGATTTGGTAATAGACCACTCGGTTCAAGTGGATTATTTTGGCACCAATTATTCTTATGCCAAAAATGTAGATAAAGAATACGAAAGAAATGGCGAACGTTACCAATTCCTGAAATGGGCGCAAAAAGCATTTGATAATTTCTCCGTTGTGCCTCCGGGCATGGGGATTTGCCATCAGGTAAACTTAGAATATCTTGCAAAAGGTGCTATTGAAAGGGATGGGTATGTATTTCCCGATACTTTAGTCGGTACAGATTCCCATACACCAATGGTCAATGGAATTGGTGTAGTAGGCTGGGGTGTAGGCGGAATAGAAGCAGAAGCAGCTATTCTAGGTCAGCCCATTTATTTCATCATGCCTGAAGTTATTGGTTTAAAATTAACTGGAGAGTTGCCTTTGGGGACTACTGCCACCGATTTGGTATTAACCATCACGCATTTATTAAGAAGCCACGGTGTAGTAGGAAAATTTGTGGAGGTATTTGGTCCGGGTCTGGATAAATTAACCATTCCGGATAGAGCCACTATTTCCAATATGTCTCCTGAGTTTGGTTGTACGGTCACTTATTTCCCAATTGATGACCAAACTTTATCTTATATGGATAAAACCAATCGCTCCAAAGAACAGATTGATTTGGTAGAGAAATATGCTAAATCCAATATGTTGTGGAGGGAAAATGAAGATAAAATTAATTATTCAACAGTTCTGGAATTAGATTTAGGCACTGTTGAACCTACAGTCTCAGGCCCAAAAAGACCACAGGATAAAATATTGGTAAGGGAATTTGAAGATAAATTTAAGGATTTACTAAAAGAAGAACATGGTCGAAAATACATAGATGTTTACGAAAGACCTGTAAGCAGATGGTATTCAGAAGGTGGTTCTCAACCTGTTCAACAGTCTCAGGAAGTAGATGATGATGTTGCTATAGAAGAAGGGGAAAGCAATGGCTTGAAAACAGTTAAAATCAGAACTCATAATGATGAGTTTAGCCTAAGTGATGGATCCATTGTAATTGCAGCCATCACGAGTTGCACGAATACATCCAATCCAAGTGTGATGCTAGGAGCTGGATTAGTGGCACAAAAAGCTATAGAAAGAGGTGTTGATGTAAAACCTTGGGTGAAAACCAGTTTAGCACCAGGCTCAAAAGTGGTGACAGATTATCTGGAAGCTGCTGGCTTATTAGATGATTTGGAAGCATTGAAATTCCACGTGGTAGGCTATGGTTGTACTTCTTGTATTGGGAATTCAGGTCCATTGCCACCGCATATTGCCAAAGCAGTGAAGGAAAATGATTTAGTGGTTTCTTCCGTACTTTCGGGAAATAGAAACTTTGAAGCTAGGGTTCACCCCGATGTGAAGATGAATTTCTTGATGTCCCCAATGCTGGTTGTGGCTTACGCAATTGCAGGACGAGTAGATATTGACTTAAATAATGACCCGCTGAGTTATGATGTCAATGGAGAACCAGTTTACCTGAAAGATTTATGGCCATCTCAAGATGAGATTTTTGAAGTCATGAGAAAAGTGCTTTCACCGGATTCTTATAAAAAGAATTATGGTGAGATTTTCGATGGTAATGAGCAGTGGAGAAGTATGACAGCGCCTGAAACTGAAGATTATGAATGGGATGATAAATCTACCTACATTAAAGAAGCTCCATTTTTCAAAGGCATAAGTGCAGATCCAGAAGACTTTGAAGATATTAAGGATGCTCATGTATTATTAAAATTAGGTCATTCCATTACAACTGACCATATTTCACCAGCAGGAGCATTTGCGGAAGATAGTCCTGCAGGAAAATACCTTAAAGGTAGGGGAGTAGAGAAAAAGGATTTTAACTCTTATGGTTCTCGAAGAGGAAATGATGAAGTAATGACCCGAGGAACTTTCGCCAATGTGAGAATTAAGAATCAGCTGGCTGAAAAAGAAGGGGGATATACCAAACACATTCCTTCAGGTGAGGAAATGACGGTTTTTGATGCCGCTCAGAAATACAAAGAAGAGAATACTCCATTGGTAGTTTTAGGAGGTAAAGAATATGGTAGTGGTTCTTCCCGTGACTGGGCAGCAAAAGGAACCTACTTGCTTGGCATCAAAGCTGTGATTGCTGAAAGTTATGAGCGTATCCACAGAAGTAATTTAGTGGGAATGGGCGTTTTGCCATTGCAATATGCTGATGGAGAAACAGCCGAATCCTTAGGTTTGGATGGTTCTGAGAAATTTTCAATTAGCGGAATAAGCGAAGGTTTATCCCCCTCTAAAAAGCTTTCAGCAGTAGCTAAAAAATCAGATGGCACTGAAGTGAAATTTGAGGTCTTAGCTAGACTTGATTCCAAAATTGAAGTTGAATATTACAAGAATAAAGGTATTCTGCAGTATGTTTTGAGAGACTTTTTAAGGAAGTAAATAAATTTATTTGTACAAAAATTATAAAGGGATGCAGAATAGTATCCCTTTTTTTATTTCTTAAACTCTGTCTTTAATATTTTGATGATCAGCTTATTAACCTATAAGTAACCACTCAGCTACATATATGATTTAACCCTTCTTCACTACTCATGCAATTCGTCCTCCTTGAAGGTGTTTTTACCTTCAAGTTTCTGTGAGCAATCAGGGGAATTTCAATGCTTATGTTTGGGTGAAAATACCTAAACGGGGGCGTGTAAAGTATCTCTTTTTTATTTTTAACTATAATCATAATACTCTAATATTCAAGATATTGCAGATTTAACGAATATTGAATATCAAAAACATTTATCTATTTTAAATATGTTTCCAACCCTTTTTTAGCCTGTTTCGTCTGAGTGGAAATTTTGTTTAACCAAAAAACCACTCTATGAAAAAATTTACATTAAGTAAAATGACTTTTCTTTTCCTGAGTGCTTTTCTGTTCCTGAATGGGATGGCTCAAGCACAAAGCGTAAAGAGACAGGTGATTTCCTCTATGGGTTCATCAGGTATTGATAATACGCAGGTGAACTACACTGTAGGGCAAGCCTACGGTACCAACGTTTTTAAAATTAAGGAATTGAGTTTTCGCCCAGGTTTTCAACAAGCGAATCAAGAGCTTGAAAGCCATAAAGTTCAGAAAATTCCTTTCAGCTTTAAAGCTTATCCAAATCCCGCTAATCAATCTTTTTCTATCGGACATGATTCTAATAAAGAAATAATATCCATGAAAGTTTATTCAATTAACGGTTCGGATTTTTATAGCATAGATGGGAATCCCCAAAAAATTGACTGTTCAAACTGGGAAGAAGGATTGTACATCATTTCATTAACGAATGAATCCGGCAGTATTTCCACCTCTAAAATTAATATTCAACATTAAAACAAAGTATTATGAAAAATAGATTTTTACAGAAAAAGAATTTAATAGCATTATTGACCTTCGTATTTTTGGGGTCAGCTGCTCAAGCGCAAATTTCAGGTATATCAATAGAGGCTTCACAACAATATTCCAATTTCAGCTATATGGATAGCGAGGGAATTGGCGGTAAAAGCTTTCTTGGAAGTGATGAATACACGGGAATATTTGCAGGTGGATATAACTTAGGTTATCGAATGAATACCTTAGATAATATTATAATTCGTGGAAGTATTGGGATGAGAAGAGCAGGAGCAAGTTTAGTGTTTGAAGATATTGTTAGTACTTGGTCATTTCAATATGCTGATTTTAGAGCGGCAGCGGGCTATGAATATGAGCTGGGTAAATTAGGAGTTTACTTAACGGCTGGTCCATATGCAGCTTTTTTATTACGTGCTTCTCAAACAAGAAATGATATTGATTACGACCTGAAAGAGAATGGTGAAATCAATACCTGGGATTTTGGTATAGTGGCATCACCTGGTGTTAAATATACTGTGTCTGATTATATCAACATTTATGCTGAAGCAGATTACTTATTTGGGTTGAAAAATTTGGAAGCTGATGCTGCAGATCCAGAACAGGAAAGCTATAACGTTGGCTTAGCTATTTCCCTAGGAGTAATTTTTATAATTGATTAATAACAAAATTTAAATATCTGTGATTATGAAGAATATATATAAAATAGTAATGTTTATAGCAGTGATCCTTGCTGCTCAGCCAGTTTTAGCTCAAAATATCGGCAATTTGGATGGTATTAGTTATCAGGCTGTTGCCATCGATGATCAAGGTAAAGAAATAGTTGGGGTAGATATTGAAGGCAATCCCGTTAATGAAAAATCAATAGATGTTAGGTTTACAATTCAAAAAGGTGAATCTGGACCTGTGGAATATGAAGAAGAACACACTACCAATACGGATGAAAATGGACTTTTTTCATTGACTATTGGTCATGGTGAAGTTACGGGTGGCGAGTACACACATCTTATGGATATTCCTTGGATTGATGCAGACCAGTGGTTAAAAGTGGAAATTTCCATTGAAGGAAGAGGATATAGAGTGGTAAGTTTGCAAAAATTTATGACGGTACCTTATTCTTTCTATACGGATGATATAGCTGATAATGCTATTACTACTAATAAGATTTTGGACTCCACTATTATCAATCAAGATGTAGCTACATCAGCAGTAGATTCGAGAACTATATTAAATGAAAGCATTGAAAATGAAGATATTGTAGATAGTACTATAGACCTGACATCTAAAGTGACCGATATTCTTCCCGTTCCTAATGGAGGTACTGGAACAGATTCATTAACTGCGAACAGTCTATTATTAGGAAACGGTACGGATTCACTTGTGTCTCTAGGTCAGGCTGAAGATGGACAAATTCCAATTGGTGCAACAGGTGGTGCTCCGGTTTTGGGGAATATTTCGGCTGGAACAGGAATTATTGTTAATAATACTGCAGGTGGAATTGAAATTTCTTCAGGTGTACAAGGTGTAAATACTCAAGAAACTGGAGCTGTTAATGTTGGAAACTTACAAGGAGGTGAGGTTTATATTGAGCAAGTTACTTTACAAGGTGTAGCACCTGGAGATTTTGTAGTAGCTTCTTACTCAAATCCTTTACAGGGATGTTTACTTTCCGCTTATGTTAGAAACAATAATCAGATTGAGGTAGTAATTTTTAATCCCCAGAATAATCAGAAAAATCTTGGTACAGCTACTTTTAGCGTGTTAGTGATTAAGTAATAATTATTACCTATAAATAAAGTTGAAAGCGGTTGATGGAAATTGACCGCTTTTTTTATGCCGCTGATTATTCTAAGCAACAATTTTCCCAAAGTTTTTACTCATCAAAAAAAGATTCCACCAATCCACAACTGCTTTAAATTAGAGCAACTTTGGAAAAGTTGAAATTGAAGTTAAACTCAGGTTTAAAGGTTAAAACTTCCCTTTTATGTTGATTTTGATTAAATGCGTTTAACTCAGATTATTCATAACAGGCTCGTAGGTAATGATGGTGTTCAATTAAATAAAGTTGATTTTCAATATAATATATAGGGGGGTAACTTAGGTATGATTTATAATTCGCAGATAATTTAAATCTGCTGAAGGTGAAAACACCTTCTCAAGGAGAGTAGTTAGCAATCATGAAGTTTCTATTCAATTATAATTATACCCTATTCGATAAGTTTGGTAAAAAGAAAAGGCTGCTAATTAGCAGCCTTTCTTTATTTTAAAGGAGACTTTTAAGTTTCCTTTTTATGATTATAAATTAATTTTTAGTTCGTAAAACCATTTCGGATCAAGAAATCTTCATAAGCTTTTTCAAAAACAGGAACGTCAGGTGCTTTTTGAATAGCTTGCTCATAAGCTGTTAAAGCATCCAATAATAAATCATTGTCTTCATAAAAAGCAGCCATTACTAATTTATCCATTGCTGATTCGCCCTCAACTTCACTTTGTAATTCATTCAAGGTAGCTTTTATCTCAGCAGTTTCGTCTTCAGGTTTGATAGTAATTGCATAGTCATCAGATTTCAAATCTTTTCCTTTTACTTGTACTTTCACTTTAATAAAAGATTGATCTTTGAATTCCTCTTCCTGCCTATTTAATAAATACGAAGTTTTGTCAACAGTTTCTTTTTTGATGGTTTCATCAAACAAATTGCTAAATACCAATTCGTATTCTAATTCCTCAATTTCACCTTCTTGTTTAGGTTCATTCCATCTTAAAATCACCTCATCGTTAATGATTTCACTTGAACTTAAAGCCATGATTTTAATAGAAGCTCCGCTGGCAAGCGCTCGGTCAACTGCTCCTGTAGCACCCATACTTTTTCGGTAATCTCCGCTGCCTTCGTCTTCACTCATTTTGTTCATCACAAAATCAGCATATTTACTGGCAACACTTGTGTTTTTGCTTTTTAAATTAGCAGCAAGTCCGGAAACAGTATGTGAGCCTGGGGTTTTAACTTCCAAGGTTTTTCCTGAGCTGTGCATTAAGCCAAGATAGGCCTCATCAGATAATTTTAATTCATCGCCAGAGTTTAAAGACTGACCTGTTTTTAAAGGGCTCCAATCAGCTCCTTCAATTTTCACAGAATTTTCCCCTTTATTTGCCAGTACCTTAAAAACATAATTTTGGGCATTAGCTGCGTAATTACCAAGCCATAATGCCACAACTAAAATTTTGATTAAAGATTTCATAATTCTTGTTTTAATTGATTTCTACTTTATTCGTTCTTTTTTTAACACTAAATAGTTCTTTTCTACCTTCTTTGGTAAACATATTTTTCACTACTCCATTATAAACTTCTAAGGAGTCACCCACTACCGCCACAACACCCATTGCGAGTGTTAATTCCAAATTAATATTATATAAATGATAACTATAAATAATAGCACCTAATATAAGTAATAATTCTATCAATTGAACTACTTTTGTAATCCCGTCATACCAGTTCTTTAATGCATAATAAACCCACATAAATGCTACAACGTTCAGGTAGCACAGTAATACTGCTATGATAATTTGATAATGTTCTTCTAGTTTGTAAACATAATCTTCGTCCATTATCATAGAAATGATATTGGCATGGATTACAGCCCCATACATATCTGGAGCACCTCTGCCAGCATATTTTTTATTTAAAGGGGTGTAGTATTTATCCTCAACATTATAAGGATCACCAAAATATTCCCCTAACATACCAAAAATAACAATTTTATCTTCTATTAATTCCGGAACAAAATTCTCATTTAATACATCCGGAACATCAAGTGCAAAGAAAGTAGGTGCAAAATTGGTTTCGCTCCCCATTGAATTCCCTTTGTAATTAATATATTCAACATCATTATCACGTTCAATAAATCTTTCTACTTTTTCAGGGACTTTGTATTGAGCAAGTTTAACTGCAAATGCATAATGCATGCTATCTTTGCTCATCAAAGGTTCTTTAGGAACAAATGATCTACAAGTTTTAACATCCTCTTGACCAACGCCCTCACCTACCTGTAAATTGGCGAATCCAAAATCTTCAGCATGAACCCTAAATTTTCCGGCTGATAACTTTAAAGAATCCACCACATCATCATTATCCCATCTCAGCAATTTAGTGGCCATAACTAAGTTATCAACCTCACTAAAAGCATTTACCAAAGCACTGTCTTGAGCATCATTTTTAGGATAAGGAAAGAATGTATCCATTCCTATTACTTTAGGATTGTATTTATTAATAATCCTAACCTGCTCTGCAATTAAATGTCTAGGGAGCCTACCGATGTTAACTAAGACTATATTGTCATCGGCAGGAGGATCTTCTCTAAGAGTGGAATAAACAATGTCATTAAATTCTACATCCTCCAAGGCTTCGCCAACAGGATCAATTGCGTCAAAGACATTTATAAATGAGAATAAACCGAAAATAACAACAAAAATAAATGCTGTGGCCAAAATTGAATCAATCCATATGTTCTTGAAGATACTTCCCCTCATACTTTATTAAAATAATACATTTTTTTAATTGAATAGTAAAATTAATTTAATTTATTGAATATAACAATAATATGTATAAAAAATTGCATTTTAATCAATTAGCATCTTAACTTTTGATTTTAAATAAAAATCAGCTTGAAAAGAAAGAATAGATTATCAATTGAAGAATATAAATTGGGGGTGCTGTCCGGTGATAGAATTGCACTTAGCAGAGCTATTACATTGGTAGAGAGTACTTTGGATGAGGATAATGAACTGGCGGCTCAATTAATTGACGAGATTTACCAATATACTGGTAATTCTTTTCGTGTTGGGATTACCGGTGTTCCCGGAGTGGGGAAAAGTACATTTATTGAGTCCTTTGGGACTCATATTCTAGAGGAGGGAAAAAAATTAGCGGTATTGACAATTGATCCTTCCAGTCAAAAAACAGGCGGAAGTATTTTGGGTGATAAAACCCGAATGGAAAAGCTCAGTCAATCCAAAAATGCCTTTATTCGCCCATCTCCATCAGGTGATGCCTTAGGTGGTGTAGCACAAAAGACTAGGGAAAGCATGTTGCTATGTGAGGCTGCTGGTTTTGAGGTGATTTTTGTGGAAACAGTAGGCGTTGGGCAGTCGGAAACGGCCGTAAAAAATATGGTGGATTTTTTCCTTTTACTCATGTTGGCAGGTGCCGGAGATGAATTACAGGGTATTAAAAAGGGTATTATGGAAATGGCGGATACCATTGCAATCAATAAAGCAGATGGCAATAACATTGATGCAGCTAAAAAAGCTAAAAAGGAATATCAAAATGCTTTACATTTATTTCCTGCAAATGAAAATGGATGGAATCCTAAAGTTAAAATCTGTTCAGCCTTAGAGCATAATGGCTTGTCCGAAATTTGGCAATTATTAATGGATTTTCAATTTCAACAAAAAAGATCCGGTTTTTTTGACCAAAATAGGAAAGAACAATCCGTCCATTGGATGCATCAAACCATTCATCATTTTTTGAAGAGAAACTTCTACAAAAGTCCAGAAATCAAAAGGAATTTAATGAAATTTGAAGATGTTGTTCGACAGGGAGATAAACACTCTGTTCAAGCAGCTAGAATTTTATTGGAGAACTATTTTAATAAACTATCATGACCAAAAAATATACTTTACTATTCTGTATTTTATTTATTTATAATTTTAGTTTTGCTCAAACGCCCTGTGAAAATGGACAAGCAAATGGTTATCCTTGTAATCAAATAGATTTATTAAGCAGATTGGACAACAATGAGCTATCTGGTTCATCGGGTATTCAATCTAATGATATATGGGGGTGGACGGATCCAGAGACTGAGAAGGAATATGTTTTAATTGGCCAAACAAATGGAGTGGTATTTGTTGATATAAGCGACCCGCTGTCACCAAAAATTATTGGAAGATTGCCTAGTCATACAGGAAATTCTAGTGGTTGGCGTGATGTAAAAGTATATAATAATTTTGCTTTTGTTGTAGCAGATAGTAATACGGGACATGGCATGCAGATTTTTGATTTAACCCGTTTAAGGGATGCCGGGAATTCAATAATAACTTTTGATAATGATGCCCATTATGATGGTGTTTCAAGTGCCCATAATGTGGTTATAAATGAAGAAACTGGCTTTGCTTATATAGTGGGGGCAAGAAGTGCAGGAAATGGTTGCGGAGTAGGGGGCTTACATATTGTTAATATTCAAAATCCCAAAAAACCTAAGTTTGCCGGTTGTTTCGATTCTGACGGCTATACACATGATGCACAATGTGTAATTTATAATGGGCCTGACCAAGATTATCAAGGGCAAGAAATATGCTTCAATGCAAATGAAAACACCGTTACAATTGCTAATGTGGATGATAAAAACAATACAAATTTAATTGCAAAGCAAGGTTATTCTCAATCTGCTTATTCTCACCAAGGCTGGTTAACTGAAGATCATCAATACTTTATCTCCAATGACGAGTTGGATGAAAGAAATCTTGGGGTAAATACCCGTACCTTGGTTTGGGATGTAAGGGATTTGGATAATCCTGTTTTATTGACGCAATATTTTTCAGAAAGAAATGCTATTGATCATAATTTGTATATCAATAGTGAGATGGTTTACCAATCCAACTATGCTAATGGTTTGATAATTTTGGATGCTAAAAAAGTTTTAGATGGTAACTTAAGGGAGTTAGCTTATTTTGACACTTATCAACAAGCAGATAATGTAGAATTCAATGGATCATGGAGTAATTACCCATTTTTTGAAAGTGGGGTTGTGGCCGTAAGCGATATAAATAATGGGCTTTTTTTAGTGAGACCTAATGTAGAAGAGAAAATAACCCAACAACCTGTGTTTACATCATGTGGTGATGCGCCAGTATTGAGTGTAGAGATAGCTGAGGGATACACAGTAAGTAATTATCAATGGCAAACTGTTAATGGTGATGTTCCTGAAAATTTATCCGATGGGGATAATTATTCAGGGGTTAATACTGCTGATTTGACTATTAATTCTGAGCTTGAAGGATTAGCTGATATGCGTTTTAGGGTTAAAGTAGAATTAGAAAATGGGGAGGTTTTGACTTCTTATCTGTCAAATACAGTAGATGGCCTGCCTAATGCTGTTTTTTCGGCTTCAATAAATCAATTTGATGTACAGTTTGAGAATAATACCTTAGGAGGTCAAAGTTATGAATGGGATTTTGGTGATGGATCTGAAATATCTACTGAACCTAATCCAACGCATACTTATCAGAATGCAGAAAATTATGAGGTAAGACTTACTGCATCAAACGCATGTGGTTCTTCGGAATTTGTATATACCGTAAATTTGTCCCAATGTTTGCCTTCTGCAGATTTCACGGTTTCTGTTGAAGATGGTGAGATTTCCTTCATCAATTTAACAAAAAATTCCAATATGTTTGAATGGGATTTCGGAGATGGTTCCCCCATCGTTACAGATAAAAACCCTGTTTATTCTTATAGTGACGAAGGAGCTTATGAAGTCACTTTAACCGCCTTTAATGATTGTGGAGAGAGCGTTGCTACTATGACAATAGATGAAACAGTGCTAAGCAATAAAAATGCTTTGGATAAATATGTTAGCATTTATCCCAATCCTGTTCAGGATGAGTTATTTATAAATTATGATTCTCCTGAAAGTATTCAGAATATAAGTATTCTATCTTCAGATGGAAAGAAGATGTATTTTAACAATGATTATCAATTTGATAAATCAGTTAAAATGGCCGGATGGGATAAGGGTATGTATTTTCTGATTATAACCGATGGAAAAGGAGAAAGAGCCGTTAAGAAAATTATAAAAAAATAATTGAGCGCTACTTGGTATTGAATTGATCAATACCGAGTAGCACTTACTCAAACTCCGCAAAATAAAATTCGCTATTCACTTCTTTTGATTTCCCGTTTTCTTCTATTTGATAGGTATAGAAGTGCGAATGAATGTCATCAAGTTTAATGTTCACCGGTTTATGAAAAATTGATCCGTCATACACAAAAGTGTGGAATTCCCCGTTTTCCCCACAAGGGTCAACCTCTTGAGGTAATTTTTTAAGAAGCGCTTTGGTGATGGTTTCACCTATTATGTCTTTACTTAATTTTGAAGCATCTCCTGCGCATATTTTGGTTTTATAACCCAATTCTAAAAATTCATTGATTACATTTTTAGTGTCTTTTTTCCATAAAGGAAATAAACATTTCATACCAGCCTCTGCCATTTTTTCTTCCCGGTATTTCTTTAAATCCTCTAAGAAAATATCACCAAAAGCAATGGTGTCAATATTTTTTGATTTACAATAATCAGCATATTCTCTCATGACTTGCTCATAGGATTTATTACTTTTATCAGATGGTAAATAGCTGATTTTAAGCGAGATGTTTAATGCTTTAGCTTGTGCTTCAATTAGTTCTTTTTTGATTCCATGCATGCCCACTCGATTGGTTTCTTCACCAATCACAGTATGCAAATGATCTATTTCATATTCTTGTGATTCCTTCAAATAATGTAGTGCCAAACAGGCATCTTTTCCTCCGCTCCAGCTTATGGCTATTTTCTTTTTCATTTATTATAAGGTTAAAAATGAAATATACAATTCTAAAGCAAAACCCAATATCAAAAGCATAAAATAGAAAAATCCTAAAGTAAAGAATTTGAAAATGGATTTTGTCCAACTGTTTTGATAAAGCCTTTTGATAGATAACAAAGAGTAAGTGCTCACCCAAATAAAACTTAGAAAGATTATCCATCCCCCGCTTCTGGAAAACAGACTTAAGAGTAGAATGGCTAGTCCGTAAATGAAATAAGCAAATGCATGTAGGTGCAGTCCATGGATGAGGTGTTCTATATAATACCTTTTCTTCATAAATAAGAGGTAAAGAATAAATGCAAAAATGGGGAGGAAGAAAAACATCATCAAAGGCAGGTTTCTAATTGCCTGATAAGTGAACATGGAAGAATTTAATAAAATGGCTCTTTTATAAGCGGGTGAAATAAATTCTAAATCTAAGCCTATTCCCTGAAGTTTACTTTCAAATTCCTCATCGCTTAAATTTTCATCTGCTGCCCAATATTTCAGGGTTGCCCACTTATTAATTGAATCTTCCTTTTCTGCTGCTTTATCCTGCTCTGCCTTCTTAATCAGTTGTTGAGCTCTTGCACTGTCGAGTTCCTCAACTTTTAGCGAATCCACAGTTGGTTTTTGATTGACAAAAGATCTTAAACCAGTGTCAATTAAAT
The DNA here is from genome assembly GCA_051747245.1 of Bacteroidota bacterium. Classification (GTDB taxonomy): domain Bacteria; phylum Bacteroidota; class Bacteroidia; order Cytophagales; family Cyclobacteriaceae; genus Marivirga. The sequence goes on from JBNJFX010000025.1 coordinate 37,089, forward strand.
CTTTAGGAACCGTAAGGCTAATCATGAAAAAATAGAAAAGGGAAAATATTAAATACAACCTTATAGGATTGATATATCTTCTTCTTTTCCCTTCATTAAAAGCTTTGGTCAGCTTGCCTGGTCGGAAAATAAAGGGATTTAAAGTTTTGAATAATATGGTATCAAAACTGAGATAGTTTGAGAAGAAATCTTTTAAAAATGCACCTAGAGGTAATTTTTTATCAGAATTTTCTTGGCCGCAGTTAGGGCAATAGTTTTGGTCTGATTCTAATTGCTCAGCGCAATTAAGACATTTCGTTAATTTATTTTTCAATTTTGCTTTCGATTAGGTTGCTAAGAAATGAGCATAAATATTCTAGGGCGAATCCCAATAGCTATTGGGACCAACCGCCTGATGCCTGCCAGCCGGCAGGCAGGAATATTTATCGCGAATTCTATAGCCTGTCCCGACTTATCGGAATGACCATTAAAAGCAAACAATATACGAATGAAAGTAAAAAATATTCTGGAAGTTTGTATTATTTTTTTGCTTTCACATTTTTAAACTGATAGGGGCAATGTCTGCATTTATTGCCACAGCAATAGCCTCTTTTTAGATGATATTTTTCAGTGAAAACGAAAAAACCGTTTTCCATATAAAAATCACCGTCTTCTATTTTTATATTTTCTGCACTCATAAGATTGAAACAGGGTTTTTGTTTTCATCTATAGCCACCATGGTGAAACAGCCGGAAATGGATTTTTCTCTGTGATTAGAATACATTTCTTCTGTAAAAACATTCACTCTAACCTCTAAACTTGTATTGCCTACTTTTTCCACTTGACCAACTAATTCTATTATAGTCCCGGCAGGAATTGCTTTATTGAAATCAATTTTATCACTGCTTACGGTCACCATTTTCTGTCTGGAATAACGGGTGGCTGTAATAAAAGCCACCTCGTCCATCCATTGAAGGGCAGTTCCTCCAAATAGCGTATCGTAATGATTGGTCGTATTTGGAAAAACTGCCTTGGTTACTTTGGTAACGGCATTATCTACCTTAGTTCCTTTGGTTACTATCATCTGTCACTTTCGATGTTAAAAGAAAATTGCGTAGGGGCAATACCAGATTCGAATGTGTCCAACAGTTCTCCCTCGGCATCATAGCGAATGACTAAGCCTTCACTAGAAAAATCCAAGGCATCACCTAAATAAAAATCACCTGAAACCGGGTCAACTGAAAAAGCATAAGGCGTTTCCATTTCAGCTTCTATTCCTGTTGAAGTAATGCTGTTATCCGAGATATTTAAAAAGGAGATTTCGCTGTCTGAATAAAAGTAGATCTTATCTTCATGTGCATCAATATCGCCCAAGACATTGTCATCTAGTCCAACCTCATTTTCAATGGCAGTCAGATTAGCATTTAGTTTGATTAAATTTCCACTGGTGCATACCACCCAAATATTGCCATTCTCATCTTCTTCAAATTCTTGAGGGCCGGTAGGGACATCTATTGAATGTTCGATTTCTAAATTATCAATATTAATTACAGACAATTCGCTTATACTTCCATCAAAATTTGCATGACTTACAATTAGCTTGTTATCCTTAATGATAAGGTGTTCAGGATATTCTTGGGTCTCAATTCTGTCGATTAATTCATTGGTGTTTAAATCTACCACCAATATTTCACTAGAGATTAATGCGAAATTTTCATCATAAGGGCCCCAGTTTGATATAAAGGCTAAGTCATCCAATACAGCGATATCTCTTGGTTTATCCAATTCAGAAAACTTTATCAATGTTTCGTAATCTAAATTAGCATCCATTATTTTTATGTCGTTGCTACCATTAAGGACGCTGTATATTTTGTCATTATGAAGTAATGCATTTTGCTGCACATCCCCAAGACTCATGTTACTCTGTCTCCGGAAGGCTATAGTCGTGTATTCATTATTTTCCGGAGCATAATTACCTATAGTTGCGTTATTGCTTCCAAAGGCACCTTCGTTATAGATGTATACACCTGATGTTTTTAATTTAACTTCATCCTTTTCTTCACAAGCTGAGAGAAAAATTAAAAGTGTAACTACTTTCAAAAAGTTAAGAAAAATTTTTTTCATGTTTTTTTAAATTTAAAAGTTCGATTTATACTGAGTTGAAAATTTCTTCCCGGCATTGCATATCCGGAATACAAGGTATATGCAATGTTAAATACATTTTTAACTTTGGCAGAAAAACGCCATTTAGAGGACTTCCAGTTTAATCCCAAATCTGTCACTAAAAATGGATCTAAGGCATAGATATCAGAATTGCTAGTTGTCGTGAAAACTTTACCAGTCCACTGATTGAAATAGTTAAGTGAAAACTTTTTCCATATTATAGAAGCTGAAAGATTAGCTTTATGTAAAGGGACATAAATCAGTTGCTTTCCGACTTCTCGTTGATTGGTTTCACTTTCCACAACTGTTGATCGTGTATAACTGTATTGGATGTCAGTTTCAAACAAAAGATCATTTATAATTGGAAAATTAACTCCCATTTGTGTTTCAATTCCTATTGCCAGCACTTTCTTTATATTTCTAGGCCTCCACTGATTATTTTCATCGGGCACCCATTGAATCCAGTTATCTACTTCATTGTGATAGGCCGTGATAGAAAAATTCACTTTGGATTTATTCCATTTATGATTTGATAGAATTGAAGCTTCTTTATTCCAGGCAGTTTCCGAATTCAATTCCGGATTGCCAGCCTCATTCCAGAATCGATCATTTAAGGTTGGTAGTCTGTAGTTGTATGAAGAATTAAGCTTTAGGTTAAGTTGATGATTTTCTGATGAAATTAATTGATGAGAAATACCCGCATAAGGCGAAATGGGAATATTAACTCCCGGCACTAATTGCTGTCTCAGATGCACTGCATAATCAATTCCCTTCCATATTTCTCCTTTGAATAAAGCACCCAAACTGAAGCGTTCCTCGGTTGCACCACCATCTTCATAATTTTGATTTTTGGCATCTATATAATTGTATCGAGCAGATAATTTCACTTGATGTTTGGAAGAGAAATGGTATTTATAATCTGCAAAACTTTCCCATCTATCCACTTTATAATAAGAAATAGCGCGATTCAATTGATACTCCATTTCATCCATGAAATAGCCGCTGCCAATATTTAAGCTGCTTTTTTCTCCAGTTTTTTCATAATTGAGATGTGTCCTCAGGTTATGATCCGTTTGTTCATTTACATCCCTGCTTGAACCTATAGGTGGTTGAATTTCCCTGAAGTTGTCATTATACCAAATCGCTAATTTTACTTTTTCAGTATTGCTGATTTTATAGCCGATACTTTGATTTACGCCCCATCTTTGAAAGCTTGCATTATCCTGTTTTTCACCAGTTTGTAAAATCTCAAAATCATTTTTGGCTTTTCCCCAGTACAAACGAGTATCATAAGCCCATTTACCATTACTGCCATTTGCATTTAAGTTACTATTTAAAAGTCCGAAGCTCCCTATTTGCTGTCCTAGTGATATTTTATTTCCAGATTTGAAATCCAGGGGATTTTCCAACAAAACGGCACCACCAAAAGCACCGCTTCCTCCCATGCTGCTTCCGCTACCCGGAATGATGGATATTTCAGAAATGGCTTGAGAAGGTATTAAAGAAAAATCCGTTTGTCCTAAAGTGAAGCTATTGATATTGAAATTGTCCCAAAGCACTGCAGTCTGGCTGGCATTGGTGCCGCGGAAAGCAATGGTGGTCAGCATTCCATTGCCGTATTCTTTAAAGTAAATACTACTGTTTTGCCTTAAGATTTCACTGATATTATCTCCATTATAGAAATCTAGCGTTTTTGTTTTAGGTAGAATAATAGAGTTGCCGGGCAGGAATTGTTTTTCAAAATCGCCTTGCACAGAGACTTCCCTTAACACAGGAATACTGTCCTGATGGTTTTGTGCCCATAGTTCATTGGTGAACCATAGCAATAAAAATAATACACATAATCGCATAAAATAAAATATTGTTTAATGCGACCACGGTCAAAATCAGATGTAAAAAAGTTAGCTAATAGCTTTCGTACATTCCTGACCTTTCACCCGAAAGTCGAAATCAATTATGAGCTATGGCAGGTCTCCTGACTCGTCCTTTGAAGTTGCGGCCTTCCCATCAGCCGGTAGGCTAACAGTGGCAAGGGTAATGCACTTCAATTAAAAATTGGACTTACAGTTGCGGGGACAGTTTCGGAATATTGGTTTCAAAAATTAAAACCAAGCACCGAATTCCCTTTTAATCCTGAAGGAATGAAATCCAACAGAAACCATAATTCTTCTGCAAATGTAGGGGAATGAAACCTGAATTCAAATTTTAATTCTTTAACTTTATTAAATAAAATGTTTGCACAATGAAAATAGTACCCATGTATCCCGATCCATTTAAGCTTAAAATCCATTTAGAGCACACGGATATATATAGAATAGTTTTAGTACCCTCAGACATCAATATGCTTCAGCTTCATTTGGTTTGTCAGGAAGCTATGGGCTGGATGATGGCACATTTATTTCAATTTTCAGATAAAAAAATGAATGAATCCGTTCGAGCAGGTTTACCTATGCCCGAGGATGATTTTGGTTTTGGAGGAGGAGTTGAAGAAGTAAAAGCGGATACAATTCATTTGACCGATTTTGAAGAATTGACAGCTCGTAAACCCTTTTGGTATTGGTATGATTTTGGGGATGACTGGTGGCATAAAATCAGTTTCCAAAAGCCCACTAAAAAGGATTTAGAATTATATAAGGGTGAACCAATTTGTGTGAAAGGAGAAAAAGCTTGTCCCCCAGAAGATATAGGTGGAGTCGGAGGTTATTATCATTTCTTGGAAATCTTGGAGGATAAAAAAAATCCTGAAAGAGAGGAGTTTATGGAATGGTATGGAATAGAAGAGGGCGATGAATTTGATGAGGATTATTTTGATTTGGATGATACCAATGATTTTCTTTTGGAGATTTTCAATTCAGAATTTTGGAATATGACTGCCGATGAGTTTATGGATTAATGTATAGCCAAAATCAGGTTACAACAGAACTCAAAAGGAAATTTGAACTTATGAATTTGATTGTCCTGCTAATGAGCAATTAGAAATGCTAGCCTGGCAGTGAATCCTCATTTCCCTTTTCATAAGTAGGGGAGAATACCACCGAATTTAATATTAATGAAGTGATTTGGGAGGTTTTCAATTAATTTATTTAAATTTATTTTACTACGAATAGAAAATCACTTCCCAATTCATTATTTCCAAAATTCCCAAGTCGAGGTTCAACAGAAAGTCTTTCAACAAAAGTATATAATTCTGAAATTGTTAAAATCCCATCATTTCCTCCTTGACTATTTAAGGCTTCAATAAATCTTTTTGCAAAAGGAGAGTGCTCTCCTTTAATTCCGTCTGATACATAAGTTTTCCCACCGGAGGTTAAATATTTTCTAGTTTTACCCATTAATTTTCTGGAAATGTAATCTGATTTATTTTGATCTTTATAAATTTCTCTGTTCCCACCTCTTGCGGATGCTAGCTTCTGATCAAAAGTTCCACCAAAGCAGACATCCATAGTTAAGAATATGTGTTCAGAAGGAATGTTATTAACAATTGATCTTAAGCGATTGTGAGATAAATAAGTAGTTTTGCCATCGTCATTAACCAAGGATTCTTTAGTTACTACAAAACCTTCACCGAAAGTCTGATCATAAGTTCCATGACCGGCAAAAAACACAAATAATTGATCCATTGGTTTGTATTTTTTTCTTGAATATTCCCTCAATTTGCTTAGAATTTCATTTTGGGATGCATTTTCAACTACCTCTACTTTAAAGCCATATTCTTCACTCAATATTTCAGAAATTGTTCTAGCATCATAAATTGGATTTACTAAATCATCCCAATGTTCATATTTATCTGTTGCAAATAAAATAGCATAATCCGTTCTGTCTAATTGAGAAACTTGGGCGATTGCCTCTGATCCTACATAAACTTTTTTACTGGATACAGTTTGAATACCTGCTTGATTTTCTACTATTATAGATATGGATATTTCCCCGTTAAGTAGGAAAAGATTTTTTTTGATATTAAAGTCATTGATTTCACTTTCAGTGGGCGTAATATTTTGTTTTCCAATGTTTTCATCAGTCGCCAAGTCAATTAAATCAATGGTAACTTTCTTGATGGGGTTTTCTCCAGTTATATTTATATTAATAGGATAACTCCCCTCTTCCTGCTGGAAATTGATGTCCGGTATAGGTTCTTTCCAAGAAATTTTCGGAACATCGGTGTTTTTACCTTTCATTTCACTCATATCCACCTTAAATTCAGAGGAGCGAGTGTTAATATTTTGAGCCATTAACATATTAGAAATGCAAAACAGTAGAATAAAGGTTAAAAGTCTCATAGTTACTTAATTATAATTTTTTGAGTATTCGAAATCGTATTGCCATTTTCATTTTGCATAAAAGACTTGCAAAAATAAATCCCCTTTGAAAGGTTTAGGTTTTCAAAGGCCCAGTTATATGAATAAAACCCGGGGTCATAATTGTCATTAAAAATCTCTTGAATTTTTTGACCACGGTGATTGAATAAAACGACTGATATTTTGGAATTTCCATCTTCTTCACTAATTGTAAATGGAAAATTGATAGCGTTTGATGCGGGGTTTGGATAAGCATTATTAAAAACGCTTTCATCAGGTTTAACTTTTTCTGTTAAATCATCCCCATAATATATTTTAAACTGGTTGTTTTCATCAGGACTAAAACTATAATTATTAGTGGTTTTCATATCCACTATTTTTTGTTTATTGATATGAAATAGCATGAGCTCCTTAGTATTTTCACCAAGGTTTTGGTTTTCCCAGCTCAATTCAACTACATCTTTCCCATCGGCTATTGCATTAAATTCCCAAGTGAATTCTTCTTGTTTTTGAACTACACTTTTTGCTAAAGTTTTATCACTCAAGCTTTTTATATGAAGTTCTACTGCATTGGAAATTGAAGGCGGATTATAATCATCATAGATATCCTTTCCTTCTTTTGCGTCAATGGCCATACCAATTCCGCCAATTTCATTTTCAAATTCACCTTGTTTAATATTAATCGGTAGTTCCCAATAATTGGAATTCAAATTTGTTGATTTTTCCTTTTTAAGGAGCCTAGCATTTTCATTTCCACCTTCAAAATAAATTGGAACTGTAATATTGCTTTCAGCATAAACAAAACCAGCTTGATAAGCTTCAAGAATATCACCATTTGAATAATTCCCGTTCGAATACATTTTTATTGCACCAATTACATTTTGGTCTTCAGCCCTAATTTCTTCCCATGAAATAGGTGTAGTGTAAGGATTACCAATTTGATTCCAGCCTTTTTTGAGATCCAACTCAAATAATTCGTTACGATTATTTTCCGGTGAGCTGGCATTTTCTAGAAAAATATCTTTAAAGTTTCTCAGTAATATCCAGTATCCAATTCCCCTTCCAAGATTTGTCAAATCATCAGGAAATTCTTGATATTCCTCTTCATTTTCCTGCCCATTATCGAAAGTCATGATTCTATAACTGTTAGGGTCATGAGCGCCCAATTCATCGAATTGGGTGGCAATTTGCGAGTCAACTAGTTTATGAGGAACTGAAATCATTTTATAATCCGTTTCAGAAGAGCCAAATGGAATCCCTTCTAATCCAGGCTTTTCATTTGAAAAATTGATATAGGAGTAGAAATATTCGGATGATTCACTCGGAAGCCTCACTCTATTTCCTGCTTCATCTTCAGCTTCAAAATAATATTCCAGCCCCATATCATCATACCAGTTTTCTGAAACAGAAGCAGTAAAAGTAATTTCAGTGCTAGGTTCAGTAGATTGAGCCGTCATATCACTAGAATTAAAGCTTGAATTTTGCGGACTGCTAATATTTCTATAATAAATTGTAGTTTTATCTACATCTATTGCCCTATTATCAGTTACGCTTAACTCAAATGTATTTTCTTCTCCTTTATTAATGATAGGACTGTCAAAGCTTAAAGAAGGATTTTCTAAATCAGGTTCTTCCAAAGTAGTAAATGTCCAAGTATCTTCACTGTTTATTCCTTCATAAGGATTTCCGAAAATATCAGTGAAGGCACCATTATCGATGATGATAAAATAGTCTGTTAAATATTCGATTTCTACACTAGGTTCAAAGCTTACCATGGTATTTTCATTGGAAAATGTACCATCTACTGTATTGAATGTTTCCACAGGCGTGTTGGGATTTTCTTTTTCAAACAATCTGATTTTTTCGCCTTCTACAGGATTAACAGTTTCATTGAAGTTTAATGTTATCGTTAATTCTAAATCTACTGATGACTCATTATTTTCAGGTGTAAAATTTGATAATATGGGTGCTGTATTGTCATTTGGAATTAAGATATCTGAACTTTTCAATAGAGGTTGGTTTTCTGCAATGGCATAAGCATATCCATTAAGAGGGTCAATCTCTATGTCTTTAAATTTATCGCCAGTTAACCCTGGTATTTGCTGCCAAGAGTCTCCATTATTTAATGATATCCATGCTTCTGAATTAACCTCATTAGTTAAAATTAAGTATCCATTTTCAGTAATATAAAATTCCCTTCCCTCAGGGGTAGAAAATTCTGAGTAATTATCTCCATCACTTGTGACAGATATTTTATTTCCATCTTTCAAATAAACTTGCCCTTCATGCTTTCGTATTCTTGGGGAACCATTATTTTGACTGATTAAATTGGCTGTACCAAAGGAAGCCTTGTAAAGCTTTGGGCCATTATCTTGGATTGTAAAATAGATGTTTCCTGAAGCATCTGCAGCAAATCCAAATTCCCATACCCCATAATCATTAGGAAGCCCATCAATATTTAATTCTGTCCATTCGTTTAAATCATCGGATTCCCAGAACTTTAAAACTCCTGCACCATCAGTTGCGGCAAAATATTTTTCATCTTCACTATCATCCTTGGATAAACCAATAATATGCCCGTCTAAATCAACTTCTAAATTAGTCCAACTATCTCCACCATCTTCAGATTTAGATATTCCGCCCCCGTAACTAATAAGATTTCCATCATAACTTCTGATGATTTTGTCAGTGAAATTTTTATCATCAATTTCTGTAAAACTATCCCCATCATCTGAAGATTTAAATAATTTCCCGTTATGTGGTATAATAAATTTATTTCCATCATTTATGAATATATTTTCATAAGCTTTACCATAAAACCCATTATTATCTTGAAATGTATTGAAAGTACTGCCTCCGTCTGATGATGATAAAATCCCCTCATTGCCCGTCCCAATCAACATTTCAGAATTATACCATGTTATTGCTCTGATACCACTATTGTCATCGTGGAGATGAAAATCTTCGTTTAATTCTTCCCAGCTATTCCCTTCGTCTTCCGAGAAAAAAAGAATGGATTGATTGTAAAAATAAAAATTCCCTTCAGGGTCGGAATAAATTTTTGATAGATATGAGTGAAAAGAATCAATGCTTGTTTCTGATATATTGGATTTTATGGACGTCCAATTATTGCCGTCATCCTCACTTTTATAAATATCTGCGCTAGTTACAACAGCAAGAGCACCCTCAGGAAGTTTATTTATAGAATGAATGACTTCACTCGAAAGGTCTAGTGAGTTTACTTCTGTCCAACTGACCCCATTATCGCTTGATTTAAATAATGAGCTTGCTTCATTATCATTAGTAGAAGCCCATAAAACACCACTGTCTGTGATTTCTAATTGATTGAAATCCGCATCAGGAAGTCCTGAAGCTACTGAGAAGTCCGCATCAAAACTTTCTGCATATATAATGTTTCTGCTAGTTGAAATTACAATATTACCATTTTGAGCTTTCCTTATTTTTTTTGCATTTTCAAAATTTTGTTTCAAATCCCAACTATTACCATTGTCTGATGATTTTAGTAGTTGATAGGTATCAAGAAAATAGATAACATTTGAATCATCTATAATCATGTCGCTATAGTCATAAATATGGTTTGGAATATTTACTCTATCCCATTTGTTGTTGGAATTATTATAGCTAAATAAAACCTCTGAATTGGTGGCGAAAAGTTGATTTTCCGGGCTAAGGGTTAATTGTTTTACATTACCTCCTAAGGGACTGCCTTTTTGTTGCCAAGTAAAATCTACAGTAGGGGGTAATTCAGATTCTTCCAATACCAAGTTGCCATCAAACTTGAAGGCACTTCCCACTTCAGCTGAAGCATAAAATGTTCCACTTATGTCTTGACTTACATCAGTGATAATAGAATTGGGATTTTCGAGACCCACATTACGAAAGGTTTCGCCATCATCTTGAGTTATGGTTAATGTTCCTCTAGAGCTTAAGCCCAATCCACCTGATCTTTGATTGATCGGTATTATGTATTGGTGTGGATATTCTAGCGTAGTCCAGTTATTTCCTTGATTGGAGCTAATAGCCACCGTTCTTCCATCAGATAAATATATGTTCCCATTTAATTCAAAGGCGCCACGATGCCCATCATTAGGGGGCTGTAATTTAGTAGCTACTGCATTGTTTATATCAATTCTCCATAATTCTTCCTTGTTATTTTCATCAAAGTTAGTAATACCAGCATAGAGGAAGTCATTATAAAGAAATAGATAGGTCATATTTATATTGTTGGGAAAACCGCCCGATATTTCCGTGGCTGTCCAGATTTCTGCTTTATCGCTTGATACCATCATTTCAGCAGGATTCGTTGAATTATTGATGGCATAAAGTTCATCATTGGTAGATTTGGCCATTATTCCATATCGTTCTGTATTTTGGACTTGCCAATTGACCCCATCAGTTGAACGCTGTATGCCTTCCGAAGTATTAATCAAAACGGAATTATCCTGTAATTTGAGAAGTTCGGTTCCAATTGCCACTCCGTTTGATCCAATCGTAAAATCTTGTGGCGACCATTCAAATGATTCCCCATCGTCAGTGCTTATCCATAACCCATAGGAACCTTGCCCTCCTGAATTTTTTGCTATAATATTACCATTGCCCAGTATTTCAATGTCGTATGTAAGTCCAGCTTCTATTGCATTGGGAGATTCACCATTTCTGATTTCCCAGCTTCCACCATTATCATTAGAATATAAAACACCTATTTCTTCACTGCCGGTAGCAAATATCTCTGAATTATTAGTCCAAGTGATGTGCTCAATTCTATTTTGGCTGTTGAAATCATTTCCTGGATATGTTTTTTGCGACCAGGATATCTGGTTTTCATCTGTTAATTCCCATAAAGACCTTTCGTTATCTGATATTATATGGAGGTTTCCATTATTTGATTTCTCCCATAATGTTCTTCCTTGATTTGCAGTTGGACCTTCTATTGGGTTGAATGAATTTAATTCACCTGATTCTGACTTGGCAAATTCTATTCCGTCATTATCAGATTTTGTATAGGTGATAAAAACATTATCTGTTTCGCTAATACCTATCGATAAAGCATAGTCAAAGTCAGTGATTTGCTTTTCAAATACAACTTCTGATTTATCTGCACTCCAAATACCATCTTCTGGGAATTCATGTTTTAAAATTCCTAAATCTTTTTCCCAAAAATAAATATCTCCTGAAGAACTGAAGGCAGGAGTGTACCTACCATCACATCCTTCAATATTGTTTTTAGCTATATTGACCCAATCAGCACCATTGTTATTTGATACATATATGCCATTACAAGCAGAATGAATAACAAATGTGCTATCCGTATTGGGTAAACGGTATAGGGCATCTGGGTTCTCGAACCTGTTTCCCATAATTATCCTTTCCCAGCTTTCGCCCTCATCTGTTGATTTAAACATATCAGAGTAACTAACACTGTAAAGGTCATTTCCTTCAGGAAAAAGTGCCCGAGTGTCATTTGGGGTATTTAATGTTTCCCAATTTTCACCATTATCATTTGAGGTATATACATTGCCTTCCCTTCTACTTACCACATAAAGGTTTCCTGATTCGGTAATTTGAACTTCGCCCATTTGACCTCCCGTGATGCCTGGAATGGAGGTAAATGAACCTTGGGCAAAGACTGCAGTGCTAGAGAAAATGATGAATGTAAATAAAAGTAATAATTTTTTCATTTTTAATGAATTCAGAATTATGCTAATTATTTTCTGGAGATGAAGGTGCATCTGGTAGTGAATTATCACCGCCCTGTCCTTCTTCTGTTAGATAACTAACCCCCAATGGAGTCGCAACACCTAAAACAGCAACCCCTGGAATTATTTGTAGTAACAAAGGAATTCTTCTTTTAATACTGAATGGTTCAGTAAAAATAAACTGATCCGAATTCTTTGAATCAGTGATTTTGATTTTATAATTTTTTCCCGGTTTTAAATCTTTACTTAATACGGTTGAATATTCACCGTCATTAGGGTAATTTAATTCGCCTTGAAGTCGTTTGTTGTTTTTGTATAATTCAATATGTACTGGATTTGTATTTCCAGGCCGCCAATTTAAATCAAGTGGTTTTCCTCTTTTATAAGAGTCTTTAATGTCTTTTTTCTTTAGGCGTACAAAAGGTATATAAACAGAAGCTCTGACTTCAAACATAAGTGGTCCTTTGTATTCCCCGTATTCATCTATTATATCCCAGGTGGCTGTCCTTTCTCCAGGCTTCACTTCTTGGCCCACATCGCCACTTAATTTTGTTAAAGGGGCCGAAAAATTGTCTTTAGAGGAGTAAATTTGAACCCAATATTCATTGTTCTCATTGGAGTCATCAATTTTGTAGTCAATATTAATTTGTCTGTTTATAATATTTATTCTATCTATTTCTATTTCTTGAGCTGATAGGTGTGGGATGTTAAATAGAATTAACAATAGAAAATAGATGTTACTTTTAAAAACCTTCATTTTTACTGCTGTTTTTTCTCAAAAAGTCGATATAAATATTGAAAATATATCAACAAAATTTTTTATTATAAAAATATATAACAAAGGTTAATTTATAATAAATATTGCATTAATCCAAATTACATGGTGAAAAATAATATATTTCTTATATTGAGGGGATAAATATTATAAGAAATTAAATTCGTGATTAAGTTTGAGTTGGTTGGGATTTTTATGTGGGATTAAATAAATAGAATTAACTCGGAAAATTCAGGTTAATTATTCGTCCTAAATGCAGATGATTTATAAAACCCTTACTAATAGATAAATTTAGAATGCACTCCATTTTAAGCTGTTAAGTATTTTAAAAGAGGGAGTTATCCTTATATTTAATTATTATAAAAATCATAAAATGAAACGAATTGGATCCTACTAACTATTTCCTTTTTTTAACCATAATGGAAGGAAAAGCACAAGACTATTTTCAAGAGGAATATCCAGATGTTTGGGAACGCAGCACGTCTTATTCTCGAACCATTGCGGAATCCATGCCGGAGCAACTTTATGATTTTAAAATTTACCCGGATGGCATGAGTTTTAAAGAGCAGCAATTGCACATAGTAGGAAATATTAGTTTTCTCTGCCGTCATATTACTGGAGAGTATAAAAACTTTTATTCAAAAGATGAGATAGAGGAGCTCAGCAAAAAGCAGGTTTTGCAGATTTCAGATGATGCATTTAGCTATGTGGCAGGTTTAATTGAAACTACAGAATCTTCAGCACTTTCTGAAAAAGTAATGTTTAAGGAAACCGAAATGTCCAAAACGAATATTTTTTATCTGATTAGAAGTCATGCAATTCACCATTTAGGGCAATCCTTCATTTATTTATGCATGAATGATATTGAGGCACCTGAGTATGTGGGGTGGTAGAATTCACTTGAGTTCATTATTACTCTAATTTTTTCAATAGCAAGTGTTTCTATTAGGCTTTAAGAGCAGCTACCCAAAATATGTATTTAAAGCCTTAAATCAGCCTTATCATTCCAGACTTCGCAGCAAAAAATACCTTTTGTGTGGTTTTTCAACATAGAAATTCAGGTTTATAGAAAAGTGAAATTTTACGAACTTAATGTTTATAAAAACGTAAACTAATAAACGTATAAATTACTTATAATAAATGGATAATAAGCAGATTTATGAAATGCATGCAGACGTGTGCAAAGCACTGGGACATCCACTTCGGATTGAAGTAATCGATTTGCTACAAGACAAAGAATTAAGCTTTACTGACATATTGGAAGGCACCGGGGTACTGAAATCTAACTTGTCGCAACACCTTTCTTTAATGACTAAAAAAGGCATTTTGAAATCAAGAAGAGAGGGACAGAATTCTTTCTTTTCGCTTTCATCAACAAAAGTGGCACATGCCTGTCGATTAATGCGAGAAGTTCTTATTGAAAATATAGAAAAGCAACAGGAGATTCTTAAAAAACTTTAAGCTTATGAATAAGACGATTTTAGCATTAGGGGCAGAAACTGTTGCGCATAATATTTCCCAAAAAATTAAAGGGGAAAATGCGGAAAAGACATTTAGGTGAGAAGGCCAATGTTTTCTGGAAATTGGAGGTGGAAAAGCTGGATTTGCAGGTGGAAATTTTTACGGTTCACCTCTGCCTGAAGTAAAAATGAAAAGTCCGAGTTTTTTATGGCACCGGACAAATATGGTTTGAAAAATACTGGTTCTACAAATATTTTTAATTCTAAATGTAAGCAATATGAAAAATTTAATTTTGACATCGACTCTTTTAACAGCGCTACTTCTTTTTAGCTTTGGTTGTCATCATAATGATTTTAATGCTGATGAAATCATTGATAAACAAGATAGCGCTATTGTGGCCAAATTAAGTGAAGGAGTACAATATGCTCAGTCATTTAATCAATTGATGATTCAGTTTCATGATAGTCTTGAGATTCATAATGATCCTGTAAAAATTGCTCATCACAATAATATGATTCACCATTACGACAGTGCTTATCATCAATTAGAATCAATAAACCTTGCACATCATCAAGACTTAAACGAAAAGCATCATTGCAATATGATGAGTGGGATGATGGGCAATGGACACATGATGAATTCGAGCGGATACTCACATCATGGAGGTGAATACCATTGCGAATTGATGGATGAAATAATGGAATATTGTGATATAGTGGAAGATTTGGATAGAATTCATCCGGAATATTGTGGATATTAAATTTATTATTTAATAGACTTCAAAATCTGGTTTTGAGAACATAGGTTTGTTTATTTATATGCTTATTGAAATGAGGCTTTGAAGGCGAATACTCGTGTTGTTGCGCATGATTAATTGCGAACTGTTCATTATGAATGGAGCTGTATTTTTACAAAAGTATAATCACTTAATGTATTAGTTTTTTTTAAATAGGTTTCATCTAAAAAAAGAAATTATGAGGGATATCCTAATTATTATAAATGATGCTCCTTACGGAACAGAAAAAGCATATAACGTCCTCAGATTAGCTAATCAATTGTTAAAAGATCATTCTGATTTAAAGGTGAATATATTTCTATTAGCTGATGCAGTAAGCTGTGGAACTTCAGCCCAAAAGACACCTGATGGATATTATAACATTGGCAGAATGCTTAAAGTATTTATTCGTAAAGGTGGTCATGTTAAATCTTGTGGTACCTGCATGGATGCTAGGGGAATGACGCAATTACCACTAGAAGAAGGCGTGGAACGTAGCAATATGACTGAGTTTGCACAGTGGACTATTGACGCAGACAAAGTAATTACCTTTTAATCGAAATAATTAGGGCCCTCATGATAAATATCACAAAGCCCTTAATCCAAATAAAATTTTGATCTGTGAGTGTGGGTAGGAGGACAAACCTGCCTGCGCAGGCAGGAATGCGGGCCTGCTTGATCAGGCAAGCCAGACGAGGATGTGGGTTGTCCGCCAGCTGGCGGATTTTCTTGATTTTTTCTTTCTTTTTCATCAAGGAAAAAGGAAGGTGAAAAACTACAAAATATAATTTGGTATTCTGTCTTTTGATTAAGCCCTAAAACCCCGGATTTTAATGAAAATATGATATTTTGAGGTTTTGAACATAATTGAGTCCTTAAAAAGACTCTTTATATTTGTTTAGACCTATTTTATTAGCCTTTTTTATTTATCAAGAGAAGCCTAATTATCACATCTTTTGTGGAATTAATTCTATTAGAATTATATGGAACAATATTGGGAAATTATCTGCAACTCTTTTTTCGGTCCTTATATTTAAGTATTTGCTTAAATAAACTGTAAAGTAAAATGAAAGTATTATTAGAATCAACGATAAAATGTCCCAATTGCGGACACGAAAAAACAGAAGAAATGCCAACAGATGCTTGTCAATTCTTTTATGAGTGTGAAAATTGTAAAACAGTTTTGAAACCACAAGCTGGTGACTGCTGTGTATATTGCAGCTATGGAACAGTGGATTGCCCTCCAGTTCAACAAAATAAGGATTGTTGTTAATGAAAAAGCGTCTGGCGAATTAGAATCGTCAGACGCTTTTTTTATATTAGTTCAGCCACTGATTCGTACCACCACATAACCAAATAGCACTCAAGCCGGCTTCTTTTAATGTTTTAGCTCCTTCTGCTGAGCGTCCACCGCCTTTGCCGCAAACTGTTACATAATAGGTGTTTTTATCCAATGTTGAGATTTTTTCACTTAGCTCATCTAATGGAATATTGATCGCTTCAGGAATATGAGCGTTTTCATGTTCATCCTTATTCCTCACATCTATAATTCGAATAGCTTCATTTTTATTTAATGCTTCTTTTAGCTCCTCTGGCTCTAGGCAATCTTTTGTTTGCTTGATGTTGGCCGGCATACGGAATTTGATAATTAGAGAAGATATAATAGTAAGTCCTGCAATTGTTAAAATCGCATATTCTACCCCAAATAAATCAGCCGTTATCCCTGAAATAATGGCACCAAAGGCATACCCTAAATCTCTCCAAAGCCTGAAGGTTCCCACGCTTTCAGCTCTTTGCTGCGGACTGGTTGCCTGTGCAATGGTGGATAAAAAAGTAGGGTAAACCAAGGCAGTACCCAAACCTAAAATGGCAGAAAGTCCTGCTAAAACGACAAAGCTGCTGCTGTAAGGAATAAAGAGTATGGCAATACCTTGCAATAACATCCCCCAGAATAACATCCCTTTTTTGGAGTAATGATCGGACATTTTACCTGTGAATAACTGACCAATTCCCCATACGGTAGGATAGATAGCAGTGATGATCCCAATATTTTCATTGTCATAATTCAATGAAAAAAGCACCATTGGTAAAAGCCCCCAAATCATCCCGTCATTCAGGTTATTAATTAAACCAGCCTGCGTGACAGAGCTCAAGGTTTTGTTTTTGAAAGTGGTTTCCAAAAAGATATTTTTCAAATGCACTGTTTTGTCAGTTCCGCTTTCTTTATTTACATGACCTCTGGTATCTTTCACCCAGAGTAAAGTCAAAATAAAACCAACAATCGAAAGGAAAATTCCGATGTAAAAAGGGTAAGGTGTGATGCCATAACTATTGGCTACATAACCCGTGATGAAAGCCACTATACCCACAGCAAAATATCCAGCAAATTCATTTAATCCCATGGCAAAACCACGGTCTTTTTCGCCTACTAGGTCAATTTTCATCACTACGGTACTGCTCCACGTCAATCCCTGACTTAATCCTAATAAAATATTAGCGATTATGACGAATGTCCAGCTTGGCGCATAAATCAGCATAAAAGGCACAGGGATAGCCAATAGCCATCCAAAGAGGAGGAGATTTCTTCTACCAAATTTATTGGCCAGCTTACCCGTATAATAATTGGCAAATGCTTTACTAATTCCGAAAGCTGTAATAAAAGTAAGAATAGCCGTTTTGGAGGCTACTCCAAATTCCACTTCAGCAAATTGTGGGAATATACTTCTTTCCATCCCCACCATACCGCCAACAAAACCGTTGACGATCACCAATAATGTAAACTGCTTCCAGTTTTCTTTAAGTCCTAATTTTATATTATCCATTGTATTTTCTTCTATTGCAATACAAATATCGCTTTCCTAAATATTCAATCAATTAACAAATGTTAAATAATGAATTCATCACGATTATCTGTTTTTTTACCACAGTAGAAGCGTGAGAAAATAAAAGCTTTTTAGCTTTAGATGATTTATTAAGCTCAACTTTTCATAGTCACCTTATTTTTCACCACAACACTTTCAAAATGTGATTATATAAAGTCCAGTATGGACGACCTTATGGTAACTGCTGCATAAAAGCAGATATCTAAGCCCCGTAGGGGTGACCTTATCTTTATATTGAAGCACGGATCCTGCTCAAGCTGACCTGAGTAATACCCAAATAAGAAGCTAAATATTTAAGAGGGATTTTTTGCACAAAATCAGTTTTATCCAATAATTCTGAATAGCGTTCAGTAGCATTTTTGAATTGCAAACTTTCCAACCTTTTGATTGTATTGACATATTCCCTTTCAAAAATCAAACGAAACAGCCTTTCCAAATCGTGATGCTGGTCATAGAGCGAAAACAACTTTGCTGAATCTATGGCTATGATTTCTGTGGATTCCAATGCTTCAATACTTTTTTGTGTTGGTTTGCCTGTAAAAAGGCTTTCGGCTCTTACGATCATATCAGTCGGGAAAGCAAAATGCTCCGTTATATCATTTCCATCTTTATAATAAAATATTCGAGTAATGCCTTCTTTTACAAAATAAATGGTCTTGCAGCTATTACCGGCTTGCTGTATGATCTCATTTTTTTTATAGCTCACATTTTTGGTGATGTCTTTCAGTGCACTTTTAGCTTGTTCACTTAAGGGATTGATCCGATTGAAATATTGAAGAATGTCCATTTTTAAATTTAATTCAAATTCTCAATTCCGCATAGCTTTGATCTAAGATTTACAAAATGCACGATTTTTTTAAATAGAATAAAAAAAGGCCTGACTTCTCCAGTCAGACCTAATTATTATAGACAACCAATCTATATTAAACTACAAAATCTTATTAATGTAGCTAACGAGTGAATTAGTATTTTAGTTTAGGCAGTTTGAGTATTATCCACTCCTGCAAATTTCTCAATTTCCTTCATATCCAAATGGTCGCTTACATTCTTGCCATAGTGGGCTTTCACGATCTTACAATTCTCATCAATCAAAAATATCTTTAGCAACAAAGTCTGCGGCAATGTCTTCTTCTTTTAATTTCATTTTAACCCGCATTATTTATGAAAAGGGTATGAGAAATGAAGATAATAAATTTAAAGTAATTGATTATCAGTAGATTACAAAAGGGTTAACCCCGATAATTTATAAAAATCTATTA
Organism: Bacteroidota bacterium; assembly: GCA_051747245.1. Taxonomy (GTDB): domain Bacteria; phylum Bacteroidota; class Bacteroidia; order Cytophagales; family Cyclobacteriaceae; genus Marivirga. The sequence goes on from JBNJFX010000025.1 coordinate 56,395, forward strand.
GCCCAAATTTGGGTGCTTTTAAAATTCATGTTTTAATATGAAAATTGTAATATAACTATCTAATAATCGGGTTTTATAAATTGTCTGTCCTTCGTACGATAAATTCATATGAATTTTCGGGTTAAATTCTATTTAAAGCTTCCATTATTTCTTCCACACTTTTGTATTGAGCATGCACTGAAAAAGCAGTAGTAATAAAAATGATGATTAATAGGGTTTTAAAATTTAATTTTTTCATGGTCTTTTTAATTTAATCTTTAAACAATAAAAGCTGTCAATATTAGATTCAAAATGGTTGGTGTGCCACCAACCATGGATTTCACCCCGGTCGGTGGCAGACCGACCGGAAACAAGGTTGAATAATTTAAATGAAACCTGACAGGTTTAGTTCGAAAATTCTTTATCTATATTACAAATTCAGGTTGCCTTTATGCATTAAAATATCCTAAAGCACCTCACTTTTAGGTGTTTTCACCTAAAAGCAAATCTTGATTCTTGAATCTTTACTCTTATATCTTTAAAATTATCTATATTCCGGATTTGGGTTATCTTTATGCGTTGAAGCATCCCATTCCGTTCTTTGGTTACCATGTGCTGGAATTCCTTTATTATCCTTCAGCATTTTCGCTATATGCATTAAATTCCAGGTCATAAAAGTGGTATTTCTATTGGTGAAATCATTCTCAGGCCCGCCACTTCCTTCATCCATATAAGAGGCGCCTGGCCCTGCTTCGCCTACCCAACCTGCATCTGCTTGTGGAGGAATTACATAACCCAAATGCTGTAAGCTATACAAGGTGCTCATTGCTACGTGCTTTATTCCATCTTCATTTCCTGTTACCAAACAACCGCCTACTCTTCCGTAATAAGCATATTGTCCATGCTCGTTGGTTTCCCCTGAAAAGCCGTAAAGCCGTTCGATTACCTGAGTGGCAACTGAAGATTTTTCTCCCAACCAGATTGGCGTACCGATTACTAAAATATTGGCATCCATCACTTTCTTTTGAATGGCCGGCCAATCATCTTTTTCCCAACCATGTTCGGTCATATCAGGATAAACCCCAAAAGCAATATTATGGTCAACCGCCCTGATGATATCCACTTGAATTCCATTTTCCTCCATGATTTCAGCCGACATACTTATCAGCCCGGAGGTATGTGATTTTTCCGGTGATTTCTTTAAAGTACAATTGATAAAAACGGCTTTTAAGCTGCTGAAATCAGTTTTATTTTCTTTATTCAGTTTTTCTTGATAGCTGCTGAGTTTCATAGTTTTTGATTTAGAATTTTAAATAAGGAAACCTGTTCTTTAATAAATGTTCTAGAGATGACACTTGTACTGATTTAACTCCTACTATTAATTTAAGTTATCAGTAAAAAAATCCTTGTCAATTTGAATTCGACAAGAATTTAATTGAGTCATCCTTATTTTTATTAAGCCTCTTGCAAATTAGGCGCAACTGGGAAATCAATTTCAGTTTTAGCTATGTGATTTGAATATTAAGATTAAATATTGAAAAAAAACTTTGATTTTAGTTTGGAATTCTTATTTGGTTTGGGCTGTAATTTTTAAATGTAACCTTAAATTTTAAAGCTTATGAAAAAGTATTATTCGTTTTTCTTCTGTTTTGTATTAACTTTTATCTTTTCGATAAATAATGTTAATGCACAATCATCCTTTCCGGAAATTGAAACTGCTAAAACCTCATGGTATGAAAGCAGTAATGGATTTTGGGTTAAAAGATGTTTATATGATTCCGGTGATTGTGGTGCATCAGACCAGATGCATTGTGATGAAGTGGATCAGCCAAAAGAACTGGGGTAATATAATAATGGAAATACTACTAAACGGTTTTAAATTTACCGTTTAGCAGGTAATTTTTTAGATAACAAGTAATTTAAAAATGAGATATATTTTAATTGTTTTTTTGGTGATTTTAGCATCATGCTCATCAAATAATAATAATAAAGAATCGGTAGATTCCAAGCTTATCAAAGTGATGGAAAATAGACAGGATACAAAAGATGTTGATCTGTATCTTGATGGAATTAAATTTATTGATTTAAAGACTGAGGATACTTTTTTTGGTGAAATTAGTAAAATGAAAATCTTTAAAGGTAAAATCTACATTTTAGATGAAAACAAAAGGCTTGGCTTATATGTGTATGATTTATCCGGAGATTTAATTTATGAATATAGAAATAAAGGACAGGCTCCTGGGCAATATTTACAACTAACGGATTTTATTGTTAATGATGATGAATCAGTTGAATTACTTGATAGTTATTTACAAAAAATATTTTTAATCAATAACAAGGGAGAACACCAGCAAACAAAAAAAATGTCATTTCCAGCCAGTGATTTCATTAAGTATAAGGATCACTATTTCTTCCATACGAACAATCTGGAAATATCAAAGGGAGAAGAACAGAAGGGATTGCTCGTGAAATCAAATTTGGATCTCACCGACAGTGAAAACTTAGTACCCATAGATACAGCAAGAGGTGAATTTATTTTAAATCAGAGGGGAGAGAATTTCTTTTACTGGAATGAAAATGCCTATTTCATGGATATTTTTAGCAATGAAGCCATTTCCTTAACATCATCTAATCCTAATTTAAAATTTGATTTTGATAAAAAGTCTTTCCCAGAGGATTTTTTCAGTAAGAATAATTTTCCCGATCAGGGATTATACCTTAATCACATTTTTTCAAACGAATTAGCGTGGAATTTAACAGGCTATTATGGTTTTGATGATTTATTATTTTTCAAATATGCATTAGGAATGGATGAATATTTTGGCTTTTATAACAAAGCCAAAAACTCCATAGCTATAAATCCACGAGGATCATGGAAATCCAATAATCCATGTTTTTCATTTTTGTCCATTCCAGTGGCTGCCTATGGAAACAAGTTAGTTTTTTCACTAAACTCAAATCAAGTTGCAAAATTAAAATCTAAAGGTTGTTCCGAATTAGAAGGTTTGGATGTTGATGAAAACAATATTTTGATGCTGATGGAAATTAAATGAAACTTTCAAATCAATTTGCAACGATTAAGTGCCTTATTTATCGTAAAAAGTGCAATGAATGAAAGCTTAATTCTATATTGTAAACTGTATTCTTTAACATCAATTCCTCAAACTTAAAATACGTTTAAGTGTTCTGTAATTCTTCATGTTTAAACTATTATTTTAAGTAAGTAAGAGATGGTTTGAATTTCTGTATATGTATGCATAATTTTAACCCAATCAGAGTATTAAGAATATCCAATTGATTTTTTGAACACTATCCAGGTAATGTTTTAAAAAATAAATAATGGTCATTTCTTAGTTTTGACAATTATACAAATGAAACCAATTGTTATAATTTTCTTTTACTTATGCTCAGCCTCTCTTTTGTTTGCTCAAACAAAAAGTGAGCAGAACAAAACCTATAACTTCAGTGCCAGCTTAGGAATGGGGATAAATAAATTTGCCGTTACAGGATTTGAAACAGAAGATTACCCTTCAATGGTTACTCGCTTAGGAATTGGTGTTTCAAGGAATGTAATTAGCAATAGGGTTCAACTACAGTCAGGAATAAACCTTTATTTTCGAGCTAAAAGTAAATCACCTATGGTGGATGACATCTATTGGTATGGCAAAGGGTCATGGCTCCCATTTTTAGATGAAACAGCAACAACCAGGCATTTAGCGTTTGAAATCCCTATTACCATAAGGTATTTATTGAGAGGTGATAGGTCTGTGAGTACAGGCTTATTATTAAGGCGATATGGTCCTGATAAGCCACATAGTAGAAATTTACTTGCTTCTGATACTGAAATTGGGTTAACTATCGGCATTGCTCAGAAAGTGATAAGTAATTTCAGTATCGGAATTGATGTTTTTGTTGGATTAAATGATTTCTATCATATCGGTATTATAGGTACAACAGGAGATGTCAAAGTAAAAAGTAGATCAGCTCTTTTTTCAATAGCTTATGCCTTTTAAGAATATTGTTTTTTTATTTCTTAACCTGCATCAAATTTAGCGTATTTGTTATGGATCTTGTGAATTAAACAATTCAGTCAATTTTTTTATAGCATTATAATCTTTCATATTTTAATACTTACTTTCCCCTGTTTAGGTGTTTTCACCTAAACAACTGCTATTTTGGTTTTTTAAACTCCTAGAAATTTTCAAGTAAAAACACCTAAAAAGGTGGGCAGCGTAAGTTACCGACTCAAGAGCGGTAATTCTTAATTATTAATTACTAATTATTAATTCTCATCTACTCCTCAAACTGAAAATTCGTATAAGCATTTTGTAATTCCCTCAGCGCATGATGCTCTCCATTTTTTTGAGCAAGAGCAATTCCCTTTTGGTAAATTTCATCAGCTTTATCCCTATCAAAAAATTCAGCATACAAAGCGGCTGCATGATAGTAGGTTCCTATGTAGTTTTCATGCTTTTCCAGCAGTTCATCGAAAAGTTCCTTGGCTTTTTTTGGGGCTTCTTCTTTATATTCTGTAGCCAAAGCATAGAGTATAAAGGGATCATCAGGAGATTCTTCTCGAAATTTCTGAAGTTGTGCTATTCTATCTTCATTCATTAGTCGGATTCAATTTTTATTTTTTTCAATTATACTTAACTTCGGGCTTTAATATCAGTTATACTTTATAAATCTTCAAATTGTCTTCAACAAAAAGTGTTTTGGGCAATGAACCATAAACTCAATATATTTTATGAAAATATTAGTTTGCATAACGCATGTGCCGGATACAACGGCTAAGATTTCCTTTACGGACGATAATACAAAATTTAATTCAGACGGTGTGCAATTCATCATTGGCCCTTATGATGATTACGCATTGGCAAGAGCTGTTGAATTGAAAGAAGCTTCAGGCGGTACTGTTACTGTATTAAATGTTGGAGGTGCTGAAACGGAACCTACAATCAGAAAAGCATTAGCAATTGGAGCTGATGATGCCATCAGAATTGATGCTGAGCCAACAGATTCTTTTTTCGTAGCAGAGCAAATTGCTAACCATGCTAAAGATGCTGGTTATGATTTAATCATGATGGGAAGAGAATCCATTGATTTCAATGGTGGTATGGTGCACGGAATGGTAGGTGAATTATTAGGCTTGCCGGCTATTTCTCCGGTTATGAAATTGGATATCGAAGGACAAACTGCTAAGTTGGCTCGTGAGATTGAAGGTGGTAAAGAATATTTAGAATTGGAATTACCTTTTATTGCAGGTTGTCAGGAACCGATTGCTGAATGGAAAATTCCTAATATGAGAGGAATCATGTCTGCAAGAAGCAAGAAATTGGATGTAGTGGCTCCTTCAGATGCTTCAGAGGCAGTAAAACTGCAGAAATATGAAATGCCGCCAGAAAAAGGTGATGTGAAAATGATTGATGCCGACAATGTGGAAGAGTTGGTGAAATTGTTGAAAAACGAGGCTAAAGTTATTTAATAACTGAAAAGCCGATTAATCATTGTTGAACGAAATTATTAGAAAGAAATGTCAATATTAGTATTTATAGAACACGCAGAAGGCGAAATTAAAAAATCATCTCTTGAGGCAGTATCTTATGCTGCGGCAATGGGAGAGGATGTTACGGCAATTGCCATTGGCCCGGTGGATGAATCAGTTTTGAAAGCAGCCGGAAAAGCTGGGGCTTCAAAAGTTTTACATGCAGCAGATGAAAAATTAGAAAAAGGTTTAATTCTTCCTTATGCAAAAGTAATTGCACAAGCAATGGAAAAAGAAGGGGCGAAAACATTAGTACTTGCTAAATCCTCTTTAGGAGATCCGGTTGCAGCGAGAGTAGCAGCTAAATTAAAAGCGGCATTTGTATCCAATGTGGCTGATTTACCGGATACTTCAAGCGGATTTACCGTGAAAAGAAGTATTTATACCGGTAAGGCTTACGCTAATGTGGAAATGACCACGGAAAACAAAATTATTGGTATCAAGAAAAATGCTGTTGAATTGAAAGAAGATGGAGGAGATGCTTCCGTTGAAGCTTTTGAACCAACTTTAGATGATTCAGATTTCGCAGTAAAAATCACTTCTCAAGATAAGCAAACAGGAGAAATTTTATTACCGGAAGCAGAAATTGTAGTTTCTGGTGGTAGAGGAATGAAAGGCCCTGAAAACTGGGGAATGATAGAAGACTTAGCCAAAACATTAGGGGCAGCTACAGGATGTTCAAAACCAGTTTCTGATATTGGATGGAGACCACACCATGAGCACGTAGGACAAACAGGAGTTAAAGTTTCTCCTCAGTTATATGTTGCAATTGGTATTTCTGGTGCTATCCAGCATTTAGCAGGTGTGAATTCTTCCAAATATATATTAGTGATTAACAAAGATGAAGAAGCACCGTTCTTCTCAGCAGCGGATTACGGTATTGTAGGAGATGCTTTTGAAGTAGTTCCTAAGTTAACTGAAGCAATAAAAGCAGCACAAAACTAAAATTCACTTGTGGATAAAATCAAATTAGAAATATTAGGTTTATCGTCTAGTCAGTCGCAATCCGGCTCTTTCGCCTTAGTTTTGGGTGAAACGCCCGGTAGCAGAAGGCTGCCGATTATCATTGGCATGTTTGAGGCGCAAGCTATCGCAATTGAAATAGAAAAGATTGTGCCCAACAGACCTATGACGCATGATTTATTCAAATCCTTTGCGCACAGCTTTAATTATGCAGTAAAAGAAATTGTGATATCGGATTTGAAAGAAGGCGTATTTTTTGCCAAAATCGTTTGTGATAATGGTATGGAAACGGTCGAAATTGACAGTAGACCTTCCGATGCCATTGCAATAGGCATACGTTTTGACGCTCCTATTTACACTTATGAAAAAATCATGTCCGAGGCAGGTATAGTACTTTCAGATGAGAAAGAAAACGAAGATATTTCTGAATTGAAAAAGCCGGTTGAAAAATCTTCTTCACCTGGATCGTCATCAACTCCGACTTCAAAATCCGATTTTGACAAATTGAAAAATATGCCGATGGATAAATTGAATGAGTTGTTGGAAAAAATGATTCAAAGTGAGGATTATGAAAAAGCCGCTAAAATCCGAGATGAAATAAATAGAAGGAATTAAGAAGATTCTTAAACCTGTCAGGTTTTGAATTTAGGTTTAAATGGTTGGTGTGCCACCAACCATGGATTCTACCCCCGGTCGGTGGCACACCGACCGGATATCATGATTAATAAGTTAAGTAAACCTGACAGCTTTGTCCAGTATAATTTAATTAATAGCTTTGCCTTAAATGGTGGAGCTATTTTTTTATTGAAACTTCGTTTCAATTATTTCATCTCAGCGACCTCATCAAATATATCCTTAAGTTCAGGATTTTTTTTAAGCACGGAATTTCTTACCCCCCCCCTGTTTGGGTGTTTTCACCCAAACTTTAGCATAGCCATCAGAATACTCACAGAAACCTGAAGGTGAAAACACCTTCAAAGGGGTGTAGTTGAATAGGGTCTGTTGTGCAAAGATGTTAATTTCTACCATTGTAATGATGATGCAAATGGCAATGTCTACATATATTTATTTTAATCTCTAAAAAAGTATAACTAAAACTCAAAATACTTATCAATTTCATACTCTTATCATCAAATTATACTAAATTTACAATTGATTAATACGAAGCCATATTTTTATTCTATTGAGTTGTCAATACTTGGTAAAACCATCATCCTAAGTAGTAATAATGAATTTCTCTGCACTTCTTGCACAGCATCCTGTTTTTGAATTAGTTAAGAAAAGTGCCCATTCGCTGGGGATTGAAGCCTATGTGGTAGGTGGATATGTGCGCGATTTAATCTTAAAACGACCTTCTAAAGATATTGATTTTGTATGTGTAGGAAGCGGCATTGAATTAGCTAAGGAAGTGGCTGCCAACATTGGATCAAAAAAGAAATTTCAAGTTTTTAAAAATTTCGGTACTGCCAGCATTCATCATGGCGATTGGGAACTGGAGTTTGTGGGCGCAAGAAAAGAGTCTTATCAAAGAAATAGCCGCAAGCCAATAGTGGAAGAAGGAACCCTGGAAGATGACCAAAACAGAAGGGATTTCACTATTAATGCTTTAGCTATAAGTTTAAATGAAGAAAATTATGGTGCCTTAATTGATCCTTTTGGAGGTGTGAAGGACTTAAAGAAAAAGCTTATCAAAACTCCTTTGGAGCCTGATATCACTTTTTCAGATGATCCTTTGAGAATGATGAGGGCAATTCGTTTTGCTGCTCAATTAAACTTTGACATTGCCCCCAAAACATTTGATAACATCATTAAAAATGCAGAGCGATTAAAAATCATTTCTGCGGAGCGTATCACCGATGAACTGAATAAAATCATCATGACTGAAAAGCCTTCTTATGGTTTTAAGTTGCTTTATCATGCTCAATTATTGGATAAATTCTTCCCTGAAATGGTGGAATTGCAAGGAGTGGAGGAGAAAAATGGTTTTAAGCATAAAGATAATTTTTATCATACCTTGCAAGTATTGGATAATACAGCTGAATATGGTGGTGATCTTTGGTTGAGATGGGCAGCTATTTTACATGATATTGCAAAACCTGCCACCAAAAGATTTAATCCTAAGCAAGGATGGACTTTTCATGGCCATGAAGATAAAGGAGCCAGAATGGTGCCTAAGATTTTCAAGCGATTGAAGCTGCCACTGAACGAAAAAATGAAGTACGTACAAAAGTTAGTCCTGCTTCATTTGAGACCGATCCCATTAGTAAGGGATAATATAACCGACAATGCAGTGCGTAGATTGCTTTTTGAAGCAGGAGATGATATTGAAGATTTAATGACACTTTGCCGTGCGGATGTCACCTCTAAAAACATGAACAAGGTGAAGCAATTTCGTGCTAATTTTGACAAGGTGGAGCAAAAGATGAAGGAAGTGGAGGCAAATGATCAAGTTAGGAATTTTCAACCTCCTGTAAGTGGGGAAGATATTATGAAAGCATTTGATTTATCTCCTTGTAAAGAAATTGGAATTATTAAAAGTGAAATAAAAGAGGCAATTTTGGATGGTAAAATTCAAAATAATAAGGAAGAGGCTTATGAGTTTATGCTCGAAGTTGGTCGAAAACTTAATTTAAAAACACAATAGAAATTTTGTCAAAATACGAATTGGCATAATATTGGTAAGTTACAAACTTAATAACATCATGAACATGGAAAACTTTACTCAAAAATTTTTAATAGCAGTTGTACTGGCATTCTTGTCATTCAATTTTGATTCAATAGCTCAAAATGAAGAAATTAATGAAAATGAAGAAGCTATTGAAATGGCAAAGGAAAAGTATAATAAATCTATTAGATACAATGATTATCAAGTGGCTAAAAGCGCTATTTACGATTTGATGGCTTTGGAGCCAAATAATAATTCATATTTAGATTCTTTGGCTTATATGTATTTTGAGTTTAATCAATATGCTTCTGCCGCATTAGTGGGTAGGGATGCTTTGAAGAAAAACCCTAATAATCAAAATATAATGCAGATTAGTGCGAAAAGTTTGGATCAATTGGGAGCCACAGACCAAGCATTGAAGATGTATCAAAAATTGTATAATGCTTCTGATGATGCTTTTGCTTTGTTCGAAGTTATCCAAAAGCAATATACAATGGAAAAATATGATGATGCCATGATCAACACGGAGTTGTTATTAGGAAAAAGAGCTGTGGATGGCAGTCGGGTTTATGCAGAAGATGAGGAAGGCAATGAAATTGAAGTTCCCTTTAAAGCCGTTATTAAAAATTTACAAGGAATGATTGCAAGAGGGCAGGGAGATGAGGAATCTGCAAAAAAATATTTCAATAGTGCATTATCCTTAGCGCCAAACTACGCTTTACCAAAAGAAAATTTGAATCCTAAAGACTAATGTTTTTATTTACGAATTGATACCATTACATATACCACCTAAATCTAAAATATTATGAAGCTTTTTAAATTAGTAATTCTAATATGCTTATCTACTTTAAGTTTTAGTGTTTTATCGCAAAATCTTTCAGGAGATAACTACGAAACCGCTAAAGCAGCAGGTAAAGGAACTGTAACCTTCACTTATGTTGAAACCCCAGGCTTTGTTTACAAAGACCAAAGTGGAAAATTGACCGGTGTATGTGTTGATATTATGAATGATTTCCTTCAGTATGTAAGGCAAAATCACAGTATTAATCTAAATGCTCGATTCTTAGGAAATGGCAGCAGTTTTAGTGCTATGTACAATGGAGTGAAAAATGGTAAAAACGGTGTTTTTGGCTTAGGAAACATTACGGTGACAGAAGCCAGAAAAAGTGAAATATTATTTAGTCCTTCATTCATTACCAACTTTGCGATTTTAGTTACGCATAGTAGTGTGCCTACCTTGGAATCTATGAGCGAGGTCCCTCAAAAATTTGAAGGTTTTACTGCTTATACCGCAAAAGGTACTTTAAATGAAAAGCGTATTCAGAATTTGAAAGCTGATAATTACCCTGATCTAGAAATTAGTTATGTAAACTCTAGTCCTGATGTGCTGGATAAAATTTTGACTGATAAAAAGTCATTATCATATTTGGATTTAGCATTTTATTTATCAGCAGTAAAAGAAAGGAAACCACTAAAAAGACATAAAGTAGGGGACGAAGGTTCTGAGGAATTTGCATTTGTAATGCCAAAATCAAGTGATTGGCAGCCCATCATCGAAGAATTCTTTAATGCAAATGGAGGCTATAAAAATTCTACTGAGTACAAAAGAATCCTTGTAGATCATTTAGGATTGTCCGCAGTTAAGCTATTGGATTCAGCTGCTGAATAATAATTTGATATAATTATATGAGTCAAAAACCAGATCATAAGTATTGGGAATCTTTCTTTCAATCGTTGCAAATGACTTATTATGGCTTGCTTGCAGCACCTTTATTTCTCTTTGCCATAGTATTTTTGAGAGCAGAAAATGCTAGTGCTAAATTAATTAATATTCCTGCAGAAATGGAAGATACAGTGGTGGGGATTACGGTTATTTTAGCCGTTGTAGAAATCGTTTTTCTTCATTTATTGGCAGCTAGGCAATATAAGGTGGCAGCTCAGGATGAAGAATTGCTATCCAAAATGAGAAAATATAGAAGTGCCACTTTGGTAAAATATTTTGGCTTGGCAATCTATCAAATTATTACGGTAGCCGTATTTGCTATGACTTACCACAATGGACTGATGGGCTTATTTACCGGCTTGTTATTGTACAGCTCTTTTTTCAGACCGGAAATCCAAAATGCAAGAAGGGATTTGAGGTTAAGTAAAGAAGAATATCAAGAAATAGATTATAAAACAGGTTTAGTGACCTGATAAACAAAAGGCTTTCTGATCAGAAAGCCTTTTGTATTTAAATTTCTTTAATCACAACTTCATAAGTTGCCTTAACATTTAAGGTACCGGAAACAGAGCAATATTTACCAGCAGCCAATTCAACCAACTTCATAAATTCATCCTCCTTTAAATTGTCCGATGTTGCAGTGAAAATCATATGGATACTTTCATATGCTCTTGGGTGTTCTTCTCTTCTTTTTCCTGTGGTCTCAACTTGAAGATCAAATAGATTCTTTCTTCTTTTTTTGATCATTTCAACCAAATCTACACATGCACAAGATGCTAAAGAAGCCAAAAGAGTTTCCATAGGTGAAAAATAATCTTTGTCCTTAGTATCATACATATCTATGTTAAGAATATTGCCATATTCATTCTTGCTTTCGTATTCCTTAGCCGCAAGCATATTCGTAATTACTCTCATTCTCTATGTTTTAAAATGGATTTTACAGTTCTATTACAGAAAATTTATTTCTACTGAAGTTAAAATAATTTCATTAAAAATAATGTAGAAACATTATTTACATTTTACAGAGCGCAAAGCTACAATCTTCTCCATAATTTTGTAAGCATATAACTTATATTTTCAAACGCTGTAAGATTCCACTAACTTTTCCTAATTTTAGAAAAGCCTAAAACTCCAAAAATGTTAAAAATAATTAAAGACGACCCATGGTTAGCACCTTACGAAGCCGACATCCAAAATCGGCTGGATTATTTTCAGTCTGAACTGCATAGGATTGAAAATAGTTTTGGGAATTTATTGAATTATGCCTCTAGACATCAAGAATTAGGATTTCAGAAAACAAAAAACGGCTATTCCTATAAAGAATGGGCTCCACAGGCTCAATCGCTATCCTTGGTAGGCGATTTTAATAATTGGGATGAAAATGCACATCCTATGCAGAAAAATGAAAAGGGGATTTGGGAAGTTGAAATTATGGAAGAAGATGGTTTGGATCATCTATCCCCGGTAAAAGTAAGGGTTACTTCAGCCAATGGGAAGCATGATAGAATTCCAGTCTATACAAAATATGCGACCCAGAACGAAGAGGATTATGATTTTACAGGAAGGGTTTGGGCACCGAAAAAGTCATTTCAATGGACAGATGATAAATTCCAACTAAGTGAAATCAATAATCCTGTAATTTATGAATGCCATCCGGGCATGGCGCAGGAAAAAGAAGGGGTAGGCACTTTCAAGGAATTTGAAGAGAATATCTTACCCAGAATAAAATCATTGGGCTATAACTGTATTCAATTGATGGCGGTGGCTGAACATCCATATTATGGTTCTTTTGGCTATCATGTGGCTAATTTTTATGCTCCTTCTTCCCGATTCGGAACTCCTGATGATTTAAAATCATTGGTCAATACTGCCCATAAAATGGGGATTGCCGTGATTATGGATGTGGTACATTCTCATGCAGTCAAGAATTTTTCTGAAGGCTTAAATGATTTTGATGGAAGCGGCAATCAATATTTTCACGAAGGTGGACGGGGCTATCATACCGGCTGGGATTCCAAATTATTTAATTACGGAGAAGAAGAGGTTTCCCGTTTTTTGCTTTCTAATTTGAAATATTGGCTGGAAGAATTCCACTTTGACGGTTTTCGCTTTGATGGCGTAACTTCTATGCTGTATCATCATCATGGAGAAGGGGTGAGTTTCGATCATTATGATAAATATTTTAAGGATGGAGTGGATTGGGATGCAGTCCGCTATTTGCAGTTAGCCAATACCTTAATTCATGAAATTAAGCCCAATGCCATCACTATAGCTGAAGATATGAGTGGAATGCCAGGTACTTGCCAGGCCATTGAAGAAGGTGGTTTAGGCTTTGATTATCGCTTGGGGATGGGAATACCCGATAATTGGATTAAATGGCTCAAGCATAAGCAAGATGAAGAATGGAGCATGCAAGAAATCTGGAATGTGCTGGGCAATAGGAGATACGGGGAAAAAACCGTGGCTTATGCTGAATCTCATGACCAAGCAATGGTAGGGGATAAAACCCTGGCTTTCTGGCTGATGGATAAGGAAATGTATTGGCACATGGAAAAGGGAGATGATAATTTGATAATCGATCGAGGTATAGCTCTACATAAAATGATTCGCTTGGTGACTGCCTCAGCTGGTGGTGAAGCCTATTTGAATTTTATTGGCAATGAGTTTGGTCATCCCGAATGGATGGATTTCCCGAGGGAAGGCAATAATTGGAGTTATAAATATGCCCGAAGACAATGGTCATTGGTCGATAATAAAGAACTGAAATATCATTATCTCAATGATTTTGAGGAGATAATGCTAAATGTTTTGAAATCAGAGAATGTATTGCAAGCAGCATCAGCTAATCTGCTGAATGTAGATGAAACCAACAAAGTGCTGATTTTTGAAAGAGCCAATTTAATTTTTGTCTTTAATTTTCATCCTAATAATTCTGTGCCTGATTATGAATTCTGGGTACCGAAAGCTGGAAAGTTTCACTATCTCTTAAACAGCGATGATGCAAAATTTGGTGGTCATGAAAGAATCGATCAATCCACTATTCATGAAAGCTTTAAAAAGGAGGGTGGCGATTTCATCAAGATTTATTGTGTAAACAGGACAGCTCTTGTTTTGAAAAGAAAGTAAACAATTTAGATGGAGAGTGATATGGTTCAAATTAATTAAATGAATGAAAGAATTCTTATCCAAAATACATCCGGTAACTGATAAAATACTAAATGAGTATATCTCTCATTGGGGGAAGTACACTATACCAAAGAGAACCATAATGACCGCTCCCGGTGAAACGGAGAGGTATATGTATTTTGTACTTGACGGAGTTCAAAAATCCTATTATCTCAATGACGATAAGCAACATATCATTGCTTTTACTTATCCACCTTCTTTTAGTGGTATTCCGGAATCATTTCTAACCCAATCACCTTCGAAATATTATTTGGAAACGATTACCGACAGTACCTTTTTACGAATTCCCTATGAAAAGCACCAACAGCTGATGCATGATTATAGGGAGATTGAAACCTTGTTTCGTAAAGCTACGGAGCTTTTTTTAATTGGGGTGATACAGCGTCATTATGAATTGATGGCATTTAATATTGAAGAACGGTTTAATAATTTTGCTCAAAGAAGCCCCCATTTGCTTAACATGCTTTCCCAAAAGGATATAGCTTCTTACTTGAGGATTGACTCAACCAACTTTAGTAAATTGATCAATAGCGTTAAGATTTAAAATCTTGGTTTATACCAAAAATTAAGTGACTCAGGTCTCTGACCTTTGTTTCAAAACCAAAACATGAAACAGTTACTTAACACTATAATCTTAACAATGATGAGTACGACAGCAATTTCTCAATCCTGGGTTGATACAAATCTTTATCCTTTTGAAAACAAATACCTCCAATTAGAAGCAGGTAATATGCATTATGTGGACGAGGGGAAAGGCGAAACAATTCTTTTAGTTCATGGAACACCTACATGGTCTTTCCTTTATCGCGACTTCATCAAAGAGCTATCAAATAATTATCGTTGTATTGCTATTGATCATTTAGGTTTCGGCTTGTCAGAGAAAAAAGATTCCTTTTCTGGAACTCCTGAATGGCATGCTAATAATCTCAGTGAGTTTATCCGGAAATTAGATCTTCAGAACATCACAATTGTAGTGCACGATTTTGGTGGCCCTATCGGTTTGGCAGCCGGCATTGAAAATTCAGAAAGAATAAAGAGAGTGATATTATTCAATACCTGGCTGTGGGCAACCAATGAGAGGAAAGATGCTAAAAAAATTGACAAAACCATCAATAGCTGGTTGGGTAAATTCCTTTATTTGAATATGAATTTTTCGCCCAAAGTGCTTCTTAAAAAAGGCTTTACTGATAAAGAAAATCTATCTAAAAAAGTCCATCAGCAGTATATCAAGCCGTTTCCAAATAAAAGTTCAAGACTACCACTGCTGAACCTTGCTAAAGCTCTGCTAGGATCATCTGATTGGTATCAAAGGCAATGGGAAAAGCTAGGTCAATTATCCGATGCTGATTGGTTGATCATTTGGGGTGCTCAAGATGATTTTATTACAAATGATTACCTCCAAAAATGGACAAAAAGACTTCCAAATGCAGAAAGAATAGAATTTTCTTGCGGGCATTTTGTTCAGGAAGAAAAAACAAGGGAATCAATTGAAGCAATTGTTAACTTTATGAAAAAATAATGCCTGCGTACAACAGAAAATATGGACCAACTTCAGTCCGGATATTTTGTGTTTTGGGTCATGCATTTACATAGCAGGTGGAGTTTTGGGTTCTAAAACCCAAGTATATTGATCGGGAAATTGTAGTTTTCTGTTAACTTCGCATTTTTCAATAACTCAAATAATCATGAAATGAGCATAAATCTAGAATCCTTAATATACCAACCGAAGGATGAATAGATTTATGGGAATTCCATGTGGCAATTTTAAAAACAATTATATACACATGAAATTTAAATACCTATTCAGTTTACTTATACTTTCAGTTTTAATAACTTCTTGCGCAAAAGAGAAAATTACCACTCAGGATAATTATGAAGTAGTGGATTTGCCCGATGGCAGTATTGTGTTTCTAAACCATTATTCAGAATTAGAATATATTGAAGCATTTAATCAGCGCAGAGTTGCTATTTCCGGGGAGTGCTATTTTTCAGTTGAAGCTTCCGATAAATCTTTTACTGTAAAAGGTGAATTGGGTGAAGTAGAGGTTTTAGGTACTGAATTTAGCGTAAAATCCAATAATGATGACATGGAAGTTGAAGTAGAGGAAGGCAGTGTAAAATTTAGTGTAGAAGATATGTCAAAGGAGATATCTAAAGGACTAAAGGCTTCCTATCAAAAAGGTGAAAGTGCCATTGAAACAGGAAAAGCTTCCCATGATTTTAAGAAATGGATGGCTAAATTAAGGATTGAGTTCAAGCGACTGGATAAAAAATTGAATGATGAGGCAAAAGGCATAGAAGAAGAACTCAATAATAAAGCCAAGGAAATTGAAAAAGAAGCCGATAAAATTGGCAAAGAACTGGATGAGGTAGGAGACCAAATTGGTAAGAGCATCAAGAAAATTACCGATTAAAATCAAAATAGTCTTCTTAACCAGAATGATCTCTGGCTAAGAAGACTATTTGTGTTGCTATAAAAGAATAGTGTTTTTATTACTTCAAATACTCATCCAGGAAAACCTTTATCTTACCATAGCCCTCAATTTCATTTTCCTTTTTGCGGAAGCCATGCCCTTCATCTTCAAATAATACATATTCCACTGGCACTCCATTGTCTTTAACATTTTGCACCATTTCATCAGATTCCACTTGTAGCACTCTTGGGTCATTGCTTCCTTGCAGTACCATCACAGGTTTGGTGATTTTATCGGCATGAAATAAAGGGGATATTTCATAAAGTCTAACTGAATCTTCAGTATTGGGATTACCTAATTCTTCGTACAATGCGGTTTTTTGAGCTTCCCACCAGCTTGGAATTGACCTAAGCGTTCTGATCCAGTTGGTAACGCCAAAAATATTGACGCCCACATCAAAAGCATCCGGCTGAAATGCAAGGGCTGCCATTACCATATAACCTCCATAAGAACCACCGATTATCCCGACTCTGGATGTGTCTGCCCAATCTAATGTGGCTAGGTAATCTTTTGCATACACACAATCCAATAAGTCATCTTCTCCATGTTTCTGATCATCCAATCGATTGAAGGTTTTGCCATAACCACTGCTTCCACGGTTATTTACACCTATAACGGCATAACCATGATTGACCAAATACTGGATTAAAGGAGAGTAATTCAAACGAGTTTGTCCGCCCGGTCCACCGTGCACCCAAACCAAAACAGGTGCTTTATTATCTGCTGAAGCCTGATGTGGTCTATACAACACAGAAGGAATTTCTAAATCATCAAATGAAGGGTAGCGTACCACTTCACCTTCAACCAAATCTTCCTTATCCATATTCGCATTTAAAGATTCAGTGAGTTTTTTGAGTTTATCATTTTCAAAATCATAGACATAAATATTGGTAGGGGATTTGGAGCTCCCAACCGATAACCTCATTTTGTTTTCACTTCTCGATATTCCAACACCATTGATATTTCCACCTTTAATTTTAGGCATTTTCACCTCTTCATTTTCCTTTGTATTGGTGATTTTTACCGAAGTTTTAGCATCCTCATTTATTCCCATCACCCTGTAAGTATCATCCCAAGAGAAGTTGGCATACCATATATCCCATTCCGTTTCATAAACTTTTTCGGATTCACCGGTTTCCAAATTATACTTGCTTAAGTAGGTGAATTCGCTTTCATCATTTGTTGTATAGTATAGGTTTTTGCTATCGGAGCTAAATTCCTGAGCACCATAGCTTGCCGTTGGGTTTTCGGGTGAAATTTTAGTTTGCTCTCCCGATTCTACCTCAACTACTATTAATTCATTTATAGAGGTGGTGATAGGCTTGCTAATAGCCACATATTTCTTATCATCGGATATCCCTGAAGGATTGCCTCCGGTATTATTTTCAAAAATCAGCTCACTTTCAAAATTTTCAATATCCATTTCATAGATGTCAAAAAATTTGGGGTCACGTTTATTGGAAGTATATTTAAAACTTTTCAAGTCCTTGCTCCAGCCAATAAAAGAAGCTTTTTCCTCTTCGTCAGGGGTCAGGTCTTTAACATTGCCCTCTTCATCCAATAAATAAATATGGCTGATTTCGTTCCCGCCTTTATCTGCTGAAAAGAGAATACGGTCGTCATTCGGGAAATAAGAATTGGCAAACCATGATTCCTCTGTATTATTGGAAAGTGTATCTACATCAGAACCATCAGTATGCAAAGCATAAAGATTATAAATCCCGCTTGCATTACTAGAGACTAAAAGTTTTGATTCGTCATGCGAAAAATAGCCGCCTGAATAATTAATGTTATTGTAAAATTCCTCTATGGAGTATTGAGTGAGTTTTTCCTTCTCTTCTTCTTTAGTTTTTTGATTTTCACAACTAAAAAGCAAGGCACATAATGAAATGTAGAGGTAAATAGGTAATTGTTTCATAGTCAATTGGTTTAGTGTGTCCCAATTTATAAAAATTTAATATAAGAAGATAAATATGGCATGCTGAAAATTATTTAATCCTTCTATTTTCTCCTAAATAGGAGATAAAGTGGTTTATTTGTCCATATCCGTTCATCTTTATCCAGAAATGAATATATTTTTTTTACTAAAGTGCCTCTATTGAGTTTAAATCCGCGCTATAGATTTTCGGATAAATTTAATTTGAGATATGACTTATTATATAATCCTTCCTATAAGGAACAGGTATCGCGAGACACCTGTCGACAAAGTTTTTTATGTAGTAGAAAAAAGAGAAAGAAGTAACCACAAAATTAATGTGAAGCATAATCTTGTAAAGAAAACCTAATACCAAAATGAATCCCTGCAGGAAGCCCAAAATTTCTTGCAGGAGGAGTCAATATTCATGCAGGAAACTCCAAAAGTCTAGTAGGAAAGGGGCGAAGTGATGCAGGAAGCATCCTAATCCATGCAGGAAGCCCTCAAAACCACTCAGGAAAGGGGTATAATCACTTAGGAAACCCCAATAATGATCTAGGAAAGGGATAAAATGATCTAGGAAGAGGGTAAAATGATTTAGGAAGGCCCTAAAATTACTTAGGAAGGGTCAATAATGAGCTAGGACAGCCAAAAATGGTTTAGGGAGCCCCTAAAATCACTTAGGACAGCCAATAATGTCTTAGGAATCAATAATATTTGGTCGGGAAGGCTTGGTTAAGGTGAAAAGTATAGCTGATATAATAATGTAAAAGTTATTATATCCTATATTGTAGGGTAGTGGCAATTTTTGAGTTAGCCACAAATTGTGCGTCATATAAAAACAGGCAAGCATGAACAACTTATTAAGAATTATATATCTGATCGTTTTACTATCACTGAATCTTTCTTGCGCTGAAAAGAAAACAGACAAAAAAGTAATTAGTAAATATAAATTACTAGGCACTTTAAAAACCGATACCTTAAAATTTACTTCGGGAATACGTGCTATCTTTCAAGACAGTAAAGGCAAATATTGGCTTGGAAGTCATAATGAAGGCCTAAGCTATTATGATGGGAAATCATTTGAATACTTTACAGTTAATGAAGGCTTATCCGACAATCAGATCCGTTCAATTCAAGAAGACAAAAATGGAAATATTTGGATTGGAACTGCAAAAGGAGTTAGTGTATATGCCAGCGGGAGGTTTACTAATTATATAACTAATACTAAAGGCTCAAAATTGGAATGGAATGAAACCAGTGGGGATTTATGGTTTTATGCAGGCGAAGAAGACGGAATAAATCGTTTTGATGGAAAGAACATGAACTATTTAATTTTTCCAAAACCAAAAAATGCAAATCCTAATAATTCTTTTGGTGTAACGGATATATCGGAAGATAAAGACGGTAAAGTTTGGATTGCGACTTATGCAGCACTATTCAACTATGATGGTAAAATGGTAAATATTTTTGGCCATGAAAATTTAAAACTTAAAGATAATGAGCTTTTGCATATTAGAAGTGTATTAGCAGATTCAAAAGGTAGGATATGGATTGGGAATAACGGGATAGGTGTATTATTAAAGGAGGGTGACACTGTCATTAATTTTTCTGAAAAGCATGATTTAATTCATCCAACAAGTAAAAGAAGAGGAGATAAGTCAGAAGCAGGCACACTTGAACACATTTTTGCAATTGAGGAAGATAGTGAAGGAAACATTTGGTTTGGCGATAGAGATACAGGAGCTTGGAAATATGACGGAAGAACAATGACAAATTATGCTATCCATAACAAGTTTTCGACCCCAATGATTTGGACTATTTATAAAGACAATAGTGACAATTTGCTTTTTGGCAAGGCAGATGGTGGGGTTTATAAATTTAACGGAGAATCATTTGATAAATGGTTTTAATAAAATACGAACACACAACAGCATCTACACGCAAGCAGTGGTTTCTAGCTTCGCAGGACAGGGATACTGCAACAAAGAGCTCAAATTTTTACTCAGAATATCACCTCTCTACGATTAACATTTCCCATCCCCACCAAATAACCCCTTTATCAAATCTATAAACCCACCTACTTTTCGATTAATTCCTGCATTATTAGAATAGTGACAGCTTTTGTGTTTTTCGCCTATCAGTAAAATGTTGAAAATCAAACAAAAAGTTATCGAATTGGTAACTTTTTTAATTACATTTGTGTTAAAGAGCTTTGATTTGAAGATATTTTCTAGAGGAATATTACGAGATTTTTGGGAAAAACATGGTGACTGTGAATTGCAACTTAAAACTTGGTACCGTGAAACCGAAAAATCAAATTGGCAGTCGATTAATGACCTTAAAGCCGAATATCCAAATGCAAGTATTTTAAAGGATAATCGAATTGTATTTAACATTAAAGGTAATACATACAGGCTGATAGTAAAATTTAACTTTGAATATCAACTTGCTTGGATTCGATTTATTGGAACACATGCTGAATACGATAAGATTAACGCAAACGAAATTTGAAATGGAAATAAAACCAATAAGAAACGAAGCTGACTACAAAAAAGCTTTGGAACGTTTAGAAATAATTTTTGATGCTAAAAGAGGAACCAAAGAAGGGGATGAGCTTGAAATTTTATCTATTTTAATTGATAAATATGAAAGCGAAAATTTCCCTATCGGAATGCCAGATCCCATATCAGCAATAAATTTCAGGATGGAACAATTGGGATTGAAACAGAAAGACCTGGTGGAAATGATTGGATTCAAAAGCAGGGTAAGCGAAATAATGAATAAAAAGCGAAAACTGACTTTAGATATGATCCGAAAATTAAGCACCAGTTTAAAAATCCCAACAGAAGTTTTAATTCAAGATTATTAATAAAATCCGTCAAGAGCCTTAGTATCCTTCTTATTCCACATTTTAGTCGAAATACCCTGAAAGTTCATTCTTCATTAGCAAACAACTAACCCGCCCACTTCCGAGGATCTCGGAAAAGCGGGAGGGAGGAATCCCGAAAGCTCCTAATATCCGCATATAGATGTTGAAAAGTACTACAAAGCCTTAATTATTAAGGCTTTGCAGTTTCGATTATTTCACCTATTTTGGTGTTGCACAAACAATCGATGAATGAAAGTAATAAAATCTAATTCAATCTCAGCATTCGGAGGAATAAATTTTGTTTTCGAACACCTTAACAGGCTGAATATTAGTGATATAGTCACTGAATCCTTACCAGAATTAAAACATAATTCCCGTTATTCATGGAAAGATTTATTTTATTCTTTCCTTTCGATCTATTACTGCGGTGGTGAACATATTGAAGATATACATACCAATTTAAGACCGCATTTTGAGAATAATCCTTATGTAAAATTACCTAGCCCTGACACTTTACTGAAGCCCCGTTCCCGCCATGCTCTGCATGGTGGTAGCAAAAGCTGGAATATTTTTATAATTTTAATTTCTATGAGTAGAAGTTATAAGTTTCATAATCCAGAA
>JBNJFX010000026.1:0-73100 GCA_051747245.1 Bacteroidota bacterium
TCCGTGAATATCTAAAATATTTATTAAAGATACTTTCAAATATTATGAAATTAAACCCTCTGTACCAAGAAAGATTTGATGTGAGGCATAATGCACCGGATAATCAGCAAATTTCGGAGATGCTGAAAACGGTGAAGGCCGATTCTTTAGAACATCTGATTGATGAAACTATTCCTAAAGCGATCCAGCTTAAGAAGGATTTAAACCTTCCTGAAGCACAAACTGAGTTTGAATTTTTAGAGTCATTTAAAGAAATCGCTCAAAAAAATCAAATCTTTAGGTCTTATATTGGATTAGGCTACTATAATACACATACTCCTGGTGTAATTCAAAGAAATATTTTGGAAAACCCTGGA
The DNA here is from genome assembly GCA_051747245.1 of Bacteroidota bacterium. Taxonomy (GTDB): domain Bacteria; phylum Bacteroidota; class Bacteroidia; order Cytophagales; family Cyclobacteriaceae; genus Marivirga. The sequence goes on from JBNJFX010000026.1 coordinate 357, forward strand.
TGGTATACTGCTTACACACCTTATCAAGCTGAAATTGCTCAAGGCAGGTTAGAAGCTTTGGTTAATTTCCAGACGATGGTAATGGATTTGACCGGAATGGAATTAGCAAATGCTTCCCTTCTTGATGAAGGAACGGCTGCTGCTGAAGCTATGAGCATGTTTTATGGTTTAAGAAAAGGCAAGAAGAAGTCAGCCAAGGTCTTCTTTGTCGATGAAAATACTTTCCCACAAACAATCGATATTCTAAAAACAAGGGCTAATCCTATGGGTATCGAATTAAGGTTTGCTGATATCTCTCAGTTGGATGTAAGCGATCCTAATATCTTTGGATTTTATGCTCAACAAATAAATTTAAAAGGTGAAGTAATTGATCTTAAACCGATCATTGAAGCGGCATCTGAAAACAATATACATTCTACTATTGGAGCTGATTTATTGGCTTTGACATTACTGACTCCTCCAGGTGAAATGGGAGCTGATTGTGTTGTGGGAACATCACAAAGATTTGGTATTCCTTTAGGATATGGTGGTCCGCATGCAGCTTATTTTGCCACAAAAGAAGCTTACAAAAGGCAAGTTCCCGGTAGAATTATAGGAGTATCCGTTGATAGAGAAGGAAACAATGCCTATCGCATGGCACTCCAAACCAGGGAGCAACATATCAAAAAAGAGAAAGCAACTTCTAATATATGTACTGCTCAAGTTTTATTGGCCATCATGTCAGGAATGTTTGGTGTTTACCACGGGCCTGTAGGCTTGAAAAAAATAGCGGTAAGGACACATTCTTTAACAAAGTTATTAGCTAATGGCCTTACTTCCTTAGGATATGAAGTAACTAACAAAAATTTCTTCGATACTATTACGGTTCAATTGGAATCAGAAAAATTAAGAGAAAAACTTCATTCTATCCTATATGAAAGAAGAATCAATCTTAATTTAACAGGTACGCATACTGTATCTATTGCATTAAATGAGACTACTCGTATTCATGATATAAAAGAATTGATTGAAATTTTCGCTTTTGTGGTTGATGAAGATGTTAATAAATATTCAATTGAGGATAAAGTTGATCAACTAGAATTAAATTGGCCAAAGCAATTGATTCGTCAAAGCAAATTCATGGAGCACCCTGTGTTCAATCAGTTTCACGCTGAGCATGAAATGTTACGTTATATCAAAAGATTGGAAAACAAAGATTTATCATTGGTTCATTCTATGATTTCATTGGGTTCTTGCACTATGAAATTGAATGCAACTGCTGAAATGATTCCTATCACATGGCCTGAAATGGCGCATATTCATCCTTATGCCCCGAAAGAACAAGCTTTAGGATATAGGGAAATGTTCATAAAGCTGGAGAATATGTTAACCGAAATAACTGGCTTTGCTGCTACTTCTTTGCAGCCTAATTCAGGTGCTCAAGGTGAGTATGCCGGATTGATGGTCATCAGGGCCTATCATCAAAGCAGGGGAGAAGGCCATAGAAATGTTACTATTGTTCCGTCATCTGCACATGGTACCAATCCTGCAAGTGCAGTTATGGCAGGAATGAAAGTAATCATTACTAAATGTGATGATCAAGGAAATATTGATTTGGACGACTTAAAAGCCAAGGCTGAGGAATATAAAAATAACTTAGCAGCCTTAATGGTGACCTATCCTTCAACTCACGGAGTTTTTGAGGAAAGTATTCAGGAAATCTGTCAAATTGTTCATGATAATGGCGGTCAAGTCTATATGGATGGTGCTAATATGAACGCACAAGTAGGCTTAACATCTCCAGCCAATATTGGGGCTGATGTTTGCCATTTGAATTTACATAAAACATTCTGCATCCCTCACGGTGGCGGTGGGCCAGGCATGGGGCCAATTTGTGTAGCTGAACATTTAGAAGATTTCTTACCGGGCAATCCTTTAGTTCCTACGGGTGGCAATCAGGCTATTTCAGCTATCTCATCAGCTCCTTGGGGCAGTGCGAGTATTTTGGCTATAAGTTATGCTTATATCTCCATGATGGGAAGCCATGGGCTTAAGAAAGCCACACAATTAGCCATATTAAATGCTAATTACATTAAAGAGAGATTAGCCGATAGCTATCCTGTGCTTTACACCAACCAGAAAGGTCGTGCTGCGCATGAAATGATTATTGACTGTAGAGCCTTCAAGGAATTTGGTGTTGAAGTAGAAGATATCGCCAAAAGATTGATGGATTATGGTTATCACTCTCCTACGGTTTCTTTTCCTGTTCCAGGAACAATGATGATAGAGCCTACAGAAAGTGAAAGTAAAATGGAACTGGATAAATTCTGCACCGCTATGATTTCTATTAGAGAGGAAATCCAAGAAATTGCAGATGGAAAAGCAGATGCAGATCAGAATGTTATGAAAAATGCTCCTCACACTATGACAGTAGCATTAGCTGAAAAATGGAAATTGCCTTATTCTAGAGAAAAAGCTGTATTCCCAGTAGAATCTGTTCGCCATAACAAATTCTGGCCTAGTGTTAGCAGAATTGACAGTGCTTATGGTGATAGAAACCTGATGTGTAGCTGTATTCCGGTTTCAGAATATGAAGATAATCCGGAGGAAGCTCTAGCTTAAAACTAAAATCTCTTAAAAGTAAAAAGCCTTTCAGATTAATTTCTGAAAGGCTTTTTTATGAATGTTAATCCAATGTCGTTATTGGTAATTACCTAAAACGACATTGGATATTTATTAATTTAAGCTTCTACTGCTTTTTTCTTTCTCTTTGCTAAATCCAGTACAACTGGAGTTGCAATAAAGACAGAAGAGTAAGTACCCACTAAGATACCAACTAATAGAGCAAAAGAGAATCCTCTTAATACCTCACCACCAAATATAAATAGGATTAAAATCACAACTAAAGTGGTAACTGAAGTCATTAATGTCCTACTTATGGTGTTGTTGATAGCCGTATTGAAGGTTTCCTCATTAGTGGCTTTAGATTTAATACCTAAAGTTTCCCTAATCCTATCGAAAACAACCACCGTATCATTGATGGAGTAACCAATCACCGTTAGGATTGCCGCAATAAATACTTGGTCAATTTCGAATGAGAAGCCAAATACTTTTGCAATGGCAAAGGCTGACAATACGAATAAAGTATCGTGGAATAAAGCCACAACTGCGCCCAGACCAAATTGCCATCTTCTAAACCTGATTAGGATATAGATAAAGATTGCAATCAGTGCAAAAATCACAGACTCTTGAGATGAATTTTTGATATCATCGGCTATAGTTGCCCCCACTTTTGAGGAACCGCTAATGGTAAAACTATTTTCATCTACAGCCGATTCATCGTCTACATAATTGAGTCCGGTTGCTTCTGAAATACCATTTAAAATTTTGGTTTTAACCTCATTATCCGCTTCAGTAGATTCCTCATTTACTAGATAAGATGTAGTGATTTTAAGGATGTTGTTTGCACCATAAGTTTTTACTTCGGTGCCTGCATCTTCCATCTTGCCATCTAAAGCTACTTTTAAACTAGTGGTTTCCACTTGCTCAGCAAATCTTACAATATATGATCTACCACCGGTGAAATCAACACCTAAGGTTAGTCCTTTTGTAATCATTAGAACGATACCTATTGTAATGAAAATTCCTGAACCTATATAAGCCATTTTTCTTTTGCTCATGAAATTCAAAGAGATATTGCTTAGTAGGTTTTTAGAAAATGGAGTAGTAAATGAAATCTTGCTTTGGTCTCCTTTTTTACTCATCCAGCTCACAATTACTCTTGTGATAAATACAGCTGAAAAGAATGAACAAGCAATACCTATCATTAATGTAATGGCAAAACCTTTAACAGGGCCTTGACCTAACCAATAAAGAATTGCACCTGTTAAAAAGGTGGTTACGTTAGCATCTACAATAGAGCTGTATGCTTTTGCATAACCTGCAGTGATGGCTTTTAATAAAGGCGAACCACCTCTCATTTCCTCTCTAATACGCTCAAAAATTAGTACGTTGGCATCAATGGACATACCGATGGTCAATACTATACCTGCGATACCCGGCAAGGTTAAAGCCGCATTTAACTGTGCTAATATTCCCAATATAAAGAAGATATTAAATACCAATGCGATATTGGCAATTAAACCACCTTTTGCGTAATAGGCTACCATGAAAATTAATACCATGGCCAAACCAGCTACAATAGAAATAATACCTTGTGCTCTGGCTTCTTTACCTAAAGTCGGGCCAATGATGGCTTCTTCAACAATTCTGGTTGGTGCAGGTAATGAACCAGCTTTTAATATATTGGCTAAATCTTTTGCCTCTTCCATTGTGAAATTACCTTGGATAATGGATTTACCATTCGGGATTTCACTATTTACTACTGGTGCTGAATACACATAATTATCCAACACAATAGCAATTCTATTGTTGATATTTTCTCTTGTGATTTTAGCCCATTTTCTTGCACCCGTTGCATCCATGCTCATGTCAACAGCCGGTTGCCCAACTTCGTCAAATGTTTGTCTAGCATCATTAACAACTTCTCCTGTTAATAAAGCTTGATTTCCTCTTTGGGTTCTGGCAATGTAAAGCTCCAATAATTCAGTTCCGTCATCCAGTTTTCTTGGTTTTACATCCCATATCAATCTTGTGTTTCTTGGGAATAGAGCCTGGATATCTTCTCTTTCAATAATATCATTAATTTTTGAAGTATCCGTAACCTCGTAAACTAAGCCACCTTGACTTTTGATTAAACTAAATAGAGGAGATACATTCTCCGCCTGTTCCAATGAATCTAAACTTGCATCAGAAGTATCTGCTTCTGCTGTAGCTGTTGTATCCGTTTCTTCATCTTGTAGTAAATCAGCAAGGTCGCCACTTTCTTCTTCAGAAGTTTCAGTGGAATCTTCGGATTCTAAATTATTCTGTCTATTGGCTTTTTGTTCTTCTACTAATAGTTCGTTAGCAGCAGTCAACTCATCATTTACATCATTGAGTTCGATTACTTGTAAGAACTCTAGTTTTGCTACTCCTTGTAAAAGTTTTTTAACTCTTTCAGGATTGTCGACCCCTGGTAATTCGATTTGAATTCTTCCTGTATTTTCTAATTTTTGGATATTAGGCTGGGAAGTACCAAATCGGTCAATCCTTGTTCTTAAAATATTAAATGAACGGTCAATGGCATCATCTACCTCGGAACGAATGATTCTTAAAACTTCACTGTCCTCAGTATCAAAACTGATTCTATCTCTGTTGGCAGATGTAGCAAAGAATTGACTAAGCTTTTTATCAGGGTTTTCTTCCTGAAATGCTTCATAAAATAAATCAACAAAAGAGTTTTGACTTGTTTTTTGTCTTTCTCTTGCTGTTTCTAAAGCATTTATTAATGCTTCATCCTCATTATTTCCGCTAAGTCCTTTGATGATGTCAACTGGGGAAACTTCCAAAGTGACATGCATACCACCTTGTAAATCCAGTCCCAAGTTTAATTCCATGTCCTGAACTTCTTTATAAGTAAATTCAGCACCTAATAAATTATAAACCGGAACAGTATAAACCGAGTCAAGATAGTTCTGCCTTTTGGCATAATCAATATTGCCCGCTTCATCTGTAGCTTGTGCTGTGGCATCATCCTTAATGCCGTTTGATACGAATGTGAATGACAGATAATAAAGACACAAAAGTGTGATAATTGCTGTCATAAACACGATAAATCCTCTGTTTTTCATGTTAATTATAGTATTTGAAGTGATTTTATAAAACCGTGAATTTTCGCAGTTTCATATTTTTAATTAATATTAAATTGATTGAATAAATGATCTGAATAGATCAAAATTTTGAATTGACTAGTTTACTATATTAGGGCGCATTTGGTGATATAATGAGCCTAAATAATGTATGAAAGTAATTGTGATAAGCTTTTTCTACGCATTCTAGTATAGTGAAATCCTCTTTGTTAGGATTAGGGATTTCTAATAATAAATCAAATGAATGGAATAAATTGAATTGCATAACTGGCAAAAGCACATCATAAGCCAGCATGCGATATTCTGCTTCAGGCTTTTCTTTTTCATTTTGCTCAGTTTTCTCAACCTTATCAGAAATATCAGCTACATAAGGTTGCTGAAAAAATAACAACACAGCCATTGCCAGTCCAAATATTAGGCTTCCTGATTGCTTAATTGATCCTATGTTATTTTTTCTTTTCATTCTTAGGGATGCAAATGTAATTAAAAATCAGGAAATTCAATATAAAAAGATAAACTGATCACTTTCCACCACAAAAGGGTAGCCAAAGGCTACTGGTGCTTTAACCACTAAGTTGCACAGAGGCTTTCACAAAGGTCACATAGGCAGAGTCAGGTAAAGCTGAATTCTTTACCATGAATTCCTATCTAAAAAGGAATCAAACATACGTTAATATTGCTTAATTGATCAATTTGGTATATTAGTGAGCCTAACAACAGCTTTAGCTGTTACTTTGTGAAGCTTAGTGTAAATCTTAGAGGAGCTTTGTGGTTAAAAGAATAAAGCCTTAGGCTTTCCTTTTGTTTCTGGAATATTTATGTTCATTTCATGAAATCCTACTCCAATTAAGATTCTTCTTTTTCTGGCTTTCTACTTGCTGTCTAATTAAGGCATTTTCTTCCGATTCAAGATTGGGATCTTTAGCTATAATAGCTTGTGCACTTTGCCTTGCAATGGATAAAATGGGTTCATCTTCTCTTAAATCTCCAATTAATAAATCCAATTGTCCGCTTTGCTGTGTGCCCATCATATCTCCTGGCCCTCTTAAATTCATGTCTACTTGAGCAATTTCGAAACCATCTGTGCTGCGAACCATGGTATCAACTCTTGTTCGGGCTTCCTTACTTAATTTGTAGCTTGTTACCAATACACAATAGGATTGCTCGGCACCACGCCCTACTCTACCTCGCAGCTGATGCAATTGTGCCAAGCCAAATCGCTCTGCATTTTCAATTACCATAACTGAGGCATTGGGCACATTAACGCCCACTTCAATTACAGTAGTAGCCACCATTATTTTGGTTTCTCCTTTTACAAATCGAGCCATTTCAAAATCCTTATCGGCTGCTTTCATTTTTCCGTGCACAATACTGATCGGGTATTCAGGAAATGCTCTGGCAATACTTTCATAGCCGTCCATCAAATCTTTCAAATCCAATTTTTCAGATTCTTCAATCAATGGATAAACCACATATACTTGCCTACCTTTTTCTATTTCCTTTTTTAGAAATCCATTTAATTTAAGCCGATTGGCATCATATTGATGAATAGTTTTGATTTGTTTTCTTCCTTTCGGTAATTCATCAATTATGGAAATATCCAAATCACCATAAACTGACATAGATAGTGTTCTGGGAATTGGAGTGGCGGTCATAATCAAGACGTGAGGCACAAAATTCTCATTCTTTTTCCATAAACGAGCCCTTTGCGCCACGCCATAGCGGTGCTGTTCATCCACTATAGCCAAACCTAAATTTTGAAATTGAACCACTTCTTCCAAAAGCGCATGGGTCCCTACCAATATTTTTAGATCCCCCGATTTTAAATTTTCATGAATCTCTCTTCTGGCTTTAGTTTTGGTAGAACCTGTCAATAAAGCGATGGTCACTCCAATTTTATCTGCAAATTCTTTTAAGCCTTCATAATGTTGGTTTGCTAAAATCTGAGTAGGCGCCATTAGAGCAACTTGTGCTCCACTATCAATTGCAATGAGTGCCGAAATAAAAGCTACAATGGTTTTTCCGCTTCCCACATCGCCTTGCAATAAGCGATTCATTTGTTTGCCGCTTTTAAAGTCCCCAAAGATTTCTTTGATCACTTTCTTCTGAGCATCTGTCAATTCAAATGGCAAGTGAGATTGATAAAATTCAGTTAGTAAGTCTGTTTTTTGAAGTAATTGCCCTTTGAATTTTTCAAGTCTGACCTTTTTTTGCATCAACAATCGAAGCTGCATAAAAAAGAATTCATCAAACTTCATTCGGAAACGGGCTTTTTGAAGCAATTGCTGATTTTTGGGCACATGAATTTGAACCACGGCATCTTTCTTTGCCAGAAAGCCATATTGCTGCAAAATATGAGGTGGGAGCGTTTCTGGTATTCGGTTGTAAGCCTCTTTCAATAAAATTTTTTGATACTTGAAAATGGCTCTACTGTCTAAATACTTTCTTCTTAAAGTTTCGGTAATAGAATAAACCGGCTGCAGAAATTCATTTTTTGCAAGAGCAGGAGTTAGCACTTCCAATTCAGGATGCGCCATGGTGTATTTACTTCCAAAGCGCTTAGGCTGACCATAAGCCACATAATCCACCCCGGTTTTTAGTTTTGGGCTGATCCAATTAATGCCGCTAAACCAAACCAATTCCATTACACCCGTTTCATCTGCAAATTGTACTGCCAATCGCTGTTTACGCCCAATTCCAACCAGTTGCTTAGAACGGATTTGTCCTTTCACTTGCACATTGGACATTTCTCCCTGCAGCTCTCTTATTTTATAAAACTTAGTCCTGTCCTCATACCTAAAAGGATAATGCTGTAATAAATCGGCATAAGTGAATATTTTTAATTCCTTATTCAAGTGGGCTGCCTTTTTTGGTCCCATACCTTTCAGGAATTCTATAGGTGTTTTGAAAAAGGAGGTCATTTTAATCCCACTCTAAAGTATTCAAACTATGAATGATATCCCTTTTGACGTATTCTATTACAGGCTCTAATGAATCATTTTCAGTGGCAGTTCGAAAATATAAGGCCCCTCTTAAAAAATGCTCAGTAGAATCCGTAGTGTAAAATTGAAACTGACTCGGTACATCTCCTTTCAATTCGGCTATGGAAACCTTTTTTCCAGAAGGTGTGGTTAGAATAGTTTCCTGTATAGAACTGGCTTTGATTTGATGTTTGGTAGTCAATTTATAAGCATCATCAATATTTGCCCTTAAGCTATCTCGATTATTATCAAGTGATTTGTAGGTGATATGAACCTCAGCTATAAATTCAGGATAGAATAATGCAAACCAATATCGCTCTCGGATATAAGAGGAATCAGGTAATATTTTAGCATGGGCAGAATACTCAAAACTATATGGAAATGAATCGGGCAAGGCTTTATATTCATGATCAGGCAAATCGATTCTGTTGAAGCCATTGGGTTTAGGATAATAATCCGCTTCGCAGGCTAAAAATAAAATTGATACTACAATTGAGAGAATAATGCTTTTGAATAAATTCATATAACAAATTTAACGGCTTAATTTAATGATAAATATAATTTGAGGAAAGAATTTGGTTAATGAGCTAATTTTTCAAAAAATGAAGCTTTAGCAATTTCGTTTTCCCCTATTTTTAAATCATTATATAGATTCTAATAGTCTTGCGAAAACTTTGCGACCCTTACTGCGGATCAGGCAGGTTAGAGCCCACTATCACTCTCTCGCCCGCATTTGTGCCTGCCTGGGTAGACAGGCCTTCACAAATGCAATGGAAAAGCTAAAACATTCTGATGTATCTGCCTCTTTAAATGGTTGTGAAGACACAACCATGGGCCAGGACAATGAAATTAAGTTAAGAAAATCCATCTTACTTGAGAAAAATATACTTGATTTCATGATGCCCCTTCATTTTTCCCTATTTTTAAATCATTGAAACGCTGAATTAATTTTATGAACTCAGAAGAATTTAGAAAGCATGCACATTCCATGGTTGATTGGATGGCGGATTATTTAGATAATGTAGCACAATACCCGGTGATGGCTCAAGTAAAGCCGGGAGAAATAAAAGATCAAATACCCAAAAGTTTTTCTGAGAAACCTGAAGCATTCGAAGCAATTTTCAAGGATTTTGAGGATAAAATTATGCCCGGCATCACGCATTGGGAAAGCCCAAATTTCTTCGCCTATTTTCCGGCTTCTAAAAGCAAGCCTTCCATTTTAGGGGAAATGTTAATGAGCACTTTAGGCACGCAAGGAATGGTGTGGCTTACCTCTCCAGCTGCCACCGAATTGGAAGACCGCATGATGGAATGGATGCGGGATTTATTAGGTTTATCAACTGATTGGACTGGCTCCATTCAAGACACTGCTTCCACAGGTACTTTCAATGCGCTTATAACTGCAAGAGAAAAAGCTTCTGATTTTCAAATCAATGAAAAAGGATTTGCGGGAATGCCTCAATATCGAATTTATGCATCTGAGCAAGCACATAGTTCTATTGATAAGAATGTGAAAACTGCTGGATTTGGTTATGAAAATCTGGTCAAAATTCCTGTGGATGAAAATTTTGCTATGATTCCTTCAGAGTTGGGGAAAGCTATAAAAAGTGATCTCGCAGCTGGTTTTCAGCCTTTATTTGTTTTGGGCGCAATGGGTACAACCGGCACTACGGCTGTAGATCCTTTAGAAGAAATCGGAACTATTGCCCATAAGTATAAAATTTGGTTTCATGTTGATGCCGCCTACTCTGGTGCAGCTTTGATTTGCCCCGAAATGCGATGGATGAGCAAAGGAATGGAATTGGCTGACAGTATGGTTTTCAATCCGCATAAATGGCTATTTGTAAACTTTGACTGCAGTCTATATTATGTGAAAGACCCTAAATCCTTAACGCAAGCATACAGCATTACTCCCGAATATTTAAAAACAGATTTAGATCATGAGGTCAATAACTATCGTGACTGGCATATTCAGTTAGGCAGAAGATTTCGGGCTTTGAAATTGTGGTTTATGTTGCGAAGCTTTGGTGCAGAAAATTTAAGAACTATTATTAGAAATCATTGCGAATGGGCACAATGGCTGAAAAGTGAAGTTGAAACATCTGAAAATTTCGAGATGTTGGCTCCAGTTTCCGTTAATTTGCTTTGTTTTCGATATAATGATGGCAAGATGAATGAAGAGGAGTTGAATGCATTCAATGAGAAATTATTGAAAAGCATTAATGCCACAGGCAAAATCTTCATTACCCACACCAAATTAAATGGAAAATATACCTTAAGATTAGTAGGCGGACATCCTGATTTGACAAAAGATCATTTGGAAAAGGCTTGGGAATTGATTAATGAAACATCCAAGTCTATTAAGAATATATAAGACAATGTCGTTTAGTTAAGCTAAAGCCTCATCTTTAATTCTTCTCCAAAGGAGAAGATAATTGCTCATCCTTAATCCTTCTCCTAATAGAGAAGGAAATCCGTCTTAACTAAACGACATTGATAGCTAACGACCTACTTCTTTGATCTTTCTCTTATGAAATATGTCAATAATGGAAAAATAATAATGTAGACTACATTTATTTTATGAAAATCAATACTTGGGAAAGATTGGAGGCGCATTCGAATTGGACTTCCATCTGAGTAGTAAATACTCTGCTCATAAAATGGATATATCATTAAGTTAAAAATATCAGGGAATATTAATATTGTTAAAAATGGCAGGATAATAATCAAGCTCATATAAACTGTAAAATTTTTAACTAGTAATGATAATAAATAATAGAAAGCACAAAGGCTTATAAGATAAGGGAAATATCGCGGTATAAATTTAATTAAATAGAAGTGAGAACGTTTTTCAGGATCAATTTGAAATCCTGGTTTTAACATAAATGTGAGTTCGGAAAATAATATAATAAATACGCCTGCAACCATGCAGAAAACTATAGAGATTAAAATTAGGCTTAAAATTTTTATTGCATCAAAATTAAAAAGCGAGTAAGGTGAGCGATTTAATAAAGAATAGCCATTGGCAGCTATTTCCATATAAATTGAGCTTGCTACAATCAAACCAATCAAAGAAGGTAGCAAAAATGAAATTACCATAAGATAATTATCATACATGAAAATCCATTTATTCGGAAGTCTAGATTGCCCAAACATCATGTTAAATCTCTGTTCGCTGAGACTAATTTGATTGATGAATATGCCAATTAGTAGCACCGCTAATACTCCGAAAATAATCCACAGAGGCTTGTATTTTCTGACTTTATAAAACTCCGTAAGTAGAAGTGTCTTTTGTGTCTTTAATTGATTAGCAGTATTCATTATAAATGGAATTGATAGTTAGCGGTTCGTTACTTTCTTTTAAGGTTTGATGAAAAACAATCTTCCCTTTTTTAAGGGCGAGGATTTCTGGTTGAAGCTTATCTAAAAAATCAAAATTGTGGCTCGCAATCAGAAAGCTGACCCCGTGATTCTGATTTAATATTTTTATGAGGGCTATTAAATCTTTCACCCCAGCTTGATCTAGCCCGTTGGTAGGTTCATCTAACAGTATCAGTTCTGGATTATGTAAAAAAGCAATTCCTAATCCCAGCCTTTGCCTCATCCCCATTGAAATAGCTTTCACTTTTTTATTTATCTCATCAGAAAGATCTATTAAATCCAGTATTTCTGACACCCTACTTTCTTTTAATTGGTAAAGTTTAGCTACATAATTCAAGTTTTCTTTTATGCTTAAATGAGGATAAACACTGGCATTACCAATTAATGAGCCCAATATTTGATTGTAAACAGACTTTGGATAGAGTAAAATATTCTTTTCATTAAGGCGAACAATTCCATTATGATTGGTATAAGTTTTTGATAAAATATTGATGAGAGAAGTTTTGCCACTTCCATTTTCCCCGATTATACTCAGAATTGAATTTCGCTCCATTGAAAAATTGAGATCTTCCAAAATATGTTGGTTTCCTATGGAAAGGGATAGATTTCTTATACTTAAAATGGGCGTGGTAGATTCCATAAAATCAAGGTTCAATCTCAAAGTTTTTAATTACTACAGAGCAAGGATAATAATTTGTTCACAAATTTACTAATAGGTTAGTTGTTAATTTTATTTTTCTCTCTTGCCATCTTTTACTTTCTTTGAGGAATTAAAAAAACAAAATCAACCTATTAAATGAACCACAAAATAATTCTCTGTCTATTGTATTTTATCAATAGCTATGCGCTATCAGCCCAGAATTTATCGGGTAGGCTGTTGAATGAAAACAAAGAACCCATTCCTTATGCTCATATACAATTAGATAATAGTTCGTATGGAACCATCACGAATGATTCTGGATTTTTCAATTTAAGAATTAAAAAGGGGTATAATAATTTAAATATTAGCTCGATTGGCTATGAAAGTAATAGCATAGCCATTCGAGAATTGAATTTTGATGGAATGCAGACCTTCATTTTGAAGAGCAGCAAAATTTCCATGGATGAGGTTTTAGTGAAAGGCACCTTCGATTCTGCAACTTGGTATGTGGAAAAAGCCATTAAAAATATCCGAAAGAACTATCCTAGAAAAAAGCACTCCCAAATTGCTTTTTATAGAGAAGCCACAATTCGAGATACTACTTATGCCAGGATGCTAGATGCCATAGTCCTTTTAAGTGAGCGAGGAATCAATAGAAAATCGGAAGATACTCGTTACGAAATATTAAGAAAACGCCAAACAAAAGACGATAGAGATATTAGTTGGCATCAATCACTGCAAAATTGGCTTTATCAGGATTTAGGGCCATATACTGTTAATAAATCTAATCCAACCAAACCAAAAGGAACCAAAAATTCAGATTTGAATGACTATCTATTATGCAATGCTATCTCAGATGAAAGGAGAGAGCACCCTCAAAGATTACTTTATGATGCTTTTATAAAAGAAAATTACTTTGAAATAGTCAACCAATTCAAAAACAATGGAAAAGAGTATATAGAAATTAAGACGGTAATTGAAGATTCTTCAAGACTTTATTTTAAAAATAGTATCAGACCCGTGGCAAAAATGATTATCTGTAAAGACGATTACGCAATTGTACAGTTTGATAAGATTCAGGAATTAGTAGAAGGAGAAAAAAGAAGCATTTTCACTGCTCAAACTATCAGTGAAAGCATTCGCTCACATTATTTAATTCAATGGAAACAAAACCCTGATGATGGAAAATATTATGTTCAATATATTCGAGATGCAGCGGTTGGCAATAATGCAAGTAGGTTAAGTGGAGTTGCAAATATGAAAGAAGCATTTGATTCAGGTTTTAAAACTGGCTTTGTCAAACAAGTCAACGAATGGTACATAATAGAAAACAGGGATTATGAAAAAATAAGTTGGCGAGATGGCGCTGGACATGATTATGATATCTATGAACTAGAACCCACGAAAAGACTGGACATTTCCTTTGATGATGTTAATTCCATGCCTGTTAATCCTATTAACCAGAAAATGTTAAACGATTTAACCGAAAACAATTCTATAGATGAATTATTTACTGAACAATAAAACCGCCTCCATTTTATTTTTATGGATTTTAACTTTTGCTTGCAAACCACCTCCTAGCAAATTTGATCAGGATTATCCTGAATATACCGTGAAGAAAAACACAGTGGAAAGCTATGAAATGCTGAATGACTCTACCATTTATTTAGGAATTTCTACTAATGATAAATCCTACGGAAGAAGTGAAAAAAAACCCATTTTTGTGGGCGTTACCAATCACCATGAAGGAGGAAAAAACCGAATGAGATTTTTAAATGCACTCGAATTGGAGGATGGCACTCCAATTGAATATGAAAGAGTGAAAAGTTGTTGTCCGTTTAAAACCTTAAACAGTAAAACCATAGGGGCAGATCAAAAATTCGGGCTATTAGATGTATGGATTGTTTACCCCAAAGGCAAAAAGGAAGAAGCAGATACTTTTTATATCAATGCTTATGACCAAGGTCAGCCCATGGTACCAAAAGGCTATAGGGCAAAGAAATAAGCTAAATTAGAACTTGATTACCCATTTTCAGTTTCCTTTAGCATGAAGAAATTCTTTATACTTTTCTTTTTATCCTATTTGGCTTGCTCAGTTAACACTTCTAAAAAAGTGGAAATGGATAAGTTAAGGTTCAGTTATACTGATGATGCTTATATCTTTTTCAGAAATATGCGACAAACACAGTATGATTTGGAAGTGATGGAAGAAGGAGGTTGGAGAATTTACCGCCATGAAGATCGACAGCAAGACACCACAGATTTTTATTTCAATGTCTCCTTGGTGGTGAATTGGAAAGTGAACAGAGTTTATCCTATCATTGAAATGGCGGAGCGTTTTAAAAAAGAAGGACTAACTGTCGAATGGAAAGCTCTGGAGTCTGATGAAAGCGGGAAAATTGCATTAGAAGGAATTAAAAGAAGAGATGAAATGCTATTTGTCTCAAAAGTCTATAATAAAATGACAGAAGAAGTGGAATTTTTCATCTCGATTGAGAACCAAAAAACTCCACTTTTTCCCGATTCAGATACCAAAGAAGCCTTTAGAATCAGTCTCTATGATTTTTATAGGATGACGGGGCTTCTTTAACCCGAAAAATTCATATGAATTTTTCGTCCGAAGGACAGACAATTTATAAAAACCCGATTATTAGATAATTACATTACAATTTTATATTAAAACATGAATTTTAAAACACCCAAATTTGGGCTATTAGGTTTTTATAAATTATCGGGGTTAACCCTTGTGTAATCTATTGATAATCAATTATTTTAAATTTATTATCTTCATTTTTCATACCCTTTTCATGAATAATGCGGGTTAAAACTCCTCAAAAACTTTATAATCCCATTCCTGTGCTACTTTAATATTTCCCAGCTCTCTTTCATCCCTGCCTGATGAAAGCTTGATTTCTCCATATTTCTGATAATCAGTCCAAATATTTTGAAAACTAGCAGCACTATCAGATGCATTTCTATAGAAATCCCATTGCAACATTAAATGAGATTGAGGATCAATATAAGCTTTGTATTTATTCTGAGGTGTAAATCCTACTTTTTCAAAAGTAAGGCTGATCACTTCAGCTTCTTCACCATTTTTGGTAGTGTCTTGTCCCACATATTTTAATTGCACTCCCGGGTCTTTCAATTTAAAGGGGAAAACCAACCAATAGGAATCATTTACCCAAATTTGCTTTCCTCTTTCAATGTATTGATCTAAAGAATCAGCTTTCGTTAATTCTCTATCTCCAATTTTAACTTTGCCAGTATCTTGATTAATATTAATAAGATAAGTGGATTTTTCAGAAGGAAAATCGATTCGAACATTACCAGTATACTTATCCCAAATCAAATCACGGGCACCCAAAAAATTCCATGAAATGTAACGAGTATCATTCCAGTTTTCTTCCCCGCCATGAGCAGCGATTACCTTATCGGCAAGCTTAATAGCCTTTTGATCTGATTTTTCAACATCGAAAGCAGGCTCATTTTCTGTAGCGGTTTCTTGTTTATCTTCAGCTTTTTCGGATGGCTGACAAGCAAAAATGGTTAAGCTTAAAAAGCTATAGAGTAGTATGTTTTTCATGTTCTATAAATTGATTTTAAATCAAATTGTTTTGAATCTACTTTGTGAAACTTAGCGGAATCTTCGTTTAACTTTGTGGTTAAATCAAAAAGGCTTTTTAAAAGTCACGATTTTCCTTAATACATCATAATAAAGCGTTACAAACAAAATAATACTCATCAACCAAATGACTGCCAGATTAAACTGCAAAGTATTGAAAATATAACCAGCAAAATGCTTCTCACCAGCATAGAATTGAGTTCTGAAATCTAATGCATGATCCGGCTGTGGCTCCATAAAAACAGGATAGATTTTCTGGATTAATCTTCCGTCATATTCAATAATCCTATTCGCATCATTGGTGTTTTTGACCAAATTGGCTACTGTTTTATTATAGTAATTTTCCCTCAGGTATTCGAACTGCTTTTTCTTTTCAGGACTTTTAGTCAGCATAAAAATTGCATTCTCCTTTTTGTTATTCGCTTCATTGAATAAATTATTATAAAATCTCCCTAAAGTGTTTAAAAAGGATTCTGTTTTATCAGCCGTCCAATCATCAAATTTATCCACGGTCAATTTGTGATAAGCATCAAATTTATCTTCTCCTACCACTTCCAGTTCCAGTCCTATTTCTCTTTTTAAAAGAGTTATAGCTTCTTCAAATTCAGGGTCTTCCCTATTATCCATATTATTTTTCAGGAATTCCAACTTTGATTCCAGCTTTGGTAAATAGTAAACCGTTTTATATTCTGATTGCGCCATTTGCTTCTCTAATTTATAGAACGGTTTTGTATATTCATTTGACTTAAATTGAGCTACCATTGAAGCTTCAAATGCCCAGCGTGAAGCCATTAATTCGCCAACTAGTGGCACTTGGTCAGGGGTCGTAATTTGTGGATTTAAATTATCAAATTTAACCACTACACCACTTAAAATAAGTTGTGGAATAAGCAAAATTGGTATTAAAATATAAATCGTAATGGCGGAATTAAAAGCTGAGGAAATATTCAAGCCCAACATATTGGCAAAGCAAGCTGTGGTGAATAAAATCGCCCAATAAGTTATGCTCATACCGTCTATTTCAAGGATCAAATCTCCTATTATCACATAAGTGAAAGTCTGAACAGCAGAGAAAAGGAAAAGTATTCCAATTTTAGAGAATAAGTAACTGCTTCTGCTCAAATGCAAAAAGGATTCCCGCTTTAATATTTTTCTGTCTTTTATGATTTCTTCCGCACTAACTGTGAGCCCCATAAACAGGGCTACAATAATGCTCATGAAGAAAAAGGCAGGAATATTAAGGTTGTCTATAAATAAATATTCGTTTTTTTCATTCTCAGGATAATAGCGAATGATATAAGCCAATAGCATAGCCAATATTGGTGCTTCTAACAAATTGATTAACAAATATTGCCTATTGGCTAATTTGGATTTAAAATCCCTTCGGAAAAATAAGCCCACTTGTTTTGCCCAATTCGGTATTCTTAATTCAGGTTCTGGCAATGGGTCAGGATTCTCAACTTTTGGAATATTGAGTTGGTTTTCAAATAGGCTAAACCATTTTTTTGGGCTGATTTTTCTTTCATCTGTGGCTTTTCCGTACTCATTTACCACTTTGGTTTCAATGATATTGAAAATCTGCTCAGGATTTACGTTTCCACATTCTATACATGCCGCCTGATCTTTATCAATGGTATTGATCTGATTTTTAAAATATAAAACGGCTTCAACAGGGTTGCCATAATAGATTTGGAAACCTCCCACATCTAAAATCACCAACTTATCAAACATGCGGAAAATGTCAGATGAGGGCTGATGGATCACCACAAAAACCATTTTGCCTTTCAGGCTTAGTTCTTTCAGCAAATCCATAATGTTTTCAGAATCCCTGGACGATAAACCAGAAGTTGGCTCATCTACAAAAAGCACGGAAGGCTCTCTCAATAATTCCAAACCGATGTTCAGCCTTTTTCTTTGTCCTCCACTAATGGTTTTGTCCAAAGGGGAGCCTACTTTCAAATGTTTGGTTTCTGATAATCCCAATGAAGCCAAGGTTTTGGAAACTAATTCTTCAATTTCAGCTTCTGGTTTGTCATCAAAACAAAGCTTAGAGGCATAATATAGGTTTTCATAAACGGTTAATTCCTCTATCAATAAATCATCCTGAGGTACATAGCCGATTGTTCCCTTAATGGCATCTGGGTTTTCATGGATGTTTATTCCATTGATTTCTACTTTGCCTTCTGTAGGTTTTTCATTTCCGTTTAGCACATTTAGCAAAGTGGATTTTCCTGAGCCTGAAGCTCCCATTAAGCCAACCAGTCTTCCTGTATCTTCGGCTATATTCACATTATGAAGCCCCTTATGTCCATTTGGAAATGTGAAGCTGATATTTTCTGCTACAAATGAGATGTTGGGAGTATTGTCATCGGTTTTATAATGACTGGCTACATCACTGTAGAATATAGTTTGTGATTTTTCGCCTTTTATTGTGCTGCCAGATGGGAAAAGTGTGATAGCATTTTTCCTTAAAGGAATACCGTTCATACTGAGCTGAGCATTCCCTAAATATTTCACAAAATACATTTCCGTACCTGAAAGCTTTAAAACTGCTAAAAAGCCTTCTAAATGATCTTCTTGAATAAAATAAGTGGAATCAGGAACTTGATCATTATTTTCTGCTACTATCAGAAATTTATCGGATTCGAAGTCTTCAATATTTTTAGCCAGCGCAAAAGCTTGAATATAAGCAATGATTTCAGCGGGGAGTTTTATTTTTTCACTTACATCATCAAGAATTTCAGTTTCTTCATCGGCAATTTCTCCGTCAGCCAAAATGAGCTCAATAAGCTGAAGCGCAAGTATGATTTTTTGAGGGTAGGTAAACTCCTCATTAATTTTTTTACAGATACGAGCAATTTTTTCATTCCTATCAGTGCCCTCCTCCGATTGAGCAAATTCATCAAACATTTTAAGGTGGCGCTCAGCAGATTCTTCAGAAAGTGTATCGTCAAGGAATTTTTTCACATTATTTCGCTCATCCTCGGTAACAGTACCCTCTTTGGCAATGATGGCAAATAATTCCAGTAAGGCTTTTAGTAGGTTTTCACTCATGGCTTAGCTAAGAATATTAGTATGATTTATGAGAAATGTAAGGCTAGAATTAAACAAAAAAGGGCGATTGTAAAGGCATTGCCTCTAAAAATCAGCCCTTTTCTATATGTTTGGTTTTAATGAGAAATCATCCGGTTACATCATCTCTGATTTTACCCATTTGATTGGTAATATTATCTAAAGCTTCATCTTTTAATAATTCTCCGCCTCTACCTTCGTCCATTAATTTTTGGACGTCTAGTTTTTTATACTGTGTTTTTAAACCTTTCAAGTCCTTAATTAATGTTTTGATATAATCATCTTGATCAACACTTTCTAATAATTCAATTAGATCAATTAATGGCTCTTCTTGTTTGATAATAACATCAACCAAAGGAATCAAAATCAATGATCTAGCTTCATCAGGTAGCTCGTCAGGGTAATTTTCCACTAATGCAGTGGCAATGTACAGACCTTCAATAAATGAACCTGCCAATAATAAAGCCGCAACTTTAGGACGATCTGTTTTTCTTAAATGATCATCAGCATTATTAATAGCATCATTAACAATCATAGCCAAAGAATCCGTATTGGAAAGATTAGCTTCAAAACGCTCTACAGTTTTAGGGTCAAATGAACCGGATAATGCCAATTGATCCGCTAATGGTCTGATTTCTGTGAGATAGTTTAATGCCTTTTGTGATTTCTCATAAGCACTTAAATACGCAACATCAGTCGCATAAATGCCTAAATTCACTGCTGCTTCATTATTCTTACTATAGTTTTCCACATGGCTTAAACTGTGAAGTAAGCTTTCATCGAAATCAGCACCTGTTTCCATTAATAAGTAAGGAACTTCAGAAGGAGCCGGCATTTCCTTTACTACTCCAGATATTTTTTCCTTAACTTCTTTTTGTGCTTTGTCAAAAGCTTCTGAATTACTTTCCTCTTTTTCTTTCTTTTGTGGACTACATGCTGCCACAGCCAATAAGGCTACAAATACTATTGATCTTAAATACATATTCATTATTTATGGTTTTTTTATCTGAATGATTAAAATTATAAAATAATCTTAATAAATAATATAGTTTTGCCAAGTGGATTTCGAAAAATTGATTTTAGTCAGAAATTTTGGGTCATTTGAAATTACTAAAAAAGTTAAATTATTGTGCTATTTCTATATTGAACCTAAAAAATTACTAAAGTGAAGGTTTTTGGATTAGCTATAAATTTAAGCTGAGTCATTCAAAAGTTTTCTGGCGATTGCCTTTAATTGTGGTCGAAACCTCTTTTCATATAGAAACTGATTCCTATTTATTTTAAATAAGCTGTAAATTTTTGGTAAAACGAGTAAAGCAGTTAGCAGTGCAATGCCTATTATTCCCATCAGTACAATATTTTGGTTCTCGAAATGGGGAATCATTAAAAAATATAAAGAAAAGAACAATCCAAAGTAGAGGGAAAGCAATATGAATATAAAAGTATGTTTTTCCCATATTGATTCTGATGATATAGACTTAGAATTGGTTAACCAATATCTTTGCGTATTATGGTTAATTACAATTCTGTGAAGGTAAGTTTTTGATGATGTTATAATGCTGATTGTATGCCCTTCCCTAAAGTCAAAACCTGAATTGTAAAACTTAAATTCTTTTAAAGTATTATCATGTCCTTGTAAATAAAATTTAATGTTATTGGCATTATTAAAACCGGCAAATTGTCTTGGTTCATGCTTTTGAAAATCCAATTGATCCGGGTATTCAATTTTTTCAATATTACCTGTGGCTATAAGTAAGCTTACACTTTTAAGTTTGTTCCTTAATTCCAGCTTCATTTGGTTCTCTTTAAAGCGAGATGATAATTAAAAATTTATTTTCATCAAAATGACACAACTTTTCCTTAGTCCCGTAATTACATGTATCTACATATAAATTTAGAATAATGGAAAAAATAATTTATAAATCAGATTCAAGAGGACATGCTAATCATGGTTGGTTAGATACCCATCATACCTTTAGTTTTGCTTCTTATTACGATCCAAATAGAATTCATTTTGGTGCTTTGAGGGTTCTGAATGATGATAAAATTACAAGTGGGACAGGTTTTCCAAAGCATCCGCATGAGAACATGGAAATCATTTCTATTCCTTTAAAAGGGGACTTGGCGCATGAAGATAGCATGGGAAATCAAGCTACCATAAAGCAAGGAGACGTTCAGGTGATGTCTGCCGGAACAGGCATTATGCATTCAGAATATAATCCGAATAAAGATATCGGAACTGAATTTTTACAAATCTGGGTATTTCCAAATAAGGAAAATATTGAGCCTCGATATGGACAGGTTCATTATCCTGTGGCGGATAGAAAAAACAGTTTCCAAATGGTGGTTTCCCCGAAAGAGGGAGGCTTGGATACTTGGATTCAACAAGATGCTTGGTTTCATTTAGCAGATTTCGAAAAGGGATTTGAGCAAACTTATGAAATGAAGAAAAAGGATAATGGACTGTTTTTATTCTTACTTGAAGGGGAAATTGAAATCGGAGGTGAAAAATTGGAAAAGCGTGATGGAATAGGTTTGTTAAATCTGGAGGAAGTAATTATCAAAGCAAATGCAGATTCTGAAATGCTGCTGATGGAAGTCCCAATGGAATGGTAACTTTATAAATCTTACAGCAATGTCGTTTAGTTAAGACTGATTTCCTTCTCTAGTAGGAGAAGGAAAAAGGATGAGGCTTTATAAAAGCTTAACTAAACGACATTGAATTAATTTCTTAAATTTTTCACGACTAAACTTCTAAGTCACGCAATAAATCCTTTAGCTTGCAGGTTTATTATATGTCATGAACCAAAAGCTGTATTCAATCTTATTAATATTTGTCCTTCTCATTATATCCTTTGAAAACTCATATGCTCAAAATGGATTGGAAGGACGGAATAACATCAAAGCTTCTCATAGTTATTACGGCTTCCTAGGCTCCCATTATTTCCAACTAGAATATAATAGAGGACTAGCTAAATTTTTTGAAGTAGGCACTTATTTAGCCTCTCATCCCGATTTTTACCTTTACGAATGGGTTAATCCACCGCCTGATGCACCTCGATTTGTTGAAGGTTCTACACGTGCTTTTATTTATGGAGTCCAAAGCAATTTCCATCCATTACAGCTTTTCCTCAAAGAAGGACATCGTTTCCGATTAGATTTATATATCAATGCAAAGGTAGGAGGACGCTATTCTCCTGTTCCGGATAATTCATTTCGACAAAAAGAACATTTTTTATTTTATGATATAGGTGGAGGCTTGGCTTATCATCTTTATAAACATTGGGGTATTTATGCGGAATATAATTACAGAGCACCTGCTAAATTTAGATATGGTTTAAGTATAAAATTTTGAAGATGAATAAATTAATTTCTACCTGCTTTTTAATAAGTTTTCTTTGCTTTAGTTCTTGCATAAAATTATTGGAAGATGATTTCTCTGATTTCAATGATGACTGGGTCATTAATAATATTATGGTGGCAGGCGATAGTATTGAAGTAGAAATAACCAAAACCACTTCCGTAAATGGTGAAGGAAATCCCCCAGTTGAAGATGCAGTAGTTCAGTTAAATGTTGAAAATGAAACTTTTGATTTGAGTTATGATGAAAATTCGGCTAGCTACAAGTTGAATCAACAGATTGAAACATCTAAGGATTATCACTTTGATATATTTGATTCTTCTGGTGAACATAAAAGCAGTTTTAATCAAACCATACCGCCTCCTCAGCCTATTTTGAATATCGAACATATTGATGTGGCTGGTACTGATGATGAAGGGGTAAGTCATCCTGCCATTAAAATAGAAGTCCCAAATAATCCATCAAAGGACTATTTTTATGTAAATATTCGTCTTTTAAAAATTTATGATTATGAATTTGAAGATGATAACAGATTCGAAATCTTTAAAATTGAAGATCCTATTTTGTTAAATGAAGGTGTGCCTTTTCCTTTATTCTCCAATGAGTTAATGACTGGAAACAGTCAGGAAGTCTTAATGAATTATACTGCTGGTGTTGCCCCCAGAAGTAATGATGAGCCTTGGGTTTCTGAAGTCGTTCCTTTAGTGGTTGAATTATGGACACTAAATGAAGCGTATTATGAGTTCCTAAAGCAAAATTATCAATATGAAAATAGCCGCTATCCTATTATAGGTTCAGGCAACCAGGCTGCTATTTCCAATTTTAATAATATAGAAGGAGCTTATGGAATCAATGCGGGTTATTCCTTTGTGAAAACAGACACTATATATCCCTCCGGAACCGAAAACTATTTTGACCAATGAACTGGATTAAAACCTTTAGCTTAAGTTTATTTATATTAATCAGCTGCGAGCATGCTTTCTCTCAGGAAGTTAATGTTTCGGGATACGTTAGGGATGCAGCAGGAAAGGAGAAATTAATTGGTGCGCATATCATCAATATTGATACAAAAAAGGGAGAAATTAGTGACCATAATGGCTATTTTAGCTTAAAAGCAAATATTAAAGACTCATTGAGAATTTCTTATGCTGGTTACAAAAGTCAAATGATAGAAGTAAGTGAAAACAGCCAAAATTTATTCATTGATCTGAAAACGAATACAGAATTAAAAGAAGTCAAAGTGACGGGTGTAAGGGATATTTTCCAACCCATGACTCAGCTTAAATCTAAGGATTTCAATAATATACCCACAATAGGCGCAGCTCCGGATGTTTTAAAAGCAGTGCAATTATTCCCTGGCATCACAGCCCAGAATGAAGGGAGTAGCCAATTGATTGTTCGTGGAGGAAGTCCTGGAGAAAACTTATACATGATCGATAATATACCTTTGATTTATGTCAATCATTTAGGAGGCTTTTACTCCGTTTTCAATCCTGATATGATTAATTCCATGGAAATTCACAAAGATGGTTTTCCTGCCCGATATGGCGGTAAGCTATCTTCCATAATCAGTCTTTCTCAATATGAGGGAAATGCAGAGGAATTTAAAGGGAATTTCAGTATTGGTCCCATGGCAACAAGTCTGATGGTGGAAGGACCTGCATTAAATAAAAAAGCAACTTACATGCTCAGTGCCAGAAAAACTTTAATTGATGGGCTCTATGCATTAGGTACCACACTTTCTGGTGGCAATGATTTTACTTTTGCCTATGGTTTTCATGATATTAATGGAAAATTCACTTATAACTTAAATGAAAAACACACTTTATCCGCCAACTTTTATCAAGGAGATGATTACATGAATTTATGGGCAGAATCTGCTTCAACTATTCCCAATACAGTAGGGAAAAGCCGATTACAGACCGTTTGGGGAAATTGGTTGGGTGCTTTACAATGGAAATATAAACCCAATGCCAAGCTAGTAGGAGAAAATAGTTTGTCGGTTGTTCGTTATCGACTAAAAAACAACAGTTTTTATTATGAAGATGAAGATAATAATGAGCCTACATTTGATAACCGTTTTCAATCTTCACTAATGGATAACCGCTTGCAGTCAGACTGGAAATTTTTTAATAGTAATTCCTTAACTACCCACTTTGGTGCACAATTATCTTATAAAATCCATCAGCCAAACAACACCAATTCACAAAACATTATTACCGAAAATGAAACTATTCCTGTTTTGGAAGGGGCACTTTATTTTGACGAACATTTTGATTTCTGGGAAAACAGTTCTTTAAAAATTGGTGGCAGGTTAAATTACTATCAAAATGATGATTATTCAAGCTTTGATTTTGTACAGCGAGGGCAATTAGCAATAGGAGTTACTTCTAACCAATGGTTATTAGCTCGCTTTACCAGTGCAAGCCAATACGCACATTTGCTTTACACTACTGGAGACATTGGCGCAAATGAGATTTGGATTCCTGCCGATGAAGATGCACCTACTTCAGGATCCACACAATATTCTTTAGGATATAAAGCAAATTTCCAGGAAAATATGTGGCAATTGGAAAGCAATATCTATTATAAAGAGCTGGATAATTTGACAACCTACAAAGAAGGAATTGCAGCAGTATTGGGTGATTCCAATTGGAAAAACAAAATCACAAGTGGGGGTACAGGTGAAAGTATGGGTTGGGAAACGATGCTGAAAAAATCAAAAGGCAAGTGGACAGGCTTTGCAAGTTATACACTTTCCAAAACAGAATATCAATTCCCTGAAATCAATAATGGGAACCCTTATTTATTTGAATATGACAGACCTCATATTTTCAACATCAATTTGAGTACAAAAATTAATGAAAAATGGGATTTCTCTGCTAATTGGACTTACCAAACAGGTCTTCCTTTTACACCTGCCATTGGCCTTCGAAATACTCCCGATCCATTTAATCCTGAGATTGATAGAGAGACCTTAATTTACGGTGAAAGAAATTCGAGTAGAATGAGGGATTTCCATCGACTAGATTTAGGCTTTAATTACCATAAAACCACCAAAAGAGGAAATGGAGCAATTTGGTCATTCTCGATTTATAATGCTTATAGTCGTCAAAACCCATATTTTAATTACTATCATGTTAATAACAATGATGATTTTTCTTTAGGGCAATTAGATTATTCGGATCAGCCTATGAAATTATATCAGAGAAGTTTCTTCCCTTTCCTACCTTCTTTCTCTTATAAAGTATTCTTTGACAAGGGAATTTTTAAAAGGAGAAGTAAAGAAGAACGAGCAAATAAGCCTAAAAGCAATTTTTGGTATCATAAAGAATAGAATTGGTCGTAAAATAGAAAAGGGCGGCAATGCCACCCTTTTCGCCTACAACCATAAAACTATGAACGGTAACCAGCCATCCACAGAAAGATTTCAACCAAAACCTTCTATATCAAAGACAACCAAAGACTTAAAAGGGTTGGAATGCTTATAAAATTTTATTTTAGATTAGTCCTACTATGCCATATTTGGACTTTTGCCCTAACCTAAACCTGTCAGCTTTCTGAAAGTTATAGTAGTGAAATGAAAGCAATTTCAACTTTAATCATCAAAGATAAAGCTGACAGGTTCCATTTCTATTAAGACATTAACAAAGTAGAATTAGTTTAAAGGCAGATTATTTTGATCCTTTCTCAACCTACTATTGAGGGATTTTGAATTAAAAATCAATGCTTGGGAAATCAGGCCTAATATGATTAATAAACCCAATTCCAAATAGGAGATGCTGGCATTGCTCGTGACTATTGATTGAGAATTATTGTACAAAGCTTCCCCTTCAATCATCTGAATTTTGGATAATTCCGTCAACATTTGCACATTTTTGTTATACAAGTCTTTCAGTTGCGAGACTTGAAATTCTGGATTTTGCTCCAATACTCTAAGTTGAGCATTGTTTTGAAGGTAATCCTTGAAAATAGTATTCTCATTAATAGTGAGGTAGGTTTTCTGGTAATCAGCAATTAAGGAATCCATTTCTTTGTTTATAGTATGGATTTCCTCTTTTATTACTTGATCATTTCTTGTATCAATTTGTGTTAGCAAATACTTTTTTTCATGAGTGGCATTTGCCATTTTGAAAATATAGTTTTCTACTACAAGCCTGTCTTTATAAACAGAGCCAAATGTTTCCCCTAGTTCTGTTAAATTGCTATTTTGCAAGCGATTATTTACTAATACGATTATTAGAATAACAGCCAAAGCTGAAGCTAATTTAAGTTTTTGTTGTACGAAATAGGAGAAATGCATAGTCTTTCGTTTTGTTTCTTAAAAGGTAAGTAATTATTAAGACATAAAACAGTAAGAAATGAGATTTACTTACTTGTGTTAGAGTAGTTGAATTATCTTCTATAATTTCCATTTAGCCCCTAAATAAAAATTCCTCCCTGGTGCTGGCTGAAAAAATCTACCACCAAATGCATTTAAGTCATTTCCTAAACTGTAAGTGGTGTTAAAAATATTTTCCATGCCGCCAAAAAGATTCAATTTCAATGAACCTGGCACTTTGAAATCAATATTTGCATTTAGAAGGTGATAAGAATCGGCAAAAATTTCATTATCATCTGTCAAAGGTGTTTCACTTACAAAACGGTAGTGAATATTTAAATTCAGCCTTTCTGCCATAACAAAATTTAGAGTTTGATTTAAAGTATGTTGCGGAACACCCGTAAGTAGATTTCCCGAGTAATCTTCTTCTCTTTTTTGGTAATCATCAAAAGTAAATTGATAGAAATTATAACTTGTTCGGCTATTGATTTGACCAAGGAATCCTTGATCATTTTTATACCAATTAATATTTAATCCCCATTCAGTCCCCAATTGATTGGTTGCACCCGCATTTTGAAAAAGCACTACCCCATCCTCATTTGTGTAAGTCGTGATGGTTTCCCTTAATGCAGAGTAGAAAAAGGTAGCGTCCAATTGCAGTCTTTTTCCATAATATTTATGCCCTAATTCATAAGTCCTGCCTCTTTCAGCTTGCAGGTTTCTGTTGATACTGCCTTCATTGGTTCTGATTTCATCTAAGGTAGGACTGGAAAATCCTTCGCTTAATGAAGCAAAAGTCATGTTTTCAGCAGACCATTGATGCTTTAAAGCAATTCTCGGAATTAATTCATTTTCGAAATTTCTATTGAATTCAAAGGGCTCCGCAATCGCATTTACTCTTCTGTTGACATCATATTCCAATAAATTACTACTTAATCCTAGTGTTAATCCCCATTTTCCATAACCGACTTGAGTTTGAAGGAAAAATAATTTTCTATCGATATTTAAATCATCTGCAAAACGAATTGTATCTTTTTGTCCATCAACATTTCCGTAATTATTGGCGGAATTAACTGCATATTGCCATTCCAAACCAGCATCCCACTGCCAATCCACATTCTGTATGTTCATATCATAAGTCCACTGGTGGCGCAATGCAACTTCTCTGTTTTTATCTCTCTTATAATCTAAAATAAAAGGGTTTTCAAACTTTGTGTTAGTGCCTGCAACATGCGTACTCTGACTTAAATTATCTCCAAAAAAACTGGTGTAACCAACTCCATAAAAAAGGGTTCTTTGGTCAATTGATGAATTTTGCGGTGCACTTCCTGCCCGGGCTTGTGTTGGATCTTCTGCAAATTGCTCTTCAGTTAGTCCTCCAGGGATTTCATAAAACAGATCATTGTATAAAACATGGAAATCCAGCTGGTGATTTTCATTGATTTGATATCGTGAAGAAATTTGGTAATTCTGCCTATCCAAAGCATTATGATCTCTATAGCCATCATTTTGTTGGTGGTCAACCGCATAAAAAGTTTTCCATTTTCCAGATTCTATTTGCCCTTTTATGCCGGCATTCAGTTGATTAAAACTTCCTCCAGATAATTGTACTTGCAGTGGGCTTTCTTGCTGAGCAGGAAAATTGTTGATTTGCATCACTCCGCCCAATCCTGCACCAAATAAACTGCCCGCAGGCCCTTTCACAACTTCTAATTCCTGCATTTGGGTATTGCTAAATAAGTTTAGGGCTGTAGAGCCATTTGCTTCTGTAAAAGGCAAACCATTCCAATATACTTTTACGTCTCGAACGCCAAAAGGGGAACGAATTGAACTCCCTCTAATGCTGACTCTATAGCTAGCAATTGCTCTTTGTTCTAGATTAACTCCAGGCAATGTGTTCCAAGCCATTACAGGGTCATTGGGCGAGAAATTATCTAGTTCCTTAGAGCTTAAATAAGCAATTGGCGCAGATTGTTTATTGATTTGCTCTCCTTTGCTAAAACCGGTCACGGTTACCACTTCTAGAATGGAATCGTTTTTAATTTCTTGTGCATTGCTAAAGCTAACTAAGTTTAAAAAGCAGACGAAAGCAATTAAAAATTTATGTATGCAGGTCATTAAAAATGTCGTGTTATATTTTACAACAGCGTAAAAGTAAAAGGGTTTTGATTATTGGGTTTACCAACTTCCCCCAGCACCACCGCCTCCGGTCATACCGCCACCGAAGCCGCCAAAACCACCGCCTCCTCCGAAGCTGCCTCCACCAGAATTAAAGTCGCCAAAAGATCCGCCATGGCTTCTTCCACTTCCGCCTAAAAGCATCATCATAGTTAACATGCCCATGCTTCCACCACCCATGTGGTGATTTCTAACTCTTCTGATACGAGAAATAATAGTAATAATGATAAAGAAAAAGATTAAAAATGCGCCTAAGCCGATTCCCTTTCCTGCATCATTACTAGCAATTTTATCTGCTGTATATTTTCCAGCTGCTAAATCAAAAATGATGGTAGTGGCTTCATCCAATCCTTTATAATAATTATTATTTCGGAAAGCAGGCTTCATATATTCATTGACGATGGTACTTGCTGCGCCATCAGGCACTACATCTTCCAATCCATAGCCTGTATTGATAAACATTTTTTTGTCTTGCATGGCAACGGTAATCAACAAACCATTGTCTTTATCAGCCTCACCAATTTTCCATTTATCAAATACCTCAACACCAAACTGATTAGGATCATATTGTCCATAAGTAGGCACTATCAAAATAGCAACTTGAGTGGAGGTGCTATCATTATATGTTACAAGTTTCTGCTCTAATTGCTGTTGCTCAGCCTTGCTTAAAGTTTGGGTTAAATCATTCACCAACTTTGGAGGATTAGGTCTTGGGGGGATTTCATCCTGTGCAAAAACTGTTGTGGCCAAGAATAATGCTATGATGGAAAAGTATATATTTTTCATGCTAGTATTTTACTGTAATTTGAAACTCTAAGTTACAATTGAAAGATTGTTTTAAAGAATATTTTACTTTATTTTAAAGCTAAAATATTTAGTATTATACTAATTAAATTAGTATATTTGTGTTGTGAATACATCCCAAAACATAAAAGGCAGAGGCGCACAACAGCAGCTTTCTAACTCATTTTCAAAACAGGAATTTACTACAGAATGGGATGAAGGAGTAGATGAATATACTTATTTGAATAAGCCCACTACTCAAATATTTTACGAACACCCTAAAAAAATAATCAATAAAGTCAGTAGCCCTGATGTAGGTATGGATTATTCCATAAATCCATATCAGGGATGTGAACATGGTTGTGTATATTGCTATGCGCGCAATTCCCATGAATATTGGGGCTGGGATGCAGGATTGGATTTTGAATCAAAAATAATTGTCAAAAAAAATGCTGCTGAATTGTTAGAAAAAGAGCTTTTAAACCCCAAATGGAAAGTAAAGCCCATTGTGCTTTCCGGTAATACAGATTGCTATCAACCATTGGAAAGAAAACTTAGAATTACCAGAAGTTTATTGAAGGTAATGGCAAAATATCGTCATCCTGTGGGAATCATTACCAAAAATACTGGCTTTTTGGAGGACATGGACATACTGGAAGATTTGGCAAAAGACAATTTAGTTCGAGTAATATTATCCATCACTAGCTTAGATGAAAAGCTTAGGTCAGTTTTGGAGCCGAGAACAGCTTCCTCCATAAAAAAACTGCAAGCCATCAAGATTTTAAGTGAAAAGGGAATACCGGTTTCCATTATGAATGCCCCGATTATCCCTGGTTTAAATCACAGTGAAATTCCTGAAATTATAAAAAGAGCAGCTGAAAACGGAGCTACTGATGCAGGCTATACGGTAGTTCGACTGAATGGAAGGATAGCGGAAATTTTCAAAAAATGGCTGGAGAATTATTTCCCAGATCGATTTGAAAAAGTCTGGCATCAAATTGAAAATCTTCATCAAGGAAAAGTCAATGACTCCAATTGGGGACAAAGAATGAAAGGAAATGGAGCAGAAGCCGATATGATAAATCAGTTGTTTTATATGGCTAAGAAAAAGTATATGAAAGGTGGTAAAAAGATTCAGTTAAACACTTCCGCTTTTAGAAGAGGCGGTGCTTATCCATTATTTTGATTCAATCAATCTTCTATTGCGTCATATTTTAGTAATTTTGATTTATGACATTTCTAAAATCAACTCTATTATTCTTTTTGTTCATTTTACCATCACTTGTTCTATCACAGAACACTACTGTTGAATTTCATGTAAACATGAACGAGCAAATCACTCAGGGAAATTTCGACCCTGATACAGATTTTGTTGATATAGCAGGCTCATTTAATAATTGGGGAGATCCTGGTCTAGTACTTAGTGATGATGATAGCGATGGGATTTATATTGCAACTGAAACTTTTACCATTGGTCAACAAATTGAATTAAAATCCAGAATAAATGGAAGTTGGGACGGCACAGAAGAATTTCCAGATGGGGGTTCAAATCGTTCATTTACGATAGATGAAAATGATGTCATAGAATTTTGGTATAATGATGAAGTGCCTGATAATGTCCTTCAGGTAAACATTAGTGCTTCCTCAAATTTTGCAATCCCAGGAGAAGTAATTCAATTCACAGATTTATCCAATGGCAGCCCCACCTCTTGGGAATGGAGCTTTACTGGAGGAACTCCCACTTCTAGTACTGAACAAAATCCAGTTGTCAGTTATGCCAATGAAGGAAGTTTTGATGTAAGTCTTACTATTCAAAATGCCGATGGTGAAGTGGAAACTAAAGTTTTTGAAAACTTCATCACCATAGGAAATACCGATACTTATTGGTGGAATGAAGCGGTTTTCTATGAAATATTTGTCCGCAGTTTTTATGATTCTGATGGTGATGGTATTGGCGATTTTCAAGGACTCATTCAAAAATTGGATTACCTAAATGATGGAAACCCTGCTACTCATCACGATTTGGGAGTCAATGGCATTTGGTTAATGCCTATTCATCAATCACCTAGCTACCACGGATATGATGTGACGGATTACAGAGAAATTGAAAGTGATTATGGTACCAATGAAGATTTTAAAGAATTTATTGCTGAAGCACATGAAAGAGGCATAAAAGTGATTATAGATTATGTGATGAACCATAGCTCCAGCGAACATCAATGGTTTCAAGATTCCAAAAATCCTTCCAATGAAAAAAGAGATTGGTACGTTTGGGAAGATACGAATCCTGGTGGAAGTGGTCCTTGGGGACAAAATGTTTGGCACCAAGATAATGGCGATTATTATTACGGTCTTTTTTGGGGCGGAATGCCGGATTTGAATTATGAAACTCCCGCTGTAAAGGAAGAAATGTTTGATATTTCTACTTTCTGGCTGGAAGAAATGAATGTAGATGGCTTCCGATTGGATGCGGTAAAATATATTTATGAAACAGAAGAAGGCTTGGAGGATGTCCCTGAGACTTTCCAGTTTTGGAAAGATTTCAGAACTCATTATAAGTCTATAAATCCAAATTCATTTTCAGTAGGTGAGGCATGGACATCCACCAACAAGGCGAGAGAATATGTAGGGAATGATGGCTTGGATTATGTTTTCGAATTTGACTTGGCAAATAGCATTATAGATGCTGTAAATAATGGGAATGCAGATGGCTTAGTTTCAAAATCACAGGAAGTGATGGGGAGCTATCCGTATTTACAATTTGGAACATTTCTGACCAACCATGATATGGATAGAGTGATGAATGTTTTAAATAGTGATCAAGCGAAAGCCAAGCAAGCAGCGGAACTGCTCATGACCTTGCCTGGAATTCCTTATCTCTATTATGGAGAAGAAATTGGGATGTTAGGGCAAAAACCTGATGAAGATATCCGATTGCCGATGCAATGGAGCGATGCATCCAATGCTGGCTTTACAACTGGAAGTCCTTGGCGAGCACCAGAATCAGATTATCCTGATAAGAATGTGGCTGACCAACAAACTGAATCTGAATCGCTATGGAGAACTTATCAGGATGTAATTTCAACTAGAAATACCCAAAAGGCTTTGAGAACAGGGAATTACAGCACTATTTCTTCATCTGACAATTCCATATTCAGCTTTATCAGACAAGAAAATGAAGAGCAAATTATTGTAGTTGCTAATTTGAATGGAGAAAATAAAAGCAATGTTGCTGTAAATTTATCTAGTTCCAGTTTAATTGCTGGAAGTTACCAATTGGTAGATTTACTCAGTGGAAATCAAGTGAGTTTGACCATCAATTCTGGTGGTAGTTTCAATTTGGATATAGCAGAAATGGAAGCTCATTCAACTCATATTTATAAGTTGATGACAGCTGAAGAAACCACAAGCTCAGTTGAATTAATGATAGATATGAATGATTTAATTGAGGATGAAGGCTTTGATCCTGATTCAGAATCGGTGATACTGATTTCAAGTGAAAATGCAATGGGAACTGAAGAACAGACTTTAAGTGATGAAGATGGTGATGGAATCTATACACATGCTTTAGCAGATCTTAACATTGGTTCAGCCATAGAATTCAAATTTGGAATTAATGAAGCGGAGAACGGTAGAGAAGAATTTCCAGATAGTGATGAGCTTCGCACTTATAGAGTGAAAGAAGGTGAAAATCAGGTGTTAAATACTTATAATCAATTGGGAAGCAAAATTACTTCAAATGTAAAAGAAATAGCCAATAAGAATCAGTTTCAAATATATCCGAATCCTGCCCAAGAAAGCATTTATATAAAATGGGGAGATCAAAAAACGAATAATTTAAATTATCAAGTGTTAGATATGAGTGGAAGGGTGAAATTAGAAGGGCGATTTAAAAATGATCAGTCATCTATTAACATTCAAAATCTGCCAGAAGGGCTTTACTTTTTACAGCTTAGAAATGAGAATGAAATGATAAATAAGAAGTTTTTGGTGGATTAAAGCCTCTTTTTATAGTCAGAGGCTGACCAGCCTAGCTGGAATTTTCACAAAAAGCAATTGGAACACCCCCCTTCGCCCCCGCCAGCTGGCGGGGGAATCGCACGGAATTATTTTAGAAGTTTAAAATGATCCAACATCTCTTTATCAAATTTTTGGCTTTAGCAGTGAAAATTTATTTATTTCTGATGAAGTAAATCCGTGAGAACTATCCCCTTGAGGGGATCATAGGGGTGTTTATGGCAATTCTTTAATAGTGCTCAATTTTAATTTAATTGATCTACAAGTTAAATCACCCCACCAAAAACAAATTCAAACAAGCAAAGAATACAATTTGCCAAAACAAAAGCACCAGCGCTATCTTATTTTCTAGAGGGATTTTGATGATGGCATAGAAGCAATAAATCAAAAAAGAAATTATAGCCCATCCTACATAATTTTGGATGGGGATTTCATTGTTCTCCCAATTCCAGAAATTCAATTCCATGGCAACCGGTTCAATCATAAAATCAATCAAAACAGTTAGAATCGTTGCCAAGAGGATTTTAACAATAATATTAAGCTTAAGAGGAAAAATAATGGAAGCCACACAAAAAGTGATCAAAAACCAGTTTACACCAATTATAATCGGAACTTCTCCCAATTGTGGTCCCAAAGTGTCAGGATAGATATAATCTCCGAAAATCAATCCAAAATTTACGCCTAAATACTCAGCTGAAAATCCAATCAAATAGCAAAAGAGGAATCCCCATAATAAGCTCAGGCTGTATTTTTTTTGATAGAAAATCAGAATCAAAAATGATAATGAAAGATTAAATGCTGTTTTTTCAATAAACCAATCTTTACTATCTGATAGAATTCCTATTATTCCGAAAAAGTAAAAAGCCGTAATAATTATTCCGCCAATGAACGGTCGGGATTTTATGTTTTGAAGAATAGAGATCGATTGAATTTTATTCATTTTACCGAAGGGCTTAAATCATCAATAATCTTGGCTGATAGCAAACATAGCGGAATTCCACCACCAGGATGAACACTCCCCCCTGAAAAATAGAGATTTTTTATCTTTTGATGAAAATTGGGATGACGTAAGAATGCTGAATATCGGTTATTTGAACTACTTCCATATAATGCTCCTTGGTAAGAAGAGGTTTTGCTTTCAATTGTTCTGGGTTCCAAGATGCTTTCTGTTTTAATTTGGTTTCTGACATCAATTGACAGCATTCTAGTCAATTTACGCAATACCGATTCCTTTATTTCTGGAATTAATTTATCCCAATCTTGTCCGTTATTGGCTGGCACATTCACCATCACAAACCAATTTTCCATTCCTTCTGGTGCATCTTCAGGAGTATGTTTGGAAGTAATATTCACATAAACTGTTGGATCAGGTGCTATGGATTTCTTTTTGAAAATATGATGAAATTCATTTTGATAATCTTTACTGAAAAAGATATTATGTAAGCCAAGCTCATCAAGTTGTCTATCAATTCCCCAATAAAAAATCAATGCAGAACTGCTTCTTTCCTGATTTAAAATAGCCTCAGGTTGCTTTTCTTTACTTAGTAATTTCTTGTAAGTAGGGTAGATATCCATATTGCTCACCACCAAATCAGCTGGAATATATTCACCATTTACCTTCACGCCTTTTGCTTCTTTGTCTTCTACTTTTATTTCTTCCACGCCAGCATTATAGTGAAATTTCACCCCTAAACTTTCCGCTACTTTTACAAGGGTATCTGTGATTTGATACATGCCGTATTTAGGATAAAAAGTGCCTTTATTTAATTCTAAATTGGCAATGGAAGTTAAAATACCTGGGGCTTGATAAGGATCAGAACCATTGTATGTTGCAAAACGATTGAAAAGCTGCACCAATTTTGGATCTCTTAACTTGCGTTGATTGACTTGGTTCATGCTTTCAAATAAGCCAAACTTATAGATATTCAATAAGGCAGGCAGGATCTCTTTTGAAAAAAATGTGGAGGTTTTGTGAAGCGATTTTTCCAAAAAAATGCGGGCAGACTTTTCATATTTAAATTCTGCATTTTTGATGTAATCGGTAATGACTTTAGCAGGAATGTTAAATACTTTTTCCACCTCAGCTCCAAATTTCTCAGGCTCGGTATATGCCGTTATTCTTTTTCCGTCCTCCCAAAAATAGCGGCATGATTCGTCTAACTTTTTATAGGGGAATTCAATATTGCTGTTTTCATTTTGCAGTTTTACTAAATCATCCACCAATTCCGGCAAAGTAAATAAGGATGGTCCAGCATCAAATCTAAATCCATCCTGCTCAAAAACCGATAGTTTCCCTCCTGGGTAACTATTCTGTTCGTACACATCTACTTTGTAACCCTTCTTTGCCAAACGAATAGAGGTGGCTATTCCCCCAATTCCAGCACCTATAATAATTGCGTTCATGAAATATTTTATTCGAGATTGCCAATTTAGCTTGATTTGTTGATTTTATAGAATCATTGCTCAAGGAATTGGTAATAGTAAAACAGCAATTGTTTCTTAAGGTTTTGGATTTTTAATGTAAATCACGATATGCTAAAAGCAGAAATTAGGTTCAAATTTTTAGCAGCCGTACTTAGTCAGGTCTACTTAAATTATTCATCATGGTTTCCGGTCGGTGTGCCACCGACCGGGGTAGACTCCATGCTTGGTGGCACACCAAGCATTTAAACCTCGATTGAAAAACTAACATTATTCGATAAAATTATAAAAATGACAAAGTAGGAGTAGTCATTTATTTCAATTTTTGTTTCATCAAAATATCAGTTTGAGGGTCATTTCCCAATTGAAAAACATGCTTGTCAAAAGCTTCAAACCCAATTTTTTCATAGAACTTAATCGCTTTAGGATTCTCCTCCCATACCCCAAGCCAGAGATAATCCAATTCTTTTTTCTTTGCAATTTCTACTGCTTTTTGATAAAGTGCTTTTCCTATTTTCATTCCTTGAAATGCTTTTAGTACATAAATCCGTTGGATTTCCAATGACATTTCATCTTTTAAATCCGTTTGTGAGTGACCAGAGTTGACTTTTAGATATCCAATAATTTGATCCTCAAGTATCGCAAAATAAAACTCAGAGTTGCTGTTAGATAATTCTGCTTTTAATTTTTCAGTAGCAAATTCTTCATTTAAATACTTTAACATATCTGCTTCCGTATTTCCTGAAGCATAAGTTTCTAGAAAGGTCTGTTTGCTGATTTTTTCTAAATCGATTAAATCATGATAAGTGACTTCTCTTATTAAAGGGTTATTCATTTTCCGGATTTTTGAAAGGCTGATTTCGAAATAGGAGACATAGAGTTTGTTTTGCAAAAGATCAAAGGAATTTGCAACAGTTTTGTTTATCAGTCTTCTGGTAAAGCCTCAAATTCTTTTCGCTTTTGCTCGAACCATTCTTTCATGGCTTCAGGATTTTTCATGGTTTCAAGCATTTCATTCATAGCTTTGATGTGTAATTCATCACCCTTTTGGAACATTTCCATGCCATGTTTTTTGCTCATATCAGCTATTTCATCAAAAGTATTTGCGTGAAATTCCTGATTACATGCCCCACCTAATTGCTTACAAGTCATCGTTTTCATAATTATTGGATTTAATGATGTCCTTTCTTTAAATAACCTTTAAGTTACTAAATTTAAATAAGTTGTTTTTAATATTCATGATTTCAATCAATTAAAGATTGATGGTAATGCCTGAAAAGGATGTAAAATTTCCTTGAGCATTAAAGAACCATTCAATCCATTTTTTTATGTTTTATCCAATGTCTTCCATACTTCCAAAGAGTGATTGTCAAAATAATATGAACTATCCAATAGATTAAGCTTCCTATAATTTTACCAATTTGGTAGCTGTCTAAAGGTTCCGAGAATATCTTAATAGATGCCGAAATTGTTCCGACAAGCTTAGAAAGTAGACCAACTATTGCAAGTGTCAAAATGATTGCTGCTACAATAAAAATGTATCCAAGTATTTTCTTTGTCGTCAAGGTATTTTGGGTTGTTAGTTTTTTAGTTGTCGTATAACGATTAATGTATGAATCGTAGCTTTGGACTGTGTGTCTGCCTTGTGTGGCTATGATTTCACATAATGTTGTCGTTTCGTTGTATATTTATCAGTTTTCAAAGTGAATCAGGTTAAGTATGAGTCATTCTTGAGCCAATTGTGAGCCAATTGAGCCAATTATGAGTCAATTAATTTATAGCTTGTCCCAGCCCCAACATCCCCAGTTCTTTCTAATAGATTATACTTTTCAACTAGTTCACTTAAGTCTCTTGTAGCCGTAGCTTTTGAAACTTCACACAACTCTTGATATATTTTATTGGTAATCGTATTATTTTCATTTAGATATTCGATTGCTCTATTTTGCCTATGATTGAGATTTTTTTCTATATGTTTATTTTTGTCTGTTATGCTTTTTTGAATTGTGATGCTAATTCCTCCTGATGCACTTTCAATTATTGGTTCGGGTAATCCAGCTTTTTTGCATTCATTTATTATTTTGATTGTACCCCGCCCCCATGCTTCAATTAACCCACCTTTAAAAAACGTTCCTGCAAGAACTGGATTATGGGGACGGGAAGAGTGTTTTTTCTTTAAATCTTCGAAAGTTAAATCATCTGGCAATGAGCCTTCATTCCAAACCATCAATTTATCATCATACACACTTATTTGAATGGGCGCTCCCATATAATCTCTATGTACAATTGCATTTAAAATTACTTCACGGATGGCTTCGTAGGGATACTCCCAGTTCTCTACTCGTTGCAATCCTTGATATGTGATTGGCGACACTAAAAATTTTTTATCAAGTATCTCGAGTGTTTTATCGGCTAATTGATAGGCATTTCCTTCTACGACTTCATGAAAACGGAGGTCATCATCGCTTTTTCCAAACCTACCAATTTTCACATAAGCATTGATGTAGAATCGACAAGGGTTTTTTCCAAACAACAACACTGCGGAACGTTTTAATTGCCCATTTTCAAGAAGCAATAAATTATCTAAGATTTGTTCTATATTATTTTCCTCTTCAATGAAAGGCAACCGTTTACTAGTAGTAGCCCCTTTTTTGAATGCCTCAATTGCCGAAATATCAATGTCGTTTAAACTTGCTCTTGGTTCAATTACATCATCCCATGTTTTGCCTGCCTTTTAATAAGAATTCGGTTAAAGCATTTCCCTTCAATTCTTGTTTTGTACTTCCAGTACGCTAATGATATTTTCCTTGATACGAAATGGGAACATCATAGGGCTTTACATCAATTTCAATATACTTTTTACCTTTATCCTCCCTTAAATCAACATCACATATAATTCCTAACTGGTTTTGGATTTTATTCGGGATGTCATCCATTAGCTTTTTGTACTTATCAATACCAATGACCTCACCTTTATCATTCTGACCAATAATCAATTTTCCTCCTTTTGCATCCCCGCTACTGCGGGATCCATTTCAGATACTCATCCCCCAAACTTTCTTTCCACTCTATATTTTGACTTTCAGCCATGCATTTTTATTTTTCCTAATACTGCACAAATATATAAACTTGGGGCAATGAAAGAAATCGCTCTTTTTCAATATGAAGTTTAGCTTTAGTAATTTTAACTTTCAATTGTGTGTTTGTTTAATCAGTGTAGGCGAATGAACGGCAACGCTATGTATGATGAGTGGGGCTTAGAAACTACTAAGCTTGCCATCTGCACACAGCCACAGCATTCCGATAGCTATCGGAATAAATTTACTAATTG
Organism: Bacteroidota bacterium; assembly: GCA_051747245.1. Classification (GTDB taxonomy): domain Bacteria; phylum Bacteroidota; class Bacteroidia; order Cytophagales; family Cyclobacteriaceae; genus Marivirga. Next base: position 40,194 of record JBNJFX010000026.1, read on the forward strand.
TGGCTGACTTTCCACGTGCCACCAAAATTTCCTGACTGATGAAACCCCATTCATTCATAGTGTTCTACGCAGTCTCTATTCGTTTAAATCAAGTTAGAAATTTGTATCAACATTGAAATTCCGTAAATGATTGATATTATAATTATTCCTTTTTTAACCGTTTTCCCATGCTTATTTGTCCAATTCAGATAATCTCCTTTTTTAGATTCAGATACTTTCCAATGTCCATTTGCGTACTTATAAGCTAACAACATAATTGTTGCAAAAACTACAACTCCGATAATTGATGTCAGAATGTTAGATTCCATATTTAATGCTTTGCTATTAATTTTAACTGGGAATTGTCAATCATTTTTTTAAGTGCCGAGTATGATACTCCAGTAAGTTCAATTTCTCCTCTTTTTGGTCTATAAACTTCTGTCTTGGTTTCATATCCGTTTTGATAAATCCAATTATATAAACCGGTTGAGTCTTTCTTTTCAGTTCTGATATTTATACGTTTCCAGCTTTTCTCTATTTTTCCAATTTCTAGCGTTGTTTTGTTTACTATAATATCTCCATCTTTCGATTCGTAATATAATTCTTGAAGGTTTCCATAATGGTCTTCAATTTCCATTGCGTAAAATCCCAATCCAATAAATCCTAGTAGGAAAATTGTAACAATTCCAAAAATCAGTAATCCATATTTTAATGTTTTTCTCAATGTTTATTGATTTTATTCGCTCAATTTATCTGCTCTATTCTTTGCTTGCTAATTGATGTCTTAACTATAAGCTGAATTGCGTAGAACGGTCCTCGGCTATGGCTAGTGCGGATTTCGAAGCTCCGTTTCTGTCCGCCCGCACTTACGTTTATTTTTTGCAATATCCTCATTGTTACTCAATAAGCCCGCATTAGCCATAACCGATGTTGAACGAATCCGCCTAAGGGCGGAAGCCTGCCGTTTTGTTCAGACTTCCGTAACTTAGGTTGAGTTATTCATCAATTAAATTCTAAGTTATGAAAAAAAAGTAAAACCCTGATTGAAAAGGCCTGTGAAAATGTGCCAGGCTTTGGCCTGCAGTACAAAAGGCTGAGAAGAAGTATTGATATTTCCGGCAAGAGCCAGAGCACGCTGACCAATTACGGACGTTGTTTGGCACATATGGGGCTGCATTTTGAATATGACCTACTGGAACTCGATGACGAGCAGATCCTCGACTATCTTCATATGCTGAAGTCCAAAAGGAAGACGCCCTCAGATAGCTTCTTCAAGCATACCGTCTATGGACTTCGCTACCTCTACAGGATATTTGACCGCACAGAAAGCAGGGTGATATTGCCTTCCATTGAAAGACAGAAGGCTCTACCCGTTGTATTAAGCCAACAGGAAGTGCGCTTGCTTCTGAAGACACCCAAACTGCTCAAGCACCGGTTAATGATGGCCCTGCTTTATGGTTGCGGATTGAGGAATTTTGAGCTTTGCAACCTTAAAATTATCCACTTAGACTTGGAAAGGAAACAGCTTCATGTCCAACAGGGCAAAGGAAGGAAAGATCGGTATGTTCCGCTTTGCGATTTGCTGGTTCGTGGCGTGAACACTTACCTCCAAGCTGAAAAACCCACGGAATACCTTTTCAATGGACAATCTGATGAAGATGGGAGACATACCCAACTATCCACACGGGGAGTGCAATGGGTCATGCGGCAAGCTAGGCAACAATCGGGCATCAAAAAGCAAATTACCGCCCATACCCTACGGCACAGTTATGCGACCCATTTGCTGGAAATGGGCACCGATATCATGACCCTCAAGGACCTGCTTGGCCACGGGCACATCGAGACCACTTTAATTTACCTGCACGTGGCAAGGGTGGGCAGGCAGCTGCCCTATTCTCCTTTAGAGAAATTGTACCGGTCATGAAGCCTGCTTTTGAAGTACAGCAAATCCTGCGGGAACACTTGCATGACCTGCCCGGCCTTATCGGCAACAGCTGGAAGCGAAGGACGCTGTACGCACTGGCAAAATGTCGGACACCTGCATTGGGCGGTCATATCGACCGTTGCGACAATCCAAAATGCAGTAAATTACACCTTAGCTACAACAGCTGCCGCAACAGGCACTGCCCAAAATGCCAGGGGCACCTGCAAGAAAAGTGGGTGCGGGAAAGAGAAAAGGACCTGCTCAACACTTCCTATTTTCATTCGGTGTTCACCTTGCCCGATAAGCTCAATGACCTGGCCTTGGAACAGCCCGGGGTGGTGTATAGGCTGTTGTTCAAAACAGCATGGCAAGTAGTGAAAGATTTTGCGGCCAACCCGAAATTTATGGGCGCCCAAAACGGGATGATTGCCGTGCTGCATACATGGGGGCAGAACCTGAGCCTGCACCCCCATTTGCACTGCATTATTCCTGCGGGGGGACTGAGTAAATCAGGGAAATGGAAAGAAGGAAAGGGGAAGGGTAAATACCTTTTCCCGGTAAAGACCATGAGCAAGGTCTTTAGGGCAAAAATGGTGGCCGCCTTAAGAAAAGAGGGACTGCTGGGCAAACATCAGGGCCAACAGCTCTTCAAGAAGAACTGGGTGGTCTATTGTAAACAGCCTTTTTATGGCCCTGCCCAAGTAGTGGAATATTTGGGAAGATATACCCATAAAGTGGCCATCGGCAACCATCGGCTGATCGATGTGGGCAAAGACGGTGTCAAATTCTCGGCCAAGGACTACCGTAAAGGCGGTAAAAAGCACATGGTCACTTTAAGGCCGACAGAATTCATCAGGAGGTTTGCCCTCCATATTTTACCCAAGGGATTTACCAGGATCCGGCACTATGGCATTTTGTCGGGAAGCCGCAAAAGGGAATGCAAGGCCATCATAGACGGCCAGATCGGTAAACTTGAAATCGTTGTTGTCGAACCGGCCGGTACCTGCTTGGGCATCTGTCCAAGCTGTAAAAAAGGAAGACTGCAGACGGTGGCCGTTTTCGACCAAAGGGGGCCGCCAAACCACTGGCTCAAAAAACTACAGGCACATTAAAAAAATGAAACGGCTACGGGCGTGATGGGAAAACTATGCCCAAAAAGACCTAAAATGCAGAAAAAACACCTGTTTTATCAACAAAGCAATCAAAAACAACCCATCATGAAAGCAGGGAATACTTGATTTTACCTTCCACCTTGCTTAAAAAGGCTGGTTTTTCACCCTTGATATCATACACCATTACTTCGATTTACCCATAGGGGGCTTGTAGTCCTAGCCAGCCTCGGATTCGTTCAACCTAGGATTCATGTTGGGTCGTACCGACCACACGAATCCTTAGTTGTTAGGTGCTGGATTATGCTTTCTCAAAATAGTTTTTTATATCGATAAGTTTCAACCATTGTTCGGTAACAGATCTAATTTTCCCATTGTACCCAAGTTCTTTTAACAAAAAAATCTGAAGTCCCTGTTTATGCTTTGCAAGCAAATCAACTAAAAATTCTTTTGGATGTTTTTCGCGGAATTGTCCTGTATGTGCAATATCATTTCTAATGGAAATTATTGCTTTAAAATCTATTTCTAATCTATCTGGATTTAGATTATGAGTCTTTAGAAGATTTTCAAGAGACAAGTTCAACTTCTCCCAGTCTAAGGAATTGATTACTCTATTAGTGATAAACCCGATATCATAATCCTTGGGCAGATTGAATGCTTTTATTTCCTTTTTTAGATGATTTTTTAAGGGTTTTAAATCTTCATTTTTAATACCTTTTGCTTTTGTCCAACTATTAATAATGCTTTCCCAACCAATGCAAAGACTTAATAATCTCTCTTCAATATATCCATAATTAGATGAGTTAATAGAATTGACAATTGATAGAAATGTATCTTTTTTCTCTTTAGTCCACTTAAAAATGATTGGCAGAGCTGTTTTTATGTAATTGTTAATAGAAAAGTCTTCAATACAACTCTGTACTCCAAAATTGAAACCTACTTTTCGTTTCCATATTTCAAATAAAAACTGATCTTCATTATCATGATAGATTTGTCTGTTAAAATGAACATTATTCCCAGTAGCTAATGATAGAAGTAAACTGATATCAGAAGCAATTTTTAAAAGTTCTGCTGGGTCAAGACTTGAATTTTCAATTTTTAAATTTGATCCTTCAAGTTGAATATTCCACAGTTTGCTCTTTTCCTTTTGAATCTTAAGGTGTTCTGCATTTGATCCAACTGTGATTCTCGAATTCTTGAAAATTAAATCAATATTACCTCCGTAATATCCCACCAACGGAATTACAAGGTATTTATACTTGTTTTGCAGATTCCTGCTGAATTGAATTTGTCCTTGGGGCGTAAATGTGATAGAGTCACTTTCATTTTGACTAAATAAAAGTTTCTCTGCATCAATAGTTAAATCATCGTCTGTGGTGCCTTTTAAGTTCCAGGTATCAAATATGTCGGGAACATTGAAGGAATTTTTTGGATAAGTAGTGATGATTGTTTTTTCAGGGAAATAGAGTACTTCAAAATGGGATTCAAATTCATTGTTTTTGTTAGAGAATTTACCCGTCCCCGTTTTTTTAATTAAATCTGGAAATTTATCAATAGTACTCATTCTGTTGTTACACCTCCTTGCACCTAACGCCTAGCTAAAATGCGTTTGCCACACTTCGCTGACGAAGCACTAAAGTAGCAAAGCCAAACCATAACTACAATAGCTAAGAGACATAAGGAGAGAAGCATCTTCTGCTGTTTTTACTGCAAATGAGATAGAAGTTTGGCTTTGTGGGGAATTACCAACTAATTTTAATAGAAGCAGTGAGCAAATGCATTTTTAGGTAATGTTGTAGCATGTCTTTTTGGCTAATGACTTATCCAATCGTGATTTTGTTTTTAAATTTGAAGAGGTCTGATTACCTGATGTATAGAAACAGCTGTTTTATTTTAGCAGACTTTCAATTTTTTTATTCCATTTAGTTTGCTGTATAGAATCTAAGCCATGGTTTGTAATTCTGTCATATTCAGCTTGCATTTCCTTATTCTTGTCCATTAATCTCAAATACATTTCACGAATTTTGTGTGAGTCTTTGTATTTCATATACCTGACGGAATCTTCAAACTCTCTTCGGATAACCTCAGATATATCTACGTGCAATCTTTCATGTTCCAAAAGCTCAGTATCATAATCGTAACCTGATTTTACCCAAGAAAGTGATTTTACCATTGTAGTAACTGATATGAAGTTTGGATAATTGTATACCCTATTGTAGTCATAAGATATAGTGAAACTAACTCTCGACAATCTTGGATAAATGTCCTTAGGTTTTGAACCCTCAAAATCCTCCCACTGGATTTCATTGCCCCAAACCTTTCTGTCAGCTTTTTGATAGAATTTAAGCAAGGTTCTATCCGGTATAAATATTAAAATCGTGACAATTACAGTTAATAGAGAAAGTCTACTTTTTATTTTTTCGGAATTTAAATCGTAGCTAACTAATACATAAACTGAGGTCGCTACTAAAAGTATTGCTATAAAAACATTATAATATATATAAAATATCTTTAGGGAGATAGTAAAATATAATAGGCTTACTAACAGACGTTTAAAATCCCAGTCTGTATAGTTAACCCCCTCTGAAAGAAAGTTAAAAAAAGAAATTATTGAGAATAAAATGGGTACTATAATAGTTAGAGGCTTTGAACCTGGCGCATCAAGAAATTGCAAGGTTACAGAACCAATAAAGAGCAAAAGGAAAATAAGAAATTGTTTATCAAATTTAATGGAAAGCCAGTTTTTCATTTTAAAAGATGGATTATAATGAAATCCACACACTTGAGTGGATAGCTTGAAAAAAAGAACTATGTCTGGTGGTAAATATCAAAATTAAATAATTTAAATCAGTTCATTACCTGCAAAAAATTATAAGAGCATACTTTTTATTCGAAAATACTGTCTAAAAAGCTCTGGCTGTATCGATTTACGGAATCCTAATATGCTACAACGCGAAGCTAAAATGCGTTTGCTACACTTCGCTGATGAAATACTAAAGTAGCGAAGCCAAACCATAACCACAATTATTGAAAGAGAAAAGAAGACAAACATGCTGAATGCCTGTCCTAAATCTAAATGAAAATAGCCGTTTGGCTTTGTGGGGAATTACCTGCTTGCTTTGCTAGAAGCAGTAAGCAAATGCATTTTTAGCAAATGTTACCACCTTTCTTTATTCAGTCACAGTGTATTGAAATGTCCCAGTATGGTATCTTAAAAGTCCTTGAGGTCCTTTAGAAATTCCGACTATCTCCGTCCAAAAATCATATGTCCCTATTTTCTGAGGTTTAAAGGCTATGTACATTGTGTCGTTTTTTACAGCGAATCCTTTTATGCAATCGTCCACTTTGAAGGATGTAGTATCAATTAGTGACTGATTTGATATGTCACAGTCAAAGATGCCATTCACAATTTTGAATGCTGGGTCCGTAGTTACAATGCGAAAAATTGCCTCTTCCTTTATCTTAACTGAGTCAGGTTTGATAATTTTGAGATTAACGGCTTCCATTGGTTCGCCTTCCCCTGTTAGTTCATTGACATTGAGAATTTGTCTGCCTGCTTTGTATTCAGCAACTGAAGCTGGTTGAGAACAACTAGTCAACATTAAAGCGAAAAGTAGGGAATAAGTAAATTTCATGAAACTGTAAATTCTGGTTTATTGGTGGTAACGATTCGCTAAATACACCTAAAGGTGCATTTAGCTACGTTATATTTTTAGCAATCTAATGGATTTTTAATTGTTTTAAAAGTATTGGTGGCTACATGCGTATAAACTTCTGTGGTTTTAGTTGAATTATGACCTAACAGAATTTGAATGTATCGCAAATCTGTTCCTGCTTCCAACAGATGGGTGGCGAATGAATGTCTCAGAGTATGTGGTTTAACATTTTTGTTAATGTGTGCATCCAGAGCTGCTTTTCTTACAATTTTCACTACACTACTTGCGCTGTAAGGATGCCCTGGCTTACCTTCAAAAAGGTATGTTTTAGGTCTATATTTTTTAAAATAGGCTCTTAATTTTAATAATAATTTTTCGCTTAAGATACTGTAACGGTCTTTTTTGCCTTTTGCCTGCTCAACTCTAACAGTCATTCTACTACTATCTATATCTTTAATTTTTAATTTTAATAACTCTCCTCTTCTTAGACCGGCAGAATAGAGCAAACTAATAATGCACTGATGTTTCAAATTGAAGGTTTTATTAATCATCTCTTGTACATCCTCTTTACTTATTACCTCAGGAAGTTTTTCTTCCCTTATAGGTCTTTCTACATCATAAAATCTATTGGGCATTCCCAGAACCACTTCATAATAGAATTTTATGCTGTTAATTGCCTGATTGACTGAGGAGTTTGATAATCCGTTCTGGATAAGGCTTTGAATAAAAATCTTAATATCATGTTCTTGAATCTCAATTAAATCCGTTTTGGGGAAACGTCTCAAAAATTTATCAAAACAACTACAATAGGTATGTGCTGTTTTATATGCGTACCGTTTCAACTCCAATTTCTGAAAGTAAGCCTCAGGAATCTTAGGGTATTTCTTTCTTAAATCATCAATTATCAACTCTTCTCCATAAGTATTTACTGGTTTATTTCGAGCAAAATACTTCATGTTTACCCATGCAACTCCTTTAAACGTTTTTAAAACCGTATAAAAGTTTTGTTGTGTATTGGGTAGGTATACCATCTGAAATTTCGAACTCCATTTTACTTCTGGCAATGATTTAATCAGTGCTTGAATGACCTTGTCTGGATAGAATTGAATTCCGATTTTCTTTTCATTGTTGATTAATAAATGCTTCAGGGTTATTTGTTTCTGTAAATCCATAATTTTTAGCGTTTTATTAAATGCTAAAAAGGATTTAATTAGATTTTTTATCAAAAATATCAGTATATTTATACGTATAATATTCGTATAATATTCGTATAATATACTTTTATGATCGACACTAAACAATGTAAATATTGTAATGAACCTTTAACTGGTCGTGCGGATAAAATATTTTGTGATCCTTATTGCAAAAGCGCTTATCAATATCAGGATAAACATAATAAGCCTAAATCATTGTTTGAAAAAGTGGATAAACAATTGAAGCTTAACAGAAAGATTTTGAAGCAATTTAATAAAACTGGAGTTACTACTTTGAGGGAAGAATCACTTTTAAATGAAGGCTTTAACCCCAAATATTTCACCAACTATTGGAAAAATGAAAAAGGCGATGTATATCTGTTTTGTTATGAATATGGATTTTTGAGGAAATTTGATAATAGAAAAAAAATTTACCGTTTTGTATTGGTGCAGTGGCAAGCTTATATGAATTGAGCATATTTTTTAGAATCCTAGATTGACCTTAGCTGATTCTTGAATAAGTAGAAAGATAGTGTCTTATAAAAAACCTACCGGTTCTCAAAAGTAATACTCCCCATCCCCACATCAAGCAAAAATTCCATGCCTTCATCAGGGTTGTTGATGTAGGCTTGATTACCAAAGGTGTTGTGACCGACTTTTTCAAAATTTTCAGCCATTTTTATATTGCATAGGGGGGAATTGTTTATTCTGATTATGACAGGTATTTCTTCTGGAGGTAAAGTAATATTTAAAGTTCCTGCTCCAACGGAAGCACTTAGCCTGCTGTTGATTTTCCAATCTTCGCCACAATCAATGGAAATAGCGCCAAATCCAACATCGGCTATAATTTCTTTAGCTAAGGCATAATTCAAATCCTTTACCTCTATGTTGCCAAAATTCACTTTCACAAAGAAGGTGTCCATGGCAACCTTATTCATTATGGCGTCTTTATAAGCCAATTTAACGTCAGCACTAGCGGATTTAATTTTAAGGCTTTCAATGGATAACCTGCTCAAATCCACATTTGCTTCCCCCATCAGATAACTCAAATTTAAATCAAAAGCATGAAGTTCTGATAAATTAATTTGCCAAATATCATTTGCCTGACTAGTAGAAGAAAAAAAGCTATTGGCTACGGATTCAGTGAAATTTAGACCCAAATGGCTTTTGCAGGTTAAATCGGCATCGACTTTTTGTATATGTTCCAGCTTCTCAATCTTAAAAGAGCTGGCGGCTACATCATTTTCACTTGCACCTAAAATTAATACTGGCGCATTATTGTCTACTGCATTCAAAAAAGACTTGCCTGCCTTGGTAGATACATTCAATTCAAATTTATCAATGCCTTGCGATTCTGTAAGCTCAAAATGCTTGTGTAATTCTTGCCCTACTACTGTTGAAGCAGTAAGTATTAGCGAAGTAAAAAGTAATATATTCTGTAAAGCCTTAGCCATAATGCAACTATTACGGAGGGCTTGTTCAATAGGTTGTTTTAAAAAAATAAAAAACCACTACCCTTGATTAGAATAGTGGTTTAATTATATATGATAAAGTCAGATTGCGCAAGCGTCCGCTTTTACATTATATAATATGAGGTTTAATTAAAAAACTCTTTCACTCTGTCGAAAAAGCCTTTATCTGCTTTTGTTGGATTAGGTTTAAAGTTATCCGAAGCTCTCATACTTTCCAGCATTTCTTTTTCATCATCGGAAACTTTCTTTGGAGTCCATACATTCACATGGATTAATTGATCTCCTCTGCCATAACCGTTTACATCGCCAACTCCTTTTCCTCTCAATCTTAGAATTTTTCCTGATTGCGTACCAGTCTCAATTTTGATTTTCACTTTTCCGTCTATGGTCGGTACTTCTACTGTGGTTCCCAATACGGCATCTACGAAGTTCACATAAAGATCATAAATGATATTGTTGCCATCACGCTTCAATACATCATGCTCGATTTCTTCTATCAATATGATTAAATCTCCTGCAGGGCCGCCCATAGGAGCTTCGTTTCCTTTGCCTGACATGGATAATTGCATGCCATCGGTTACACCGGAAGGAATTTTTACGCTTATTACTTCCTCTTTTGATTGAAGGCCGGTATTGTCAACATGAGGTGGCTTTTTGTCAATAAATTTACCAGAACCATGACAAGTAGGACAGGTGCTGGCCGAAACCATTTGCCCCAGCATGGTATTAGTTACTCGTCTCACTTGACCGGAACCGCCACAAGTATCACAGGTTTTATAAGTTACGCCATCGGCAGAAACTAGGCGGTTTACCTTAATTTTTTTCTCGCAACCGTGAGCAATTTCTTTTAAGTCTAGCTTAAGCTTAATTCTAAGGTTAGAGCCTCTTCTACCACGGCTTCTGCGGCCTCCACCGCCTCCACCAAAGAAACTTTCGAAGCCTCCACCTCCGCCACCACCGAAGATGTCGCCAAATTGGGAGAAGATGTCATCCATGTTCATGCCGCCTCCACCGAAGCCGCCTGGCCCACCTTTCACGCCATCATGACCAAATTGATCATAACGCTGACGTTTTTGCGGATCGCGCAATACTTCATAAGCCTCTGCTGCTTCCTTAAATTTGTCTTCTGCTTGAGGATCATCGGGGTTTTTATCGGGATGATATTTGATGGCTACTTTCCGGTAAGCCTTCTTTATATCTGCATCCGAAGCTTCTTTGCTAACACCCAATATATCGTAATAATCTCTTTTAGCCATCTTATCTATAATCTAATAATTAAAAACACAAATGTTTCTCATTTGGTATTGAATATCAACCCCAATGGCTATCGGGGCAAAAAATTATCTAGTAAAATTGCCTAGTAAGCTTTGTTTATTCTCCTATAACTACTTTTGCGAAACGGATTACTTTATCATTCAATAAGTATCCCTTTTCTACAACATCTACTACTTTTCCTTTCAATTTCTCGTCAGGAGCAGGTATTTTGGTTATAGCTTCATGGATTTCAGGATCGAATTCGATTCCTGCTTCACTATCCATTGCTTTTAAGCCTTTGCTAATTAAAGTTTTTTCAAATTTATTTTTGATCAAGGAAAAGCCTTCTATCAATCCTTCATTATCTGATTGATCCTCAAAAGACTTTTCAGCCCTTTCAAAATCATCCATAATGGGTAAAAGATCAGAAATCACTTCTTCAGAAGCAGTTTTCACTAATTCCAATCGCTCTTTGGCATTTCTCCTTCTGAAATTTTCAAATTCAGAATATAGCCTTAGGAATTTATCTTTCGACTCTGCCAGTTCGATTTCTAATTTCTCGAAATCTGACAATTCTTCATCTTTAGCCTGAGCTTCTGCCTCTGCTTGCTTTTCTTCCTCGGATCTATTGTCCTGAGCTTCCTCTTCAGGATTTTGCTCGTCTTTTATATCTTCTGCAGTTTCTGCTTCTTTATTCAAATCTTTTTCGTCTAATTCTTCTTTAGCCATAACTGTATTATGTTATTCTATCTAATTTTCAGCATAAGTGAACAAGGAGTTTGCCAAATGGTAGTTCACTGACAAGATGACATTTAAGCTTTCAGGTGTTGAATAATACAGTATATTGTTAATCAACTACCAATTACAGTGGATTACTACAATTTCTCTTGTTAATTTTCATCAATAAATATTGGGTGGTTTTTAAAAAGTAAAATTGATCCAAATCAATAAGGGGTATGGCATGGTACAATTAGAGTCTAAAAAAACTAAAATCAAGATTTATAATTCTTTTGAAATTCATTCATAGAATTTCATTTTTATAAAATGAAGCTTGTAAATTTGGGACATGAATTATTTGCTCATAGAACAAGCCGATTTTAGAAATCAACTTAAACCATTTACTTTCACTCGTCCTATTTCAGAAATTCGAGTGGGGATATTAACGATTCGGGAAAAATGGGAAAAGCATTTAAACGCCTCATTATCTCATATATCTGCGCCAACTCTAAGTGAAAAATATCCTACAAAAACTGAAGTTCAAAATACTTTAATCAATAGCTCAGTTTGCCCTAATCCTGAATTAGTAAGAGCCATTCAATTAGGTGCTAGTTTGAAAAAAGATGGGATTTTGATTTCTGCTACTGTCACAGAGGAAGAAATAGGTTTTTTTGATCCCAAGCAAAAACTGGAAGAAGCAGCTGAATATGATGGTGAAATTACCATGATTACTCAAAGCTGGCATATATTTCAAAAAAATGCTGCTGAAATCAGAAGTGACTTTGAATTGATTACTTCAGGAAGAAATTCACAGCATGTAAATGACCCGCACACTTCAGTTTATGGTGAAGAAAATATTTTTATAGAAGAAGGTGCTTCTATTAAAGCAGCTATTTTAAATGCTGAAAATGGTCCAATATATATTGGTGAAAATGCGCAAGTTCATGAAGGTGCCATTATCAAAGGTCCTTTTGCGATGCTAGATAATTCCCATGTAAATATGGGAGCTAAGATTAAAGGCGATTCCACTATTGGTCCTTTTTGTAAAGTTGGTGGGGAAGTGAGCAATTCTGTATTCTTCGGCTATTCTAGCAAAGGACATGATGGCTTTATCGGGAACTCTGTGGTAGGCGAATGGTGTAATCTAGGTGCGGACACCAATACATCCAACTTGAAAAATAATTATGCCAACGTAAAACTTTGGGATTATGCTAATAGCAGTTTTAAAGATACTGGTTTACAATTCTGCGGATTGATGATGGGCGATCATTCCAAATGTGGAATCAATACCATGTTCAATACAGGGACGGTAGTTGGTGTAAGTGCAAATATATTTGGAAGCGGTTTCCCGAGAAATTTTATTCCTTCCTTTGCATGGGGAGGCGCAGCTGGCTTTAGCACATTCAATTTGAAAAAAGCATTTGGTGTTGCAGAAAAAGTAATGGAAAGAAGAGATAAAATTTTGGATGAAATGGAACAAAAAATCCTAACTGAGCACTATGAGGAAAGTAAGCCTGATAGAATTTGGGAGAAAGACTAAAAAGTGATTAGAGATGAGACCTGTCAGGTTTTAGAAACCTGACAGGTCTTTTGAAAATTATTATGGTTGGTGTGCCACCAGCCATGGTAGCTACCCCGGTCGGTGGCACACTGACCGGGATCTGAGAAAACTAAAAACAAGCCAAGTAGTAATTGGTAAATTTTAAAAATTTAACACACATAAAATGAAAGTAGCAATAGGTGGCGATCATGCTGGATTTGAATACAAAAAGCAATTAGTTGAATTTCTTAAAAAAGAAGGTCACGAGGTAGAAGACTTTGGTCCAGATTCGGATGCATCTGTTGATTATCCTGATCATGTTCATCCTTTAGCAGAAGCTATTGAAAAAGGAGAACAAGAATTGGGAATTTTGATTTGCGGCAGTGCCAATGGAGTTGCAATGACTGCCAATAAGCATCAAGGGATCCGTGCTGGTATTGCCTGGGAAGATGAGTTAGCAGCACTAACACGCCAGCACAATAATGCCAATATCATCTGTATTCCAGCTCGTTTTATTGATTATGAAAAAACACAATCAATTGTAAACACCTTTTTAACAACCGAATTTGAAGGCGGAAGACATGGAAGGAGAGTGGATAAGATTAGTTGTTAATAAGCTTTAGGAGAGAGTTGAATTTCCCTTTTTGAGGATAGAAAAAAAAGACTTCTAAGTGATGTTAGAACCAAAGATGCATTTCAATCATTTCAATCTTCGAAATCCAACTATACCTTCGTAGGTGGCATTTTCATAAAAATCACTCCAACTATTTCTGGAATTTTCTGAGCAACAGGCAATATTTCCTTCACAATCCTCTGGATATGTTAAATTATAAGAGCAGGGTTGATAATAATTGAAATATTGCTTGTTGTCTAAAATGTATAGTTCCATTCGAAAATCACAGCTGTTCAAAGTTTCCCCTTCATATGAAGTCAAGCCGTATTCTTCAATTTTCTCATCAATACAATCTCTCTCCATGGCTTCCTCTGAACAGCTAAACATTAATAGAATTACCAAGCAAAAGCTTAATGGTTTTAAATAGCGCATAATTTACTTTTGGTAAAAATAAATTTAGCTTTTTATTCAAAATAAACCTAGCGTTTCAAAGAAGCTTTATTGAATATATAATCTGGAATTTCAGGGTTAAATTGAATATCCAATATAATGAAATCTGTTCCCTCTCCAGCCTTAAGTTTGTCTTTATAATTCACGTTTTTAGGGTACCATCTTCCATCAATTTTCTCAACATTTTTCATGGTGATTTGCTTTAAAAGTTGTCCACTTTTGGCATAAAGCTCTTCTTTTAAAGGCACAAACTTTTCTTGATCAACCCAGGTTTTTCGCTTTTGATAACTGGCATCTTCTACTGTGGCGTTAAGCTCTAAAACCCAGCATTTTCTATTATCAATAATTTCCTCGCCTGTAATTTTAGCATCATAAATATCAGTAAGCTTTCGGTCTTCCATCAAATCTTCATATGAAAGATCAGAGCCCATAACCGATTGCCTCAGCATGTGACCTGAAAGCTGAATTGTTCTGTCAGTAGAAGGATTATAAATCCATAACTTATCTTCCAACTTTAGCATTTTCGTACCTTTTTCGCGCTCTGGAGCCAAATATTCTGTGAAAGCCTTTTCATTTCCTTCAGCATATCCTTTGGAAACAATTTCTCTGGTATTTCTTCTCCCATGAATCACCATTTTTGATTCCGTTATGGTAGAATTGGAACTCATGTTTTCATCTACTTTCTGTAATATTTCTTCAGCGGTGAATTGACTTTGTCCCAATAAGTTGAATGGAATTGCCAAAGCCAACACCCATATTTTTATGTAATTTCTCATACTTCTAATTCTTTAAATAAATGTGCTGTTTGTCTTTTGTAAATACCCAATCCTGAAAGCATATTCCCTAAAACCATGGCACAAACGCCTGGGATAAATCCTATATAAAATTGACTTGGAATCATTTTCGCTCTCAAAGTGGAAGGGATCATCATGCTTGATTGTGGCATTAAATCACTGATATCAACACCTACTTCTTGCATATAATAAGTAGCTAATAAACCCAGTATTGTTCCGATAATTGATCCCATACCTCCAATCAGAATGGCTTCAATAATTGATTTTCTGTAAATACTTCCTTTTGATTCTCCTAATGCCAACCTAATGCCATATTCCTTATAGCGTCTTAAACCACCCAATAAACCAGTATTCCATAACACAACAGACATGGCAAATATTAAAACTATTACAATGATTTGTGACATATAATTACTGTATGCTAGCATTTCACCCAGATTATTTTGTTGTTCTAAAGTGAACATTTTAGGGGCAAATTCATCCTCAGAGGAAGCGTATTCTTGATTAAAGGCAGAACTGATTTCAGAAGCTTTTTCACTTTCATATTGCCCACTTTCAAAATATCCTAGTATTTCTGTTGCTCCATTTTCCATATCCAATAAAGTCTGTGCATCAGACATATCCATAACCACGGCTCCTCTGTCAAAACCAGCAGTTCCAAAATGTACAGTGCCTGAAACGATGAAATTCTGAAATGCCATGCTTCCATACATGGTGGAGCCTACATAGGTAATTTCATCACCTATCTTAACATCAAGCTTTTCAGAAAAATCATGAGCAATTAAGACTTCTCCATTTTTACTAGGAATTTTTCCGCTTACTAAAGCCTGTTTAATATTCAACCTTTCGGCTTCCTGACTTTCCTTTGAAAAAAGTGAAATAGCCATAACGCTGGCTGGTCCCTGACCTTTTGTATTGCCTTTTTCATCGGCTATATCCAAAAGTCCGCCAAATTTTATGCGTTTTACCCATTCTATCTCTGGGTATGATTGTGCTAAGCTTTCTTGAAGTTCATCTACATCCAGCAATGCCAAATCAATTGGCATTTGATCTTTATTATCCGCATAAGATCGGCTCATGATTTTCACGTGACCTGTTTCAAATCTTGCATTTTGACGTATGATATCTTGAAAAACGCCTGCTAAATAACCGCTCAAAAATACTGTTAAAGTAACACCTAATGCCACAATGATAATGGGCAAAAGACTGCGGTTTTTATCTCTTACTATTCCTTTTAAAATAAACTGTATCATTGGACTTTTCCTTTTAAAGCATCAACAGGATCCATTTTTGCAATCTTTCTGGAAGGTAAAAAGCTAACAATGGTAGCTGAAATTACTATCAAAGCCAGGGTACCTAACAAAAGACCAATACTAAAAGCAGGGTAAATACGCTGTGCAATGGTAATACCCATATCCTCTGGAGTTACGTATTCGGGCATTCCGATTCCATTAGTGGCAAAATACCAGAAAATTGGAGTGCCAATTATGATTCCCAGAACACTTGCCATTAAGCTATACATACTACCTTCAATGGTAAATAATTTCACCACTTGCCAGCGAGTCATGCCCAAGGCAATGTAAGTACCAATTTCCTTTTGCCGCCTGAAAATGGATAAAACTTGAGTGTCAAAAATCGCCAAAAGCGCAATGCCTAATAGCAGCAAATACAAAATGGAACTACTGGCACTTTTCATTTCAATAACCTCTTTGAGTTGGTTTAGAAGCTTATCTTTTGAGAAGAATTCCCAGCCTTCTATCTTCTTATGTTCGTAGTTTTCATTCGCAATAAAATAAGTAGCATGCTCATTTAATTCAGTCATTTCCCAGAGTTTCTCAATCGGAATCCAGATTTGACCTAAATCAACACCTGCCACATCCGTTTCAAAAATCTTTGTAATGGTGATTTCCGATGCATCAAAAGTACCGTTCTTGTCTCGCCAACGCAGTAAAACTTGATCTCCAACTTTAAGACTGTTTGAATTAGCCATTCTCTGACCGATTAAAGCAGGAATTTCGGCATCTGTTTCTTTAAATGCTTCAGTCGGAATACTCAATGTTTTCTGATTAGAATCTATGCCTTTCATCAAAACAGAAATCATTCTGCCTTCAGGATATAAAGAGGCTTGGCGAATTAAAATGGGAGTTAGATTTTCGCTTTTTGCTGATGCTAATTTTCCGTGAGCATCCGTTAAGGTAAATGGATCTAAAGGGTCGTAATCTTGATGACGAAGCTGACCATTTCCGTATTCCCATTTAACACTTTCCCTTTGTGCTTGCAGATTCCAGCCATCCAAATAGCCATTAAAAAATATAATGACTATGAAAGTGAAAGCTAAAATCCCAACATTAAGCCAGGTGCGCAATCCTGCACCTACTAAATTTCTATATGCCAATTGAAATGCCAGCTTCATGATTTCTGATTTTGGGCTGTTATGATCTCATCTTTTTCAACTTCACCACCTTTTAAGTGAATGATGCGGTTCAGATATTGCATTACTTTTTCATCATGAGTGGAAAATAAAAAAGTAGTGCCAAGCTCATCATTGAGCTTTTTCATAGTTTGAATGATTGCATGAGCATTTGTTGCATCCAAATTGGCTGTAGGTTCATCTGCCAACACGATTTTAGGTTCTTTCACCATCGCTCTGGCAATTGCTACTCTTTGTCCTTCTCCACCTGAGAGCTTTGATGGTTTTTTATCGGGTATATTCTCCAAACCAACCCATTCTAAAGCTTGCATGACAGCTTTCCTTCTTTCTTCTTTACTTTTATTCTGCAAAAGCAAAGCAAATTCAACATTTTCAAAAACCGTATAGACAGGCAATAAATTATATACCTGAAATATAAAGCCTAAATGTAGATTCCTTAGCTGAGCAGATTCTTTATGGCTCAATTCTGCCACATTCTTATCCATCACCCAAGCATTTCCGCTACTTGGCTGATCCAATGAACCAATAATATTGAGTAAAGTGGTTTTCCCAGAACCGCTGGGTCCAACTATTCCTGAAAATTCACCCTTCTCAAAATTGAGACTGATGTTTTTCAAGGCAACAAATTCCCCTTCTCCTTCGGGAAATTTTTTGGTTACATTTTCAAGTTTGATGATAGGTTCCATAAGCATTTATTTAGAATCTAATTATTAATTTCACAAAAAATTATTTGGTACTGAATATCAAATAGCTACAAAATTATCTCGTGTAGTTGCCTAATAGGCTCTATTTTATTTAATGATTTAAGACCAGCATAATGCGTACTCCTGGTCCTGAAAAGTTATTGACTAATTCGTTTTGTTGAATTCCTTGAAATTCAGAAGGATTATAATAAGCCATTAAATAGCCTATAATTTTTTTGAACTGATGTTGATAATTTAGGAAAAAGGTAGTGCTTTCGGTTTCCCAGCTGTAATAAGCCAAGCCACTCAGACTGTCAAAAAAGCCTAATGGATAACTCAAACTGGTAGCGGTGATATTTGCATACTTATCAGAAAAGTAATCCTCACTATTTCCATATAAAAGATGTTCGGTTATAACAGTGAGTCCATTTCCTAGGCCGAAAGTATAATCTGATCCTATATTTATTAGATTTTGATTGGTTAACAGCCCAATATTTTCTGCTTTATGAATGTAAGTGGCTTCCATCCATAAACCGACCACCCAATCCAATTTGACATCTACTGCCCACCTGTTTTCAGCTATACTATTGAACACATTTTCATTAAAAAATTCACTTGCATCTGCTTTTCTGTGGTGATAAGTAAAGCCAATTTCACCAGTGAAGAGTGGAAGTTGAATTCGCCCACCGAACTCAGGGATTTTATCATTAGTCTCTATGGCATCAAAGCCTCTTCTTTTGCTATTTCCATATAAGCCCCAAGCCCAAATATTGGCGTTATTTTTAAAATAGTAATTTCCCATTATTCCATAAACTCCGTTAGTTAAAGCCAAAGGATCACGTGGATCGATTTGGTTAAACCATTGCAATGGTCGGAGCAAAGTTGCCACACCAAAATCAAGCTTTTGTAAGCCTGCTCTAATTTGAAAATTTTGACCAGCATAGCGTGCCCAAAGTCGATATGGGTCTATATTTCCATCGGTTTGATTATCTTGAAAAGGGTCGGAAAGAATAGATCCGCTGATATTGGCAGAAGCTAAAACATCAAAGCTTTTACCAGAATCTAAGGAATGGGTATAATTGATTTCGGGTATATAACGACCACCCATGAATAAATAATACTGATTATCTGGGCTGTAATTACCAAAAGCTGATACTTGACCATCCCATGAAACCTGACTTTTCAGAAGGAAAGGGAAGAACACTAACAATATGATAATTAAGTTTTTCATATATTATCGTTTTACAAAAATCCCATAGAAGAAGAAATTGGTCAACTCCATTATAGCTTCATCCATGCTCTTGAACATTTTCAGGAAATTTTCATCTTGCATTTTAGATCTAATTACCCCTAACATATCAATAATGAATTCGGGCTTTAAATCTTCTCTCACCCAGCCTTCTTTTTTAGCCTTCTCGAAATCGGCTATCATTACTTTATAGGATTTTAGAGAATATCTTTGAATGAGTTCACTAAGTGCTGAGCCATCTTCTGTTAAAATTTCATTAATGAAATCCTTACTTATATTTTTTGCCTCTTGATGTTTGAGTTTTAAAATCTCATTTATTTTTTCAGGGAAAGGCTTTTTTTCATCCATTATAGCCGAATATCTCCTCAAATTATCTTCTAATATGGCTTCCAGAATTTCCTCTGCGGCATGCTCTTTATTAACAAATCGCCTGTAGAAAGTCATTTTACTAACTCCTGCTTGCTCGCAAATCTCTTCTACTGTGACTTTTTTTAAACCATATTTATAAAATAAAGCTTTTGCACTGTCTAATATCGCTTTTTGACTTTTTGTCATTAACTTAAAATGTTACTAATTTATAATTATGTTACAATTATAGTAATATTTTTTTAAATACGTAACAATTTAAGAATGGTTTTTTTATAATTTGTTGTTTTTATACTTTTATCGAATACTGTTTGGTACTCAACCTAGGTTTAAATGGTTGGCGTGCCACCAACCATGGAATCTACCCCGGTCGGTGGCACACCGACCGGAATTCATGTTATATAATTTAAGTGAACCTGGCAAAGAAGGATTAATCTGAAACTTTTATAGTTGATTGATTACTTCAGCAAAAATTGTTTTGTCAATTCCTTTTTTAGAAAGAAAATAAGCTTCTAGTTCAGATTGGTTGAGTTGATGAGTAGTTATTAATCCCTTAATTATGGTTTTTAAATAATGCTGATTGGGTGAGTTGATTTCATTTGATATGTAATTCTCATTTGTAAAAGTAAAGATTGGAGCATTTTCCTTTTTACCTAAATTCAACAAATTACCATACCAACTATTTTTCCTTACTACTAAGGATTTTTCTTTTTGAGCTTTTTCAAAGTCTATTTTAATAGATTTTTTTGTACTGTTCTCTTGCTGAACCACTTCCATAAACTGTTGGCGAGTAATCAAATACATATTACCTAGTGTATAAGCATTTTCATTTTTCTCGGGACTAATGAAACAAACTCCTCCTCCATTCCATACTCCTGCGCTTTTAGCAAAGTATAGTTCATATGGGATTTTGATGGGTTTTTGATCTATCGGTGGACTTTGATCTACACATCCTTGATAAGTTCGTGTAGCTCCTTCAGGTTTTCCACCCTGGATGTAACACATAAATCTTTCGGTGGAAATATTGGAGCCGTAGCTGGCATACCACACATAATCTTCCTGTTTAATGACCATAAATCATTTTTTTAATTAGCCCAAAATCCAAAACAAAAGCATAACCAACAACATGGAACTTATAGACAGTAAAATAGTGCCTATGCTATAACTTTTAAGTGCTTGTTTAACACTCATCCCACTAAACTCCTTTACTACCCAAAAGTAAGAATCATTGCTGTGGCTGACCATCATAGCACCTGATCCAATAGCTAAAACTAAAAGTGAGGTTCCCATTACGGTATCTAAGGTAGAACCAATAATTAGCGGTGCAATGATAGCACTAACAATAATCATGGCAGAAGTACTGGAGCCTTGGGCTGTTTTAATAAAAAATGCCATCAGATAGGCTATGATTAATATCATAAAGGGTTCTTGAGTTTGAATATTTATACTTTCAATCAGTAAGTCGGAAAAAGCACTTTCCTTTATGACTTGACCATAAGAACCTCCTAGGCCCGTAATAACCAAAATAGGGCCTGCTTGCAAAATTGCTTTTTTGATTAAATCTGTTTTTAGTTCAATGGATTTTCTTTTCAATAAGAACAAACCAATCACAACTCCAATAGATAAGGCGATAATTGGATTTCCGATAGTTTCCAATGCATTTAAAACCATACTATCTGAATCGATTATTCCTAAAATACTACCATTGGCAATGAGAATAATGGGTAAAATTAAAGGCAGAATTATTTTTGAAGGCAGTTTAGAAATGGTGCTTTCAGCTGTCTTACTTTCTAATTCTATATCTTCCTTAATGGTTTTCTTCGAAATAAAACGAGCATAGAGACTCAGTATCAATACCAAAAATAAGCTGATTATTATTCCCAGTAAAAAGACCAAGCCAAGTTGATCTGCTACCCCAAAGTTTCCGATTACAGCTAAAGGCCCTGGGGTGGGAGGAATTAAATTATGGGCTATATACAAGGAAGAAGCAATTGTGACCGAAGTAGAAATTCGGCTTACTTTAGCTTGTCCTGCAAGGGTCTTACTAAAATCAGAAAGGATTATATAGGCAACATCACAAAAAACAGGAATACCTATTAATCCTCCCAAGGAGCTTAAAAGTAAAAAGGGCTTTTTTAAGCCAAAGACACGAATAAATAAATTGGATAAATATTTTATGGATTGTAGTTCCTCTAGAATTACAGCTAATACACATCCCAATAAAATCAGTATTCCGATATTGGCCAACATATTTCCAAAACCTAAGCTAATTACTTCAACTGATTGAATTACGGGAAAACCTAAGCCAATTGCAGTCAGAAGTGCAACAGAAAAAAGCACAATGGCAGGATGTAATTTAAAACGTGCTGTTCCAAGGATAATTAAGATGATGGACAGCACAATCCAAAAAATAATAGTATAAAAGTCTCCCATGTTTCTTAAATTAAATAGTGCCTATTAGGCAATTATGTGAGGCTCATTTGCATCTACTTTAAAGTAAGAATCAAATGATAACACCTTGTATAATTTAATTTTAGATTTCATTTTGATGAATATAAAGAATAATTTACACCCTATGAAAATATTAATTGCTCCTGATAAGTTTAAGCATAGTTTATCTGCTCAAAAAGTTTGTAAAATAATTGAGAGTAGCTTAAAAGAAAAATCAGGGAATTTGGAGATAGAATCATTGCCAATGGCAGATGGAGGTGAGGGGACATCTGAAATTTTAGCCCTGCAATCCAATGCAAAACCTATTACTACCAAAGTTCATGACCCGCTAATGCGGATTATAGAAGCTCAATATTTCATTAAAGATAAAACCGCATTTATAGAAATGGCTTCAGCTTCTGGTTTGCAATTATTAAAATCAGATGAGCACAATGTATTAAAAACCAACTCTTTTGGAACAGGGGAATTAATCAAAAATGCTATTGAAAAAGGATGCAATGAAATCATTTTATGTATTGGAGGGAGTGCTACAAGCGATGGTGGTGTTGGGATGGCTTCTGCTTTGGGTTATCAGTTTTTTAATAATGAAGGAGATAAATTCCTTCCAACTGCCGAAAATCTACACCTAATCATGTCAATTAAATTGCCAGAAGATGACTTTTTGAAGGGCAGTAAAATTTCTGTATTAACGGATGTAAACAATCCACTAACAGGAAAAAACGGAGCTAGTTATCAATATGCTATTCAAAAAGGGGCATTAGAAAAAGATTTAGAATTTTTAGATAAAGGAATGAAGCATCTGAAGAATCTAATCTTCCAGAAATTTGACTTCAATATTGATCAATACCCTGGAGCAGGTGCTTCAGGCGGAATGGGCGGGGGTTCCACTTTTTTTCTTAATGCAGATTTGCATTCAGGTATTGAATTTATTGCAGATGTCCTCAATTTAGATGATAAAGTGAAGAATGCAGACCTTGTGATATCAGGAGAAGGAAAATTGGATATGCAATCTTTTCAGGGCAAAGTAGTTTCTGGAGTTTTAAATTCTTGTAAGAAAAATCATAAACCCTTATTTTTAGTGGTCGGGTATAATGGGTACAAATCTGAAATGCCTAAAGTAATTAAAGCTATTTATAGTTTGACAGATTTAGCTAAAAGCCAAGAAGAAGCAATTAAAAACCCCAGACATTGGCTGCAAGAAGCTTCTTACCAACTTTTAGAGGTTATTAAAAAGAATTAAGATAATATCCCCTGAATATCCTCTTTACTTAAGCTCTTCATAAAGCTTTCTTCTGTACTGATTAAATCCCTTGCTAGCGTCAGTTTTTTCTCTTGGAGTGCTAATATCTTTTCTTCCACCGTATTTTTGGTAATGAATTTATAAGTGAAGACTTGTTGTTTTTGTCCAATTCTATGGGCTCTATCAACTGCCTGTTGTTCAATGGCAGGATTCCACCAAGGGTCTAATAAAAACACATAATCAGCAGCGGTTAAATTCAAACCCAGTCCACCTGCCTTAAGGGAGATTAAAAAGACTGAAATTTCTTCATTTTCCTGAAATAGTTTTACTTGTTTCTGACGGTCTTTAGTGGTTCCGTCCAAATAAGCATATTTGATATGGCTGCGCTCCATAAAATCTTTAAATAGGCTTAAGTGCTTTACAAACTGACTAAATATCAAAACCTTATGCCCTTCTGAAATAATAGAACTTAGCATATGTGTAACATCTTCCATTTTTCCCGAATCGCCTTGATATTCAGGATCTACCATTTTCGGGTGGTTGGCAATTTGTCGCAATTGAGTTAAACCTTGCAATAAAATCATTTGGGAACTGCGGATTCCTTTTTTCTCAATTTCATCCAGAATCATATCACGGAAGTAGTTTTTTACTTCCTCATATTTTTCCTCTTGCATAGTGGTCATGCCCGAATAATGGACATTTTCAATTTTATCAGGAAGTTCTGTTGCCACTTGTGATTTGTGCCTTCGCAGAATGAATGGTTTGATCAGAGTGGCTAATTTTTGAGATTTTTGCTCATCTCGCTTTTTCTCAATTGGCGTCACAAATTCATCCTTAAAGAATTTTCTATTGCCCAAGAGCCCTGGATTTACAAATGACATTTGCGACCATAAATCCATAGTGCTGTTTTCCACAGGAGTACCTGTCAATACTAATTTTCTGCGAGACTTTAATTTTTTTACAGCTTTGGCAATATGTGAATCAGGATTTTTGATGGCTTGTGATTCATCTAAAATAATATAGTTGAACAAAAATTCTGAAAGGATTTCCACATCCAAACGCGTAATACCATAAGAGGTCAAAATCAAATCATAATCCTCGAATTGTTTGCTGTCTTTAATTCTGTTGGTTCCGGTATATACAAAGATATTTAATTCGGGAGTGAACTTTTCAGCCTCCGATTGCCAATTGTAAATAAGGGAAGTAGGCATTATAAGTAAACTAGCAGCCGTTCTGCCACTTTCCTTTTCTGATTGTAACATGGCTAAAGTCTGTACGGTTTTCCCCAGTCCCATATCATCTGCAAGGCAACCGCCAAAATTATATTGATTTAAGAATTGTAGCCAATTGAAGCCTTCTTTTTGGTACGGTCGCAACTCCCCTGAAAAATCTTCTGGCATTGGATGATCATCTATTTGCGTAAAGTCCTTCAACTTAGCCAGTTTTCTGTCCATTTGAACTTTCGCCAGATTACTGTTTTCCATCTCACTGACCAATGACAAATGATGTTTCCGCATTTTCATGGCATCTTCATCACCATTCTCCATAAAACTGAACAGTTCTGAATAATCTTCAAACCAATGGGATGGAATTACTGCCGTTTGATTATTAGGCAATTGAAACTCAGTTTGATTATTTAAGATATGCTTTCTAAGTTCCTTAAAGGAGATTTCATAATCCCCGAACATCACTACTGCATTGATATCAAACCAATCAATACCTTCTGATATATCAATTTCAATAGATGATTTTCCTACAAAATATTTCTTGTTGTCATATAATCTCCCTTGCTCAACCTCTACACCATTTTCATGTAACCAGTCCACATTTTTAGTAATCCAGCTAAAAGCAATTGCTTTTGGTAGGGTGGTCTTTCCTTTCATTATGTTTAAACCTCTATCCACCATAGCATCTCTAAGGCTTTTTTCTTTTAGTATATTTCTTACCAAACGCTTAAAGAGGAACTGACCATCCTCTTTCTCAACTTTCACTGAAACACCTTCCCCTTTGCCTAATGGAAAAGTATGCTCCCCATATTGGAATTTTAATTCTAAAAGTAAATTTCCATCAGACTCTGGCTTTTCCTCCTCCTCATCAAAAAGCCCAACTTTCTGTCCTTTGGCTACTGCTAATTCAGAGATTTTTAATTTGGGATTAGGCTCTTCCCTATAGGTCTTGATTTTAAATCCTCTGGCAAAAACATCAAAAGAGGCAACCAATGGAGCTACAAATTTTTTGAAATAGGTCTCTTCTACTTTTTGAGGAATAGCAATAAATTTTTTATTAAGGAAAGGTTTAATTTTCTTCCCTTCAGGATTCTTTTCAAATGAATAAAGTTTCTGGTTTACCACCAACCAAGCTGGTTCATTACAGATAAGATATGCTCCTTTATATTGAAAATCTAGTTTTTCTCCATTATGCTTAATGGTTGGGAAATAATGTGTATTGTCTTCATTCTTTACAAAATGGAAAAGGATAGTGGCTTTTTCCTCCATCACTTCAATTTGTCGCCAAGCAGGTTCGCCATCATTCCCCATTTCAAAAAGCATTTTGCCTTTTATTCGGCTTAAGATTTCAGACCGCCTTTTTTCCATATAGCGCTCTATTTCATCTTTCACTAAATCATTCCCACCTTCCAAATTATAATATTTATCAAAGAATTCTGAAGGTTTCATTTTCTTCTTGGCGAATTTCCTAACCACCACATCCTGTTGCATTTCATCCATCAACTCAATCATTTCATAATCTACTTCATCCAAGCCCTTTTCAAATTCCTTGGCATTTTTGGATGAAATATTTTGATGAGAAAAAGTCAATTCACCTCTGCTGTTTATTTGCACTACAAAAGATTCAAAAGTGTAGCCCAAATATTCATGCTCGAATAAAGAGTAAATTAGTTGAAATGGTTGAGTGGTATATACCTTCATGGATAGAACTTATCAATCAAACAGTTTTTGTTAATTTTTTAGAAAAATCAGAATTGAAATTTAATAAATAAGGACGGAACTGGTAATGTTTTTTTGAATAATTTATTACAAACGCTGAATTTCAACAGATTTAGCTGCAACTTGAGCAGGTTTGAAAGAAGCCAAAATGGTGATTAGCATTATGGTCAGCATAGTGAAAATAAAATCGGAAGCAATCATTTTTATAGGGTAAGCTTCCTGAACAGCTGAAGCCATGTTCATGGAAATTAACCCATATTCTTGTTGTAATAAACAAATTATAAATCCAAACAATCCCCCTGTAAGTGCACCGGATAAAGAAATAATGGCACCTTCTTTTAAGAAAATATTACGGATTGTTTTGACAGGCGTTCCCATTGCATAAAGAATGCTAATATCTCTTTTCTTATCTAAAGCTAGCATGGTTAAAGCAAAGAAGATATTAAAAGAAGCCACTGCCAAAATAAAACTGAAGGTTAGGTAAATGAATAGTTTTTCGATCCTTATTGCTCTCAAAAGTGATGCGTGTTGTTCATCAGAGTTTAATACTTCAAATTTATCTCCTAAATCATTTTGTAGGGATTCTTTTAGTTTGTCAGCTGATACTCCATCATCCAAATTAATTTCAATCGAGGTGCATTCATTTTTTTTACCTATTAATTTCCGAGCAAATCGTAATGGGACAAAAATATACTTCTCATCATATTGCTTTTCAATAGCAAAAACACCTGCCGGCATCAATATGCTTGAGTTATACATGTTTGATGGGTTAGTCCTGCCTGGACTGATGTTTTTAGGATAATAGAACTGTAAGGCTAAAAAGTCATTACGAGAATTAATGGATAAATCATAGCGAATCCCTTGACCCACAACAGCAAAATTCTGATCTTTTTCAGTCAGCTTTAATTGTCCTTCGGTGATGTGGGTTTTTAATTCACTATTTTCTACAAACTCGGGGCTAACACCTTTCATGCGTACAACGGATTCACCATCATTGTAGCGTACCAGAACATTGTCTTCTACTACTTGCACAATCGTTGCTAAGCCTTCTCTTTGTTCAATTTTATTCTGGAGTTCCTCATTATACTCAAAGAATTTTCCTTCCTTTAAGCTAATTTTAATATCCGCATCAAATGAACTGTACAAAGAACGGATCAAATCTTCTAGCCCGTTAAAAACAGATAGCACTATAACCAATGCAGCCGTTCCAATAGCAACCCCCACCATGGCAATAATGGAAAGCACATTAATGAATCCTTTTTTCTTTTTGGAGAGAAAATATCTTCTTGCTATGAAAAATGATAGGTTTTTCAATATTCTAATGCTGGTTTTTAATCCTTGTTATCTTCATCATCCTCATCTTTTTCTTCAGGCGGGATGTCGAGTTTCGATAGAATATCATCAATTCGGTTAGCTCTTTCCAGGGTATCGTCCATGAAGAATGCGATTTCAGGAACAATCCTAACTTGTTTCCCAATTCTGTTTCCTAAATGTTTTCTAATTTCACTTTTTCTTTCTCTTATCATTTCCAGCGTTTCACTTGGATTATCAGAAAGCATCAAGCTAAGATAAATTTTAGCAAAACTTAAATCTGGAGAAACCTCCACATCGGTGATGGTGATAAAAGCCTTTCCAAAGGCATTAGCCATCTGTTTTTGGAAAATTTCGCTTAAATCTTTCTGTAATAAACTGGAATATTTTTTCTGTCTTGAACCTGCAGCCATATTATTCTATAATTTCTTTACAAATATGCACGATATTTTATACAATTTGTGCTTTATCGCCTAATTTAGCAATCGAATTTTAAACAAAACCAAAGACTATTGTTAGGTTTTTTCCGAATAAACGATCCTTATCGCTTACTGATACTTTTTTTGGCAGTATTACTGTTACGTTTGCCTTATTTAATTGGGTCAGAGCCATTAGTATATGAAACCAATTGGCTCTTGATTGGGGAGAGCTTAAATTTGGGTAATGTTCTATATAAAGATTTAGTGAGCCCTATTTCACCTCTGGCAGCTTGGACGTATATGGTGGTAGAATTCATTTTTGGGAAGTCAATTTTAGTCTTACAAATATTGTCCATTCTACTTGTAACCTACCAATTCTCGCTCTTCAACAATATAATGCTGAGGAATAAGGCATATAATGAAAACTCATACATCCCTGCCTTAATATATGCCTTGATGATGTTTAGTTTTTATGATTTTTTCACCCTATCTCCCGCATTAATCAGTTTGACATTTATTCTGTTGGTATTAGACAATATTTATTTGAGGATAGAAAATAAATTAAATGATGCCACCATATTAAAAACGGGCTTGTTTATGGGGATTGCGGTATTATTTTATTTACCTAGCCTAATATTTTTGGTGGCTACTTTACTCTCCTTCGCAATGCTAACCAGTTTGGTATTAAGGAGATATTTGTTGTTCCTTTATGGGTTCTTTTTTCCTTTCGGCATTATATTTATTTATTTTTATTGGCAGGAAGGTTTAGAAAGCCTGGTTTCTCAATGGTTAGAATTTAATTTATTTAATTCAGCTTATTCATTTATTGATTTTAAATCCATTTTAATTATAACTGCATTACCCATTTTAATTTTCCTGATCTCTTTATACAAAACCTTCTTTGTAGGAAGATTTACTAATTACCAAGTTAGGGTTCAGCAAGTTATGTTTATTATGTTTTTAGCTGCATTGGGAAGTTGGTGGTTTTCAGAAGAAAGAGCCCCTTACGAACTTTTAATTTTTATACCTTCTTTCGCCTTTTTCATCACCCATTTCATATTATTATTCAAAAGAAAAATAAGGGCAGAACTATTTGCATTTATATTTAGTCTATTGATCATAGTAATAGGCTATAGTATATTTTATCAAAACACTCCAATTCATAAATATGGTGATTACAATAAGCTTCAAACCCATAAATCAATTTATCATAATCAGGTAAATAATAAAAGCGCCATGATTTTGGGAGCTAATCCAGCCGTTTACTCAAACGCAAAGAGTGTGGCAACTAAATTTTATCAACCAGAATTAAGTAATAAAATATTGAAGAATTTGAGTGAAAAAGAGCGTCTTATTGTGTTATATAACGATATTAAAAAACATCAACCAGAAGTAATTATAGATTTAAGCGGCTATTTTATAAACTCATTAAGTGGAATGCCCTTAATTGAATCTCAGTATACCCGCATGAGTGATAATAGCTTTCAACTGAAAAACACAGAAAAGTAAATTAACTGTTGAAACAAATATTTTATTAGACATGTACCTTTAGCGTTGCTTTATAATAGTATTTTAATGATATTTGAAATAATTTATGGGAGAATTATTAATCTATATTGTTATAATATTAGTTTCCAGCTGGGTGGTTTGGAAAGGTGGAGGCTTACTGGAAGAGTCCTCTGAAAAATTATCCGATTATTATAATCTCCCTCCATTAATACAAGGTACAATTATTACAGCTGTTGGTTCTAGTTTCCCTGAACTAGCTGCCACTGTTTTATCTACTTCTCTCCATGGCAAATTTGATTTAGGTGTTGCCGCAATTGTAGGTTCAGCGATATTCAACATTTTAGTAATACCAGGGATTTCAGCAGTTATTGTTAAGAAAATGCCAGCCGATCTTAGCCTGATTTACAAGGATACTCAATATTATGTGATATCTGTTTTCATTTTATTTATCGCCTTTGCAATGTCATATATTTATTTTCCTGTGGATTTAAGCCCTGATAATATGACAGGAAATATGAACAGATGGATTGCAGTAATACCAATTCTCTTTTATGGTCTGTACCTTTTTATACAAGGCATGGAAACACGAGATTACAGAAGGGATCATGGAAAAAGAGCTGTTTTAGGAATAGATAAAAAGAATGGAAACATTTCAAAATACTGGTTTAAATTAATTTTAAGCCTTGTTTTGATCATTTTAAGTGTAGAAGGTTTGGTGAGTGGAGCTATATTTTTAGGTGATTATTTTAATACCCCTGATTTTATTTGGGGGATTACCATTGTGGCAGGTGCAACAAGTATTCCTGATGCAGTTGTTAGTGTGAAAATTGCCCGAAAATTTAAAGGATCAATCAGTTTAGGAAATGTAATAGGTAGCAATATCTTTGATTTATTGGTAGCAGTTCCAGTTGGTGTTTTAATTGCAGGAACAGCATTGGTTAATTTCACAGTAGCTGCTCCATTAATGCTGTTTTTAGGCTTAATAACTTTAGTTTTATTTGTTTTCTTAAGAACAAATCTCTCTTTAGTAAGATGGGAAGGAATTGTATTATTAGTAATTTATGTACTTTTCGTGGTTTGGATGGTATTTGAGACTTTAGGGATTACATCAATAGTAATTAAGTAAATACCTTAATAATCTGCTCTGCTTTTGATGTGCCTATTATTGGGCTTAATTCTTCAAAGGATGCCTCTTTTATTTTTTTCACTGATTTAAAATGTATAAGCAATTGATCAATCGTTTTTTCACCTATTCCTTCAATTCCCTCTAATTCGCTTGTAAAGGAATTTTTACTTCTAATTTGTCTGTGAAAATTAATAGCAAAGCGATGGGCCTCATCCCTTAATCTTTGCAATAACTTAAGAGATTCACTTTTCTTGCTGATATGAACCGGATAAGGATCTTCGGGGAAATATATTTCTTCCAATCTTTTTGCTATCCCAATAATAGGGATTTTGCCATATAGATTTAGTTCGTTAAGAGCTTTAACAGCCGCACTTAATTGTCCCTTTCCCCCATCTATTACTATTAGGTTTGGTAATTCTTGTTGTTCATCTACTAATCGTTTATATCTTCTTCCAACAATTTCCGTCATAGAAGCAAAATCATCCGGCCCAATTACTGTTTTGACATGATAATGCCTATATTCACTCTTTTTTGGTCGCCCATTTTTAAAGTGAACCATGGATGCTGTGGGATTTGTACCTTGCATATTAGAGTTGTCAAAACATTCAATTTTAATGGGGAGCTCCTTTAATCTTAAATCATTTTGCAATTGTTTTAATACCCTTAGTTCTTTTATTTTAGAAGATTCATTTTGATTGAGCTTTTCTTTTTTAAAGAATAAAGCATTTTTTAAGCTCATTTCTACTAATTTCTTTTTATCACCAATTTGTGGTTTGATAAAATGAAAGCTATCAGGAAGGTTCTCAATATCAATATTGGTTAAAATTTCATTTGTATTGCTTTCATATAGTTTTCTTAAGTCAATAAGGGCTAAAAGAAGTAATTCTTGGTCTGATTCATCTAGTTTTTTCTTTAGCTCAATAGTTTTAGTAACATTAATACTTCCATTTTTTATGCGCATATAATTAACAAAAGCATGTTTATCTTCAGATATTATACTGCACACATCAATGTCAGTGAGTTTTGGATTTACAACTAATGATTTGCTGTGAAACTTCTCAAGCAGTTCGAATTTTTCTTTGAATCTTTGTGCTTTCTCAAAATCTAATTCCTCTGCAGCCTTTTGCATATTTTCTTTAAAGTGCTGCTTAGGAATATTTAAATTACCTTTTAAAATTTCCGCTGCCTGATCAATATCTTTTTGGTAGTTGTCATGATTTTGTAAGCCTTCACATGGCCCTTTGCAATTACCGATATGATATTCTAAGCAAACTTTAAATTTTCCAGCCTTAATGTTTTGATCCGTAAGGTTTAATTTACAAGTTCTGATAGTGTAGAGCTTTCGAATTAATTCCAGAACATTGTTCATAGCCCTAACGCTGGCATAGGGGCCGAAATAAGTCCCATTTCTAGCTATTCTCCTTCTTGTAGAGATAATTCTGGGAAACGGCTCATTAGTAATGCATAAATAGGGGAAAGATTTATCATCCTTTAACAGGATATTATATTTAGGCTGTAATTCTTTAATTAAAGAATTTTCAAGTAAGAGGGCATCAAATTCAGAATTAACAATAGCAATTTCAATCTTATCAATTTCACGGACTAATCGTATTGTTTTTCTATTATGATTAGTTGATTTGTTAAAATAACTGGAGACTCTGCTTTTTAAATTCTTTGCCTTTCCAACATATATAATGGTTCCCGATGAATTATGGAATTTATAAACACCGGGAAACTTGGGCAGTTCATTAATATCTTGTGGCTTTAAGAAAACCGCATCGTACATCTTACATTTTTTTATTGTATGCCATCAACATCAAAATTTTGTATTTGTTCCGTTGAATCGGATACATTGCCTTGTTGCATTCTGTATTCTTCACAATCTAATTCTATAGATAGATTGGATGGCTTTTTGAATTCTCCTTTTGAAACAGGTAAGCTTTCATCCTCATAAACTTTTTTCATGAATTTTTCCCAAATAGGCATTGCCATTCTGGCCCCCTGTCCTAATCCAATATTTCGAAAATGTATACTTCTTTCATCTCCTCCAACCCATACACCAGCTGCTAAGTCCTTTGTTACTCCAACAAACCAACCATCAGAGTAGTTTTGAGTTGTTCCTGTTTTAGCTCCGATTTCATTATCTTCTCGTAATTCCTTATCTAAACCTAACGCAGTACCACCTTCAATTTCAGTTGATCCTTTAAGCATGTGTAGCATAGCATAAGCTGTTTCTGAACTCAATGCTTCACCTGTTTTTGGAACAAATTGTTTTAATACTTTTCCATTTTTATCCTCAATACGGTCTATATAGAATGGTTTTGTATAAAATCCTTCATTGACAAATGTGCTGTAAGCTCCAATTAATTCATAAATAGATACATCAGAAGTACCCAAGCATAGCGAAGGGACAGCTTCTAACGGGCTTTCTACACCCAATCTTTTGGCATAATCCACCACAGTTTGAGGGCCAACC
>JBNJFX010000027.1:0-69239 GCA_051747245.1 Bacteroidota bacterium
TTCCTCAGAAAATCTCTTCCTGGCTTTGATACGTTTTCCCGTTTTTATCATAACTTTATTCCATTAAAAACGGTCAACTTATTTCAGGGAATGACATGTTGGGTGATGGATGTAAAAATTAAACAATAAACAAATGACGGTAGACAATAGACAAAATGTACTTATCTATTATTTTACAAGAATTCTTAGGGAAACACAATGAGAAACTTTTTGTCAATTGAATAGGCCGAGGGCTTATTTTGTCAACTGTCAATTTTGCGGATCAAAGTGAATATCTTTCTTCTAAGCTCCAGACGCTATCCTAAAACAGACTAAAGGTGCTTAATTGATCGATAAAGTGCATAATCACTCCTGGCCAGATTGCAACCGTGATTAAGATACCATAAAGTGCACCAAATAAATGGGCATCGTGATTCACATTATCACCTTGTTGTTTGCCTTTATAATAAGAATAAATAACATAAATCGCCCCAAAAATAAAGCCTGGCAAACATAAAATCCCATATAAACATAAATCAGTCATAGGATTGAAAAGGATGCTGCTGAAAACAACAGCTGAAACCGCTCCTGATGCCCCTAAAGCATTATAATTTGGATTCTCCTTATGTTTGATCAAACTTGGAATATCAGAAATAACAATAGCTGAGAGGTATAAACCTACATAAAGAAAGGTTCCGTAATTGGTCAATTGATTGAAATAATACTCCACTGCATCTCCAAAGAAGTAAAGCGTAATCATATTAAAAGCTAAGTGGATATAATCAGCATGTAAAAATCCTGAAGTTATCATTCTGTAATATTGCTTCCTATACACCACTTGATAGGGATTAAACATCCAAGCATACATCCTAGACCTATTATTAAAGGCAGGAATACTGATGATACAGGTTACGATGATTATTATTAGGGTAGTACTCATTATTGTTCTCTATTGATAAGGTAATTAAAGAAATCTTTTATGATAATTTTTTTCTCAGAAGGCGCATCTAAATCCTCCAAATTTTGAAATGCTTTTTCAAAATACTCATTCATTTTAGCTTCAGTCAGCTCTTTTATACTTAGCTCATCGTAAATGGATTTCACCGCATTTACTTTTTCTTCATTATCAAAATCCTGAGCTCTTAACCATTCATGAAGTTTAATAGAATTTTCGCCAGAGGCTAATTCCCTAGCTTTAATTAAAAGATAAGTTTTTTTATTGGCTATAATATCCCCACCTACTTGTTTACCAAATTTATCTTGATCCGCATAAACATCCAGCAAGTCATCCATCAACTGAAATCCAATTCCTGCATTGACGCCCATTTGATATAGCAAAGCATGATCGGCTTCATTATCCATTGCCAAAATTCCGCCAAATTCCAGACTGAAGCCCAACAATACAGCAGTTTTCAAACGAATCATTTCAATATAATCTGCTTCATGAACCTCTTCTTGTTCCTCAAAATTCATGTCAATTTGTTGCCCTTCGCAAACTTCAATAGCGCATTGATTAAATTTCTCTAAAACCTCAGTTAATTTCTCTTTGGGACAATGTGCCGCTAATTGTTGATAAGCTTTTACCAACATCACATCTCCAGAAAGAATGGCAACGGGATCATTCCATTTTTCATGCACTGTTTGCTGCCCTCTTCTAAGTGGAGCATTGTCCATGATATCATCATGCATCAAAGTGAAATTATGGAATATTTCTACCGCTATTGAAGCTGGGATCACTTCATTCACATTATCTTGATACAACTGATATGACAGCAAGCTTAAGAGCGGCCGCATCCTTTTCCCTCCTAAAGACATGATGTATCTAATAGGTTCATAAAGTTCTTGCGGTTTATCCCCAAAATGTTCCTTTTCAATAGCAGAATTGATAGAAACTATATATTCCTTGATCGATTGATTCATTCTTTTTAATAAAATTAGAAGCTTAAAGATATGGGAATAATAAGGGATATAAAAAGTAAATTTTATAAGAGGATTTCTAACTCCCAGAACTCTTTTTCATTATAGAATATATTGATAATTCGATTATTAATATCAATGGAAACTTTTATACTCGCAATTGCTAATCAGCATTTTGAGGCTTACCTTTGCGTCTTGAATTTGGGGGCGTGAAAATTCAACTCCTCCAAAATCATCTTTAAACGTAATTTAAAGATGATTTCAAGTATATTTTTAGGATTTGTGGAGACACAAATCAAATAAAAAAATTTAATTAAAATTTAATTCGTATACGAAAAACATCAAATGTATTTTTCCGTAAGCGGAATAAGTGTAAAGTGTATTAATCAATATTTTTTTAACAATAAATTAAATAATAGAATATGTCTTTAGTAGGAAAAAAAGCACCAGTATTCAAAACAGGAGCAGTAATTAACGGAGAGGAAATCGTAGAAGAATTTTCTTTGGAGCAATATATTGGCAAAAAAGATGTGATTTTCTTCTTCTACCCAAAAGATTTCACTTTCGTTTGCCCAACTGAAATATTGGCTTTCCAAGAGAAATTAGCTGAGTTCGAAAAAAGAGGTGTTGCCGTTGTAGGTGCATCTACTGACACAGAAGAAACTCACTTAGCTTGGTTACTAACTCCACAAGAAAACGGTGGAATCGAAGGAGTAAATTATCCATTAGTTGCTGATGCATCTAAAACAATTGCTAATAACTACGGTGTGTTAGCAGGTGACTGGAATTACAACGAAGAAGGTGAATTAATCTTCGAAGGAGCTCCTGTTGCTTTCAGAGGAACTTTCTTCATTGATAAAGAAGGAGTAGTTCGTCATGAGACTATCAACGACTTACCATTAGGTAGAAATATTGATGAGATGTTGAGAATTGTTGATGCATGGCAACATGTTGAGAAATATGGAGAGGTTTGCCCTGCAAACTGGGAAGAAGGAAAAGAAGCTATGGAAGAATCAAGAGAAAGTGTTTCTTCTTACTTAGCTAAAAACAAAAAATAATTTGAATTGATTGTAGTTTTTAAAACCTGCTCGGGAAACTGAGCAGGTTTTTTTGTTTTAGCTTACTTTTAATTAATGCTGGTCATATTTTATTGTAAATCATTTTGGCTACTTTATTAATAATAAGCAATAATAAAGTGGCTGTAATAGAAAGAACATATTGTTCTAATGCAACTGCAATACCTATACCTGCAGAAAAGAGCACAGTTGCTGCTGTGGTCAGATAATAGACCTTATTTTCATCCTTAGCTTTCAAAATAGTTCCAGCCCCAATAAAGCTAATACCCAAAATAATAGCCTCAAGAATCCTAGTTGGGTCGGGCTGTATAATATCCCCTAGTCCACTTTCTATATAATGTTCAACCAGGATTCCGCCCAATGACAATAATAAGGCTGAAGATGCGCCTACAATCATATTAGTCCTAAAACCGGCAGGCTTATCATTTGCTTCTCTTTCTAGCCCAATTAAACCGGTTAATAATGCAGCAATACCCACATTTAATAGTATAAGCAATTCACCATTCCAGTTAAATTCAATCATTGTGAAAATAATTTAAAATTTACTATTAAAAATTAACGGGAATAAAAGCAGGATCGTTAAAAGTGTACTTCTTCTTTTAACTATTATATAACTAGATTTCATTTTTCCTGCCAACACCTTTAAATCTCTCGAGCAACACCCCTATAATCCCCTCCAGGGGATAGTTCTCACAGATTTAAATTAGCAGGGAATTTCAAGTTTTATAACTTTTTGTCAATTATCAAGTCATCACAGTCTTTGAACTGAAACTTCAAAAGAGATCACAAAACTTCTCTTTTCGAAAACTTTGCGGCTCTGCGGCTACTAAAGTATGGGACAGGTATTGCTAGACATTTTTTGCGTCAAAGACGCCTGCGGGCTATTCTTGTTATATAGTAGAAAAAAATGACAAAGTGATACATTAATTCAAATCAAAGAATCAAATGTAATTCCATGCGGCTCTCCACCAACTGGCCGAGGCTAAGTGGAGAGTGCTTCAATAAACTTCAAGTTACCTCTTTTGAATTATAGTTTTCAATCAGAAGCTGACCAGAATCTGTATGGAAAGACTGCGAGGATTCGATAAATGCGCTAAAGTTTCACACACCAACTAATGCAATTCATTAATCCGCCATGTTTTCCTATTGCGTCAATATTTATGGGGATGATTTTTCTATCCGGAAAACTTTCATGCATGATTTCCAAAGCTTCATCATTCTTTTCCTTAGGATGGTTAAAAACAGGAAATAAAATAACATCTGCGATTTCCAGGAAATTCACATAAATGCCAATAGCGGAAAAATGATTTTCACTATCATCAACAAAAAAAGGTAAATCAATATAATCGAATTGATGCTTTTTAAGCATGTTTTCAATACTTTCCCTGATAGGCTTATACTCTTCATTTAATCGATTACCAATAAGGGTGTTTTCATTTACAAATCGTAACATACCGTCAGCATGACCGGTCAAATCATCTTTTTCCTTATGAGCTTTAATTACAATTACCTCTGATTGCAGATCTTCTGCTATTCTTTCATACAGTGAATCCGGATCATCTTTATAAATATAGTTTTCTGTAACAACCCGATCGGTGATAATGACTTTACCTTTGGATTTCACCACATTGCCCCCATCCAAATTAATATTATGCTTTGAAAAATCTGCTCTTAACTTATTTGCTTTTAAGACCTTTGTTGGCTGAGTCCAATTAGCCCGTACTTCATAGCTCGGCTGATAACGGAATTTCACTAATCTCTTTTCTGCAGTCTGAATTGGCATATAATCACGAGCCCATTCATCTTTAGTTCCTTTTAACAGCTTGATTTTGATATAATCAAAAGGAGAAAGTGCAGCAGAAATCTTATTAAATTCTTCAGGGAAATTTTCTTTAAGCTTTTCGGAAAAGTAAACGGTATTGCATTCGGAATCTGTAATCATTGAACTAAATAAGGTAAAGGTTTCCTGAAAAGCTAATTTAAGTAATATCCCGGACGGTAAAATTGATATGTCATTTTGTGCTAATAAAAATGAAGAATTCATTCTTCCAGCCGACACCCCTATAATCCCCTAAAGGGGATAGTTCTCATAGATTTGCATAAGCAGAAAATAATAAGATCATCAATATTTTCAACTGTAGCAATTATCGCTCTAAATTTTTGAAGTTGGATTCAAAACAGCGAAAACTTGACATTAATCAAAGGATTAGCTTATTTGGAGTTAAACTAACAACATCATTATGGACAACCAAAACAGAAATGAAGACGAAAATCAGGAAAAACTGAGACAGGAAAATGAACTAAAGAAACTCAAATTAAGAGCTGAATTTGGTGCTGAATTCATGGAAGATGATCAAGAACAATCAGACATTCCAGCTGAGGTAGAATCCCAATTTTTAGATTATGTACAGAAATTTGAAGAGGCTGCAGCCAGAAAAGAAGTAAAAAAAGTAAAGGAAGTACTGGGTAATCCTAGCTTTAAAAAGCTAGAGCAATTAAGTGACGCTGAATTAAAACAGGAACTGGATAAAGTCCTAGAGTTTATGAGCCTTCATAATCTTAAATTGGATGTGATTTATGAAGTAGAGGACAGTGAAATTTATCGATTCATCACCGAGGAGTTATTGGAAGAAGAGATTGATATTATTGATGTACCGGGAATGAATACTTGTTTTATTTATGAAGAATTTCATCCTAATCATTATGAAGATATCAAAAGGGAAAGTGAGGATTTTCTTAAAATGTTGTTAAAACAAGATTTTGAATACATAAATTTTCATTGTGCTGATAAGTTAATACTTCATGAAAAAGAAATGCCTTTGGATGAATTTATTGATACAGCCACTGAGCTGTTTGAATCCCAAAATGAAATCATTTTACCTGAGATAGAGGTCAAAAATGTTGAAATTGAGAAAGATAAAGCTAGAGTAAGCTGTTCAATTCAATTTGAAAATGTATCTGAGCAACAAGCCAATCAGCAACAGAAATTAGAAGCTGAAGTATTCCATTATTTTGAATATGGATTTTGGAATCTAAACCAAGTTAAAATTCCTGACTTGGGCTTTAAATAAATTGGAGATAATAATAAAAGGTTCTACAAAATAGAATCTCACTCCCTGAAAGGGAAAACACCATCAGAGAGATATCAATGTTATTAAGTTAAGAAGATTTAAGTTTTTCGCTAAAGCGAAAAACCTTTTGTTTTCTTTTCTATTGTGGTTAAAATAATCTTTGTTAATCTGTACCAACCTTAGCAAATTTCTACCACAAAGAGAACAACAGAACACAAAGAAAAATAACCAAGGTTATTTTTTAGGATTGTATTAAAAGGTAGGGCTTCAAAGCTTAACTTAATAGTTTTGAGGGAGATAATAGGGAACCTTAATACAAAAGTAGAGTGAAAACCTGTTTTCATCAAAGCTCCCAGCCCATTAATCCTTTTATTTCCTTAACATTCCATACTTTCAGGATCTCTTCTCTGCCTAATTTTAATTTTAAAAATTCAGCCGTTGGTTTCATCCAAGCCTCATTGCTATCCTGCCAATTATCCAAAATCAGGCTTAATTGAAATAAAGTAGTCAGTTTTTCAAAGAAATATTTAGCATGAAGCTCCAATTCATCCTGCTCCATTTTAAATAAGCTTTTCGTCTTATTTTCCAATTCTTTTAAATGCTCCAAAATGGTATTATCATAATCGGATTTTTTGCCCAATGAGGTTTTGATTTCTTCCATCATGACTTTCAATCCATCAGACTTAAAGCTTGCTCTTAACATATCCAAGGTCATGATATTACCCGCTCCTTCCCAAATAGGCAACACCATTACATCCCTCATGATTTTTGGAAGCACACCATCTTCTATATAACCGATTCCACCCATCAACTCCATGCTTTCTCGGGTGATGTAAACCGCTTTTTCCGCAGACCATTTTTTCACCATTGGCGTTAATAACCTACCCAAATGCTTTTCATTTTCATTTCCATTATCAGCTTTATCCAAAGCTTCTATTGCTCTCCAAGTCAAATAAAAATTGGCAACATTTAAACTCCCCAGTTCAAAAAGTTTTTCTTTTATAAGGGTATGTTCAATTGCAGTTTTCCCAAAACTCTTTCTGAAAAGATTAAAGTTATAAGCTTCTACTAAAGCTCGTCTGGCTCCTGATAAAGCTGCAATGGAATTGTACAGTCGTGACAGATTAATCATATCCGTCATGATTTTAAAACCATTAAATTCATCTCCAACCAATTTTCCAACAGTTCCGTCCAAAATACATTCGGCACTTGCCATGGAGCGAACGCCCAGTTTATCCTTCAGCCGAACAATTGGTAATTTATTTTTACTGCCATCAGGCAAATGTTTTTCAATCAAAAATATAGAAAGTCCACGCGTTCCTTCTTTGCTTTCATCCGTTCTGGCTAAGGCAAAAATGAGTTCGGCATTCACATTACTACAAAACCATTTTTCACCACTCAAAAGGTAAGTACCATCCTCTTGCCTTTCAGCTTTCACTAAATTTCTGCCCACATCAGAACCGCCAGATTTCTCTGTTAAAAACATGGCGCCAGTAAAAAATCCTTCTAATTCAGTGGTATAAATATGAGGCAATAAACGCTTTTTATCTTCTTCTGTGCAATGCAAATCGATCAGTCGAGCAACTCCATCCGTCATGCATAATGGACAATATTGCCCCAATTCACTCATGGCATAAAGATATCCTGTGGCAAATCCTAAGCTGTGTCGCTCTAACTTAAAATCATTCCTTAATTTCGGCTCCCACTTTACTTTGAACATTTCAGAATCAATGGCGATTTGCATTAATTCTTGATAGGAAGGATGAAATTTCACTTCATCTATGTCTTCCCCGAAGAAATTTCTTTTAACTAATTGAGGACCATTTTTATCAGCATCCAATGAAAGTGCATCCATTTTTTGGGCTGCATCTTCACCCGTTTTATTAAGTATAGAAGCCATGTAACCTAAACCTTTACTGCTTACTTTCCTTTTCAGATAATCTTGAAGGATTAAATCACTTTTAAAGAAATTTTGGCTCGATTTAAATCCACTTTCTACTACTTGATTCTTTACAGATTGCTTTTGTTTGATATTTTCCACGGTCTTTCGATTTTGAGAATAAAAGTTAAATCAAATATCTGAGAATTAATAGGCTTTTATGCCTAATATTTAATTTCAAAGTTTAAATAAAGGAAAATCTTACTTTTTGTCTATTCTTGCTCTGTCATATTATCCAATCATAGCCAAGATTACTCATAATTAATATAAACCCATTATTTGAAATGCCGTATCTTTGTGAATGGCAAAATCCAAGAAATATACAGAAGGAAAGATTTTAAATTCCTTGGTAAGTCTGGCTTTTCCTATCATTATGGCTAATGTGTTGCAAACAGCCTATCAATTAATCGATACTTTTTGGTTGGGTAGATTAGGTGCTAATGCAGTGGCAGCTGTGAGTTTAAGTTTCCCTATTTTGTTTTTGGTTTTGGCATTGGGCGGAGGTTTAACCTTAGCTGGGACTGTAATGGTTTCCCAACATAAAGGAGCTGAAAATCAAGTGAAAGTAAATTACGCCTCCTCACAAACAGTTTTTGTCATATTTTTTATTTCCATTTTATTAGCAGCAGTTGGTTATTTTTCAGCTGAGCCCTTAATGAAAATAGTAGGTGCAGGTCCAGAAATTTTAAAAGATTCCATCAGCTATTTCCAAGTTTCCTCTTTTGGGTTTGTATTCCTTTTCATGTTTTTCGTTTTTCAATCATTAATGCGGGGAATTGGAAATGTATACCTCCCCATGTTCATCATTTTAGGAACTGTTTTCTTGAATCTGGTTTTAGACCCACTCTTTATTTTTGGTTGGGGACCAATTGAAGGAAATGGGGTAGCTGGAGCAGCCATTGCCAGTGTTTTTACTCAAGGCATTTCTGCCTTTATTGGCATGGCAATACTTTTTAATGGGAAACGTGGTATCAAAATTAAATTCACCCACATGAAATGGGATTTCCCATGGGTGAAGAAATTATTTGAATTAGGTATTCCGTCAAGTTTAGACCAATCAAGCCGGGCTGCAGGCATGACTTTTATGATCATGCTGGTGACCAGTTTCGGAAGTGAGGTGGTAGCCGCTTATGGTGTTGGGGCTAGAATTTTAAGTTTAGTGGTAGTACCGGCACTGGGTTTTGCCATTGCCACCACCAGTTTGGTAGGGCAAAACATTGGGGCAAACAAAATTAAAAGAGCTGAAAAAATTGGTGATTTGAGTAATAAAATTGGGTTTTTCGGTCTGACGGGAATAGGTGTTTTATTGTTTATTTTTGCTGAACCCATTACCGCTTTTTTCATTCCCAATGATCCAACGGTAATAAAAAATGGAGCTTTATTCATTAAAATAATGGCACCAAGTTTTGGCTTGTTGGGTGTACAGCAGATTCTGAATGGTGTTTTTAATGGAGCAGGATTTACGCAAGCTTCCATGTTGATTTCGATCTTTAGTTTATGGATAGTGCGTTTCCCAACAGCCTTTATGTTGTCTGAAAAAACTTCCTTAGGATTCGAAGGGATTTGGTGGGCATTTCCGATTTCCAACTTCTTGGCAGCGATTTTAGCCTTTGCTTACTATAAAATGGGCTATTGGAAATTGAGAGTGATTAAGAAAAGACATGAACTTTAAACCAATTGACAGTTGACAATAAACAATTGACAAAAAAACAATAGACAAATCTCAAAATACGATAACCAGCCCACAACTATATTTCAAATTATTTCAACATTATTTCCTTCATACTTCAGTAGATTGAAAAATCAACACTTAAACACTTCAATACCTCAAGACATCGGAACTTAGTTCGAACAAAAATTTGTAGATTTGCGCCAAAATAAACTATAAAATGAGCAAACAGAAACCTTCTATTCCTAAAGGAACCCGTGATTTTGGACCAGCTGAAATGGCTAAAAGACATTATATTCTGGATACGATTAAAAAAGTGTATCAAAAATACGGTTATGCACCTATAGAAACACCTGCAATGGAAAACTTAAGCGTATTGCAAGGAAAATATGGAGATGAAGGCGATCAATTGCTTTTTAAGATATTAGATAGTGGCGATTTTTTTGAGAAGAACAAGAATAAAATAAACCAAAAGTTAATAAACCATATAGGTACTTACATTAAGGATTATGTATTCTCTTTTTACAGATATATAAATGAGGGTAATTATTCTGAGCAAGAATATTTTGATGTATTTATTTCCCGTGAATTTGAGATTTATTTCTTACAAAATGAATCATCATTTACAAAGTTAAGTGAATATTTGAAAGAAGAAATTTTAGCATTTCTTAAAGATAATTTTGTTAAAATTGGAAGTGAATTAGTAAAAAGAGGATTTGCTAAATCAAACAGGAAAAATTTTGACCATCAACTTAAAGGCTCTGAAGTAAATTTTATCAATGACTTAATTACAGAATGTATAGACTGTTTGAATTCTAAAAGGTTAATAAATTCTGAAGGTGCAAGTTCATCTTTAATTTCATCTTATATAGCTGAAAAAGGTCTCCGCTACGATTTAACTGTTCCTTTCGCCCGATTTGTGGTAATGAACCAGCATAATTTAACATTCCCATTTAAACGATATCAAATTCAGCCGGTTTGGAGAGCGGATCGACCACAAAAAGGAAGATACAGGGAATTTTTCCAATGTGATGCGGATGCTATTGGTACTAATTCCATGCTTTGCGAGGCGGAGATTGTATTGATGATTCAGGAAGTTTTCAAAAACTTGCAGACTAAAAAAGCCAACAGCTTGGATTATGCCATCAAAATCAATAATCGAAAAATATTATCGGGCATAGTGGAAGTGATGGGTGCAGAAGGTAAAGAAACTGAATTTGCTGTAGCCATTGACAAACTGGATAAAATTGGAGAGGAAAAAGTAAAAGAAGAGCTAATAGATAGAGGTTTTGCTCAATCTGCAATTGATACTTTATCGCCTTTATTTACTTTAAGTGGAGATAATGCTGAGCAAATGAACTTCTTAAAAGATTTCTTGAAAGATTCTGAAAAAGGACAAAAAGGATTGGCTGAGCTCAATGAAGTTTTTGATATACTAGCATCTTTTGGAGCAAAAGTTCCTCAGCTAGAATTAGATGTTACTTTAGCCCGTGGACTTTCTTATTATACAGGAGCCATATTTGAAGTGAAGCCTAAAAATGTGGAAATGGGCAGTATTTGTGGCGGAGGAAGATATGATGGTTTGACCGATACATTTGGATTACCAGATGTTTCCGGAGTAGGTATTTCATTTGGAGTTGATCGAATTTATGATGTGTTGGAAGAATTG
This sequence comes from Bacteroidota bacterium, assembly GCA_051747245.1. Classification (GTDB taxonomy): domain Bacteria; phylum Bacteroidota; class Bacteroidia; order Cytophagales; family Cyclobacteriaceae; genus Marivirga. The sequence goes on from JBNJFX010000027.1 coordinate 11,321, forward strand.
GATTTATATCCTGAAAATGCTGAAAGCAGCACCGAAGTATTAATGGTGAGTTTTGACGAGGAAAGTTGGAAATACAGTTTAAAAGTATTGCATAGATTAAGAACAGCCAATGTAAAAGCTGAACTTTACCCTGAGCCTGTCAAGCTGAAAAAACAAATGAAGTACGCAAACGACAAGCAAATTCCGTATGTGATTTTAGTAGGTTCAGAAGAAATGAAAACAGGCGATTTAACTTTCAAAAACATGAAAGAAGGAACGCAAGAAAACTTAAATGCAGAGAGCATTTTAAAACGATTTTTAGGTTATGAGTAATTTTTTTGTACTTGGTGAGCACGACCTTACGCTAGCTGAAATAAGAACAATTTTAGCTGATGATAAAAAGCTGAAATTGGCAGATAAGGCTGTGGACGCAATTGTAAATTGCCGGAAATTTTTAGATGAACATATTCAGTCTTCCGAAGAACCAATTTATGGGATTAATACAGGATTTGGCTCACTTTACAGCCGCAATATATCCAAAGCCGATTTGGAGCAATTGCAATCTAATCTGGTGATGTCCCATGCTTGTGGAACTGGTCCTGAGATTGATAAACGCATAGTTAAAATCATGCTATTGTTGAAGATTCAATCTTTAGCTTACGGGCATAGTGGGGTTCAATTGGCTACTGTTGAACGCTTATTGAATTTCTATAATGAAGACATTTTACCAGTTATATATGAATCTGGTTCTTTGGGTGCTTCCGGAGATTTAGCTCCATTGGCACATTTATCTTTGCCATTAATTGGTAAAGGAGAAGTTTACTTCCAAGATGAAAAAATCACAGGTGAAAATTTATTAGCTAAAAAGCAATGGGAACCCATTCATCTTAAGGCAAAAGAGGGATTGGCTTTATTGAATGGCACCCAATTTATGAATGCTTATGGAGTGCATGCCGTTCTAGCTTCTGAAGATATTATCAATTGGGCCAATACCATAAGTGCATTATCATTGGATGCTTTTGACGGTCGCCCGGAGCCCTTTGATTCAAAAATTCATTTGATCCGAAACCAAGATGGTCAAAAAATTGTAGCTCAGAAGATTTTGGAATTGCTTAATGGCAGTGAAATTATAAAACAAAGCAAAGAACATGTTCAAGATCCATACAGTTTCCGCTGTATACCGCAAGTTCATGGGGCAAGTTATGATGCAATTAATTATGTAAAATCTATCATTAGTAAAGAATTAGCAGGCGTAACCGACAACCCAAATATTTTCCCAGAAGAAGGCGAAATTATATCAGGAGGGAACTTTCATGGACAACCACTAGCCCTCTCATTGGATTTCTTGGCTATTGCATTAGCTGAATTAGGAAGCATTTCAGAAAGAAGGACTTATCAATTAATATCTGGAAGCAGGGGATTACCTGATTTCTTGGTGATGAATCCTGGATTAAACTCAGGCTTGATGATTCCACAATATAGTGCCGCTAGTTTAGTAAGCCAAAGCAAGCAATTATGTTCACCTGCCTCAGTTGACAGCATAGTATCTTCAAATGGACAAGAAGACCATGTTAGCATGGGGGCAAACGCAGCCACTAAATTGTATAAAGTCATAGAAAACACTTATCAAATAATAGCAATAGAATTGATAAATGCATCTCAAGCGATAAAATTTAGAAGACCCTTAAAAACAAGTTCACATTTAGAAGAAATAATTCGTAATTTTAGGCAACAAGTTCCGTTAATAGAGGAAGACAGAATCCTTCATGTGGATATTGTCAAAGCGGTTCATTATATTAAAACCCAAAAAGCTTGAAAAAGATACTCCTTTCCATATTAATTTCTTTTAGCTGCTTTAGCTTGTGGGCACAAGGTAGCTTTGAAAGTGAAAACGGTATGTTTACGGTTAATTTCCTAAAAGGCTGCGAGTTTACTGAGATAGTGGTTACAGAAAATAACACCCAAGGAGGTACACAGTTCATCTGCTTTGATGCTGATTTATCAGATATTGAAAGTAATAATAGTTGTTTTGGCAGTTCAGTTCAAGACCCTGAAGACTATCGGTTTACCTATCAGGAAGCGGGAGTATATAATATTTTATTTTTAGATCAAATTGGTAATAATCAAACTTACGATAGCATTACAATTGAAATTATAGAGCCACAACGACCGAATATTGCATTAGCCAATTGCGATGATGGCTTAGCCTTTGATTTAAATCAGCAGTTAGAATTTTTTGACACCTATACAATTGATTTTGGTGATGGCAGTGCCCCACAAGATTTTCCGATAACAGCCTTTCCTTTTACTTACGATTATAATGACCCAACCCAAGAATATACTATAAGCATTACGGGTTCTTTTGACAATACAGGTAACAATAATTGTGGCAATGATACGGAAACCAAAACCATAATACCAGAAGATCAGGAAGAAAGGGAAGCTGAGATCAATTCTATTAATTTATTATCTGACAATAGTTTTGAAATAGAATACGAAGCCAATGAAAATCAACTTTATCAATTGCAAATCAAGCAAAATAGTAATGGCATTTATCAAACCATCGATAATATTACCGCCACAACCGGAGGGGTTTATACCTTTCAAAACCGAAACTTGCAGGACAACTTTTATTGTGTAAGGATAGTGAGCACAAGCAATTGCGATGGTTCAGCATTAAATTCCAATGAAGTTTGCACCATAAGGTTTAATGCAACTGCTGAAAGCAATGGCAACTTATTAGATTGGAACCATTTTAGTTTTGAGAACTCTGACCTTCTTAAAAACGGTGAAATTATTCATACGGGAAATGCCCCTTTTGTTGATGTAAATGTATTATGTGGACAAACAGATGTTTATTCTGTAGTCACTAGAGATCAAAATGGGATAGAATTAGAATCTTTGCCAATTGAATTGTCTGCCATAACGGGCTCCCCTTCCATTCCCATTTCTCAAATAACTACCAATGTCCTATCAGATTCTGAAGTGGAATTAACTTGGGATGTGCCGGAAGGACTTAAACCATTTAACTTCATCATTTATAAAAAAAGAAATTTAAATGACGAATTTTTTGAGGTAGACACGACCGGCACCAATAGCTATACAGATATTGGTACTGCATTTAACACAAGAAATTTTTATTATTCTATTGCTTACACAAATAATTGTGGTGGCATATCACCCTTGGTCACTACTGCTCCTAATATTTTACTAAAAGTAAACCAAGACGAATCGATTATTGATTTTTCATGGAATTCTTATACCGGATATGATTCATTATTGAGCCATTATGTGATTAAAAAGTATGATGAGAATATGAATCTATTAGATGAAAACGATGTAGGCAAGGAAACTAATTTCAGTGAAAATATTGCACAAAGTGATGATCAACTATCATTTTATCAAATTGAAGCTTATTCTGAAGAAGGCTTAGTTTCATTCTCTAATCTTTTAAGGTATAAAATCCCTTCCAGTTTTTTCGTACCCTCGGCTTTTACCCCAAACCAAGATGCCAGAAATGAAGAAATTAAAGTGGTTGGAAAGTTTATCGAAGAAGTGGAATTTAGCGTATACAATAGATGGGGAACTTTAATTTTCAGGAGTAATTCATTGGAAGTTGGATGGGATGGTTTTTTACCGAATCGCCCAGCCCCCGAAGGAACTTACAGTTACATAGTGCGTGTAAAAGATAAATACGGAGAAGAATATTTTAAAAGTGGTGTTTTTAATTTAATAAGATAGATATGTTTGATATGATGAAGATGATGGGACAGATTAAAGAAGTACAGGGCAAAGTAAAAGAAGCCCAGGAAAATTTAGTCCACATCACAGCAGAAGGAGAAGCCGGAGCCGGAATGGTGAAAGCCAAAGTAAATGGTAAAAAACAAGTAATAAGTATAGAAATCGATAACTCTTTAGTGAATGAAAACGACAAAGAGATGATCCAAGATTTGACTGTGGCTGCAGTAAATAAGGCTATGGAAGAAGTTGATGGATTGGCTAAGGAAGAAATGAGAAAAGCCACTGATGGAGCCCTTCCTAATATTCCCGGAATGGACTTAGGCAATATGTTCAATGGCTGATAGCGTTGCGGTAGTCATACTCAATTTTAACGGCAGGAATTATCTGGAAAAATTCCTGCCCAATGTAATTCAAAATTCCAGCCCCCATGAGGTAATAATAGCGGACAATGCTTCCTCCGATGATTCAATTCAATACCTCAAATCTCATTTTCCGCAAATAAAGCTTATTGAAATAACTGAAAACTTAGGCTATGCTGGAGGTTATAATTATGCTTTAAAGCAAATCCAATCCGATTTTTATATTTTGCTCAATTCGGATGTAGAAACTACTCATGACTGGATAAATCCAGTTATTAATTTAATTCAGCAAAATGAAAACATTGTTGCCTGTCAACCTAAAATAAAATCTTACCATAACAAAGAGCTGTTTGAATATGCAGGAGCTGCGGGAGGTTTTATTGACCATCTTGGCTATCCATTTTGCAGAGGGCGAATATTCTCTTCTTTGGAAAAAGATCTGGGACAATATGATAATAATAAAGCTGTTTTTTGGGCAACTGGAGCTTGCCTCTTTGTAAAATCGAAAGCTTTTCATGACTTAGGGGGTCTTGACGATCGGTTTTTTGCCCACATGGAGGAAATAGATTTTTGTTGGAGGGCTAAAAATGCAGGAAAAGAAATATATTATTGTGGAGAAAGCACTGTTTATCATGTAGGCGGTGGAACTTTAAAAGCAGAAAGCCCTTTTAAAACCTATCTTAATTTCAGAAACAATTGGCTTTTGCTCTATAAAAACTTGAGTAAAGAGGAATTTAAGGCGATTAGAAAACGTAGAAAGCGATTAGATCTCTTAGCTGCCATCCAATTCTTAGCCAAAGGCAAAAAAGCAAATGCTAATGCTATTTTAAAAGCCCATCGGGATTTTAAGGAAATGAAAAAACATTATACCCATAATCCAAATTCTGGGTCGAAGCATGCTGAGATTTTTAAAAATTCCATCATCACTGAATTTTTTGTAAAGGGCAAAAAAAGATTCTCAGAGCTCATTTGGAAATAATCTAATCCAAAAATTGAAGCTAAGCTCTTAATTTATTAACTTATTATAACTTTAATCAAAAAATCTAGTGCTATGGAATCTATAACATTAAGTGAGGATAAGTTAATCAATGAAGAAAATCAATTACGGCAACATAAATTTGCCACTACTTATTATGATGAGGAATTGAAAATAGCCGGAGTAAAATGGCACGGCTCTTTTACAAAAGAGGAATATATTGATTTATTTAATCAATTTATTGAAGATGTAAAAGGCAAAGAGGTGATTGGTTTTTATAGCGACATTAGAGAACAAGGAGTTGTTCCGGTTGCTGCAAGAAAACATTTTGAAAAAGTATTTTCACCAAAGGGAAAAGAAATAGGAATTGACAAAACCGGGGTAGTTACGGATGCCTCACCATTCAAAAAATATTATTTAAACACCCTTATAAAAGTGACAAAACGCCCTGCAAAGCTATGTTCCAATCCTGAAGAAGCATTGGAGTTTATACTTTCGTAGGGATAATTAAGCCAAAAGTTTATATGTAAACAATAATAATGATTATTTGACAAGTGTCAGTTACAGCTGTCATTATAATACTCAGCCATTTCCTCTGAGGTATCAAAAAAGCCATCCTTCATTTTATTTACCAAATCAGGACAGTCAGCAAATAAATTGGCTAGATATTTTTTCTTGAATCCCAATATTCCCTGTGTTGCCCGAATCATTTCCTCAGAATTCTTTTTTCGGAAGAAAGGAATAGCTTCTTCATACCCGCTTTCAGGATCTAGGTATTCTTTCCAATATAATTTCACATTTCCATCCACAGCCAATCGCATAAAAACCTTTTTGCCCCGACCGGGAATACTCACATGAAAAACAGAAAATAATTTACTATAGTTATCGTACCACACAGATTCATATACATCATCCCCAATTTTATAAGAAATTATATCATTTGGGCCATACCGCCTTTCAAAAATCCAAAAACCTCTCATTCTCACCTTATTGAATATTTTTCCAAAAGGCTCAGGGCTTCGATCTCTTAATTGACCATAAATAGTATCATTCTGATTGGTTATCACATAACCATTTTGATATTTGGACTGTCCAAAAACAGAGCTTGAATAAACCCCAATAATTAGAAATGTGATTACCAAATATTTCATTTTACGGATTTTTGCACCAATCTCATCACATCATCAATTTTAGAGTTATCAATCCATCGGGTAACTACCACCAAATCATTTGCCTCATCAACAATGATATAATTTCCCCCAAAACCAGCAGCATAATAAACTTCTTTAGAAACCCCTTCCCAGGTTTCTTGACTATTATTCCACCACATATAACCATATTCAGCTTTTGCTTCAGAAGGATTTTGAACACTTTCCACCCATTTTTCAGAGATTAATTGTTGGTCATTCCATTTTCCATTCCTTAAGAACAACAATCCAAACCGAGCATGGTCAAGAGTATTAATAAATATTCCTCCGCCAAAATGACCACCCCCACTTACTGATTGAACTTTTATTCCATCCACATTTACATACGAATTATGATAACCTAACCACCTCCATGTGGTAGAAGCCCCAATAGGATCCATAATTTCTTCTTTTAAAACCTGAGGAAGTGACTTTCTCCAAACCTGTAAAAGTGAATAAGCCAAAACATTAACCCTTACATCATTATACTTATAATGAGTTCCGGGTTCATGTAGTTCTCTAGCTCTCCAATCATCTACTCCAACTTCTCTTGGCGGTCTGTCAGCCCAATCATAAAGCCCAAATTGTTGCCCTGACCAATCTGAAGATTGCGTTAATAAATGATCCCAACTAATTTTTTGATTATGGAGACCATCAAAAGTACCATCCCATACATATTTATAAACCTTATCATCTATGTCGCGGATTAAATTTTGATCTAATGCCAATCCGGCTAATGTAGAAAGATAACTTTTGGCAACACTAAAGGTCATATCAACTCTATCGATATCACCCCATTCTGCGACAATGTATCCATCTTTAATGATTAAACCTGCCGTACCACCCCTTTCTTTTGTATCACCTAAAATTTCGAAATTGGGTTCTCTTGAAAAAGCTTCAATAATAGCAATTCTTAAATCCTTATTTACTGAATTTTCATATTGACTAGCAATGCTGACTGCACTATCTATTAATGCTTGATCCATTTTTAAAGATTTAGCAGATTTTCTATCCCAATCATGATCTGGAAAATATTGACCAACAGCATAAAATGAAAAGAAAAAGAACCAAATAGTTAACGTATATAATATTCTCATGACAAATTGAACTTAAGATTACAATAAGGAAATTTATCAAATTAATTCACAATAAACAGCTTAGAACAAGTATTATATATCCTTAAAAAAATTTTATTAGAATCGTTCAATTTAATAAATGATTAAAAACAATTCCAACATTAAATTTTATATAACTTTTCCGTTAACACATGTGTATAAAAATTCAATATTTTTATAAAATATTACATATCTATAAATCCTAATTTAATTGAATATACAGCCCATTTTCACAAAAACAACCCCTTGTAAATTTATCTCGTACAAAATATTTATTGCTAAAAATTTTAATTTACAAGAATAATATTCGTATAATTGTGCCTAAATAAAGCAAAAAAACCGTAAAACTGACCAAAACCTATTTTTAAGTAAATTATGATTCATAATGAACAACAAGATACTAAGCCTGAAATTTTTCCTTCAAAAATATCACATTACCACACCCTACTTACATCTTTTATTTTAATATTTGAACTACCCTTAATTATGTTTTTAGAGGATTTTCATTTTAGATGACCTTAATAGCTAAATAGTAAATATTTAAATAATTATATTTTAATATATAACACTGAATAAAGTATTCAGTGTCTTTTTCACAAAAACAAATTGAAATGAATACTATTTTTACAAAACTAAATCTACTAGCCATTGGATGCCTGTTTTTAGCAGGTTCAGCAATGGCTCAAACAAATCAACAAAGAGCAAAGATTACTAATCAATATAATACGCAAGTATTAACAGAGCTCGAACAAAATTTTTCAGCCAAAGCCAAAAAAGATAAAGAAGAAGCACTTCAAATGGCCGAGCAAAAAGGCTGGGAAGTAAGTATGAAATTGAAGGATGGTCGTTATGCTGAATTGCAAAAAGTAACTAAAAATGGCGAACCTATTTATTATATCACCTACAATGTTGATGCTGCAAAATCGACAAGAACTAATTTCTTGAATTCAGGTGGTGGATTAGGTTTAGACCTAAATGGAGACAACATGACCGCCCACGTTTGGGATGGTGGTTTAGCTCGCTCATCTCACCAAGAATACGATGGCCCTGGCGGCAATAATCGTTTTTCAGTTGGTGATGGTTCAAGCACATTAAATTTCCATGCTGCCCACGTAACAGGGACGATTATTGCATCTGGTGTTCAATCAGACGCAAAAGGTATGGCTCCTTATGCAAATGCAGTTGGATACGATTGGAACAGTGATCTTTCTGAAGCTACCACTGCTGCATCAAATGGAATGTTAGTTTCTAATCACTCTTACGGATATAGAGGGGATCAAATACCTGATTGGTATTTTGGTGCATACATGGAAGAATCAAGAGATTGGGATGATTTAATGTATAATTCTCCTTACTATATGATGGTTGTAGCCGCTGGTAATGATGGAGATCAAAACAGTTATAATGGAAGTCCTTTAGATGGAAATAGTTCTTATGATAAATTATCTGGTCATGCAACTGCTAAAAACAACTTAGTAGTGGCTAATGCTCAAGATGCAAATATTGGTAGTGATGGTAATCTAGTTGGGGTTAGCATTAATAGCTCATCAAGTGAAGGACCAACTGATGATTACAGAATTAAGCCGGACATAACCGGAAACGGAACAGGGGTTTATTCTACTTATGATGGAAATGACTCAGACTATAATTCAATTACAGGTACTTCTATGGCTTCTCCTAATGTTGCAGGTTCTTTATTAATTTTACAGGAGCATGCCAACAATGTGTTTGGTGACTATGTAAGAGCTGCCACTTTAAAAGGTATTGTACTACATACTGCTGATGATGCTGGAATTACTGGCCCTGATGCAGTTTGGGGTTGGGGATTAATGAATGCTAAAAGAGCAGCTGAAACAATGACAGGTGCAGGTGACGTCTCTAAAGTAGAAGAATTAACTTTAAATAGTGGTGAATCTTATTCTGTTACTGTTGAATCAGATGGAACTAATCCATTATTAGCTTCAATTTCTTGGACTGATCAAGGCGGAACTGCTAATACAGGAACAACTAATGACAACACTCCAGTATTAGTTAACGATTTAGACATTGAAGTAACTCAAAATTCAAACACTTACTCTCCTTATAGATTGACAGGTGTAAACAGTAATTCAAAAGGGGATAATGATGTAGATCCTTTCGAAAGAGTGGATATTAATAATGCAAGTGGTTCTTATACCATTACTGTAACGCATAAAGGATCATTGGCTAGCGGTAGCCAAGATTTTTCATTGGTTGTAACGGGTGTTTCTGGTGAACCAGTTGCTTGTGAAGCTACAACTCCAGAAAATTTCTCAGCTTCTAATGTTGGTTCAAATAGTGCTGATATGGAATGGGGCGATGTTAGTGGAGCTTCTTATGATGTTCGATACAGAGTTTCTGGAACTTCTTCTTGGACTACTGAAAGTACTTCTTCAAGTTCATTATCGCTTTCTGGTTTAAGCTCAACTACTCAGTATGAGGCACAAGTAAGAAGCAAATGTTCTGATGGAACTTCATCAGCTTATTCTTCAAGCATAAGCTTCACTACTACAGAAGTACAGTTAGAATATTGTGATTCAAATGGAAACAACGTTTCTGATGAGTATATCGGACGCGTACAATTAGGAAGTATTGACAATTCTTCTGGAGCTGCTAGTTCTGGATATGCTGACTTTACTTCTCAATCTACTGATTTAGGTAAAGGTGATGAAAGCACAATTACTGTTACTCCAGAATGGACAGGAACAGTTTATAATGAAGGTTACAGTGTTTGGATCGATTACAACCAAGATGGAGATTTCGATGATGCAGGTGAGCAAGTTTGGACACAATCAGCTACAAGCAATACACCAGTAAGCGGAAGCTTTACAGTTCCTTCAGGTGCATTAGATGGAAACACTACCATGAGAGTTTCTATGAAATACAATGGTGTTCCTTCTCCTTGTGAATCATTCTCATATGGTGAAGTAGAAGATTATACAGTTAACATTACTACAGGAAGTCCTGAAGTATGTACAGTTCCTTCAAGCCTATCAGCATCTAGCATAGGTGAAACTTCTGCTTCATTATCATGGTCAAGCGAAAGTGCTGATGATTATACTGTAAGAATTAGAGAAGCAGGCACAAGTTCATGGAACACACTTTCAGCTTCAAGTAATAGCACTAGTGCTTCTGGCTTAACAGCTGATACACAATACGAGTGGCAAGTAAGAAGCAATTGCTCTAGCAGCAGTAGTAATTACTCTAGTTCAAGTCAATTTACTACAGAAGCACCTGCTCAATTAGAGTATTGTGGTTCCGAAGGTGAAGACTCAAGCTATGAGTGGATTAGAAGAATTGTATTAGGAAGCATCGATAATTCCAGTGGAGACAATGGTGGATATGCAGACTTCACAAACCTTTCTACTGACTTACCACGCGGTACTTCTACTGACATGAATGTTCAAGCAGAATTTAGCGGAAGTAGCTATACTGAATATTGGAGCGTTTGGGTAGATTTAAACCAAGATGGAACATTTAGTTCTGATGAAAGATTAGTAAACGGATCTTCAAGCAGTGACAATTTGTTAAGTGCTACTTTAGACATTCCTTCTGATGCCTTGACAGGTGAAACCAGAATGAGAGTAACCATGAAGTATAACTCAGAAGCTACTTCTTGTGAAACTTTCTCTTATGGAGAAGTAGAAGATTATACTGTTAATATTACCAGCAGTACTTCTAGCATGGTAGCTACTAACAATGATTTAGGTGGGGAGACTTTAGGCAATGAAGATAATATTGCAACTTATAGCTTATATCCGAACCCGGCTAAAGATAAATTGAATGTAAACATCAAAAACATTGATGCTTCAAAAGGAATCCAAATTTATAGCAGCAATGGTGCTTTGGTTAGATCAATTTCTACTGATAAAGAAATCAATACTATTGATGTAAGCACATTGGAAAAAGGAATGTATATCTTAAAAGCTAATACAGTGAAAGAAACTGTTAATGCTAACTTTATTGTAAAATAATTAATAAAGGTTGAATAAATTTTAAACGCATGGAGCATTGCTTCATGCGTTTTTTTATGTCTAATTCACCTTCCTCTTGTCCCATGCGATTACTTGAACACCTGAAGAGTAATGCAGTAAATCAGGATGCTTGTTTAGTAGTGATTTAAACCTGGGATATTTTATTTCAATTTCCTTAATGTCTATTTTTTTAATTGGCCATTCAATATGGTGAATCTCAAACTCGTTGATTGAGGTCTTTGTATCTTGAAATAAAGCATATCTTTCAGTTAACCACTTATCAAGTAATGTCTTTTCCTCAAGGACCTCTCCTATTGCATACTTTAAAAATATTTTATCATCGAATTCCTTATTCTCCGAATAAAATAAAGCATCATGTCTATTCATTTTTGAATACCGGTATGGCAATCCCGAAAATGCCTTTGCAATCTTACAAGAAATTCTATTTCCACCTTCAATACTCAAAAAATAAACCCCTGCCTTGCCATTCTTCTTTGCGTATGTCCTAATATTTATCTCTTGAAAATTAGAAATAGGTGAAAAAGCGGGAAGAAATCTTGGTCTTACTTTTTCCATTTTAAATGCCACAAGTGAAACCCAAGGCTCCCCATTATGGAGGTCAATTTCTAAGTCATCGGGAACAAATTTCCTTAATTCCTTTAGATCAACTTTCCAATGAAGAAATAATACAGCATTCCATTCTTGGTAATATTCCCATCTTTCATTTGGTAAGACCCATGGCCTGTGCTTGGTATTGCTCAATATTTCTTTAATAGTCATATCGTTTATTAATAAACTAGATTAGAATTATTAAAGCTCAATATTAACACCCTTCACAAATACCTTTTCCAAACTTCTTAAATGTTGGATATCTTCCATAGAGCCAGTTGAAAAAATAGCATTTTCTTTGATGACAATAAATTGGTTTTTAATAGTTTTATTGTTTTGGACATCAACTATTATGGTGTTGAGTAATACTAAATCTACTTTTTCATTCCTTTTCTGTGAGCAAGAAAAAACAATGAAAACTATAGATAAACAAACTAAAATGAATGATTTCATATTTAATGATGTTTTGATGACACTTTAATATTAAGTATTTTTAAGCATCATTCATACTAATTAAATAATAATGGGTTTATCTGTTTCCAATAAAATAGCCGAAAAATATTTCAAGTTTTTGAATCTTTTGGACAACTCTTCAAAGAAAATGATAATTAAAAAACTAAATGATTCTTTAAATGAACCTGCTGAAAAGAATTTCAATTTAAATGATGTGTTCGGTAAATGGGAGGATGATAAAACAGCAGATGAAATTATCAAGGAAATTAGGGACTCTAGGGTAAACAAAGAATTAAACCTAGATATGGAATGAAATATTTGTTAGATACCAATATTTGCATTCATTTATTTAGAGGGAAATTGGAACTCCTTGAAAAAATAAATAGTGTTGGATTAGCAAATTGTGCAATTTCAGAAATCACTTTAGCTGAGTTAATATTTGGTGCTGAAAACAGTAAATATCCTACTAAGAATCACAATTTAATCAATAAATTGACTAGCCAGATTTCAGTATTACCGATATACGAATCTATTCCAATGTATGGAAAAGAAAAAGTCAGATTAAGAAGAATTGGTAAAATGATTAGTGATTTTGATTTATTAATAGGTTGTACCGCAGTTTACCAAAATATGATAATGGTTACTGAAAACGTTTCTGAATTTGAAAGAATCAATAAAGTTAAAATAGAAAATTGGGTAATCAGAAACTAGAAAAACCCCTCCCCAGCAGCTTCCTCAGTTACTTTCTCTGCATTTTCTTTTCCTAAATAGCGGTCTATCAAGAAATGGGCTACATATAATAATGGAGTAAGTAAAATAGCCAAGGCGGCTTTGTAGATGTAATTGATGACCCCTACTGAAAGCACTTGTTCCATAGTCCAATTTCCAAAAACAAAGAAGGCAATCCACAGCACTACAAAGCTATCAACCAATTGACTGACTAAAGTAGAACCTGTAGCCCGAAGCCAAATTTTACCGCTACCCGTAAATTTTCTTAAGTGCTGGAAAACTAAAACATCCAAAAACTGACCAATTAAGAATGCGGTCAATGAGCCCAGGATTATTCCCAAGCCTTGTCTGAAAATAACGGAATAGGCATAATTGATATTAAAATCATTTCCTTGTGGATCAGGTGAGTTGACTTCCAACCAAAACTCGGCTGGAGCTAGTTTTGTCACGCCATAAATCACGAAAAATGAATAAAGAATAAAAAGTGCTGTCAAAAAGCTGATTCTTCGGACTCCCTTTTTACCAAAATATTCATTGATAATATCTGTAGTGATAAAAACAATAGGCCATATAATTACGCCCGCTGTGAGATTAAAATCAAGGACGAAATCACCAAAAAGTTTGATTTGTGCGGGCTGAAAACCAAAAGTAGATTCTGCGGAAAAAATCTTAACTCCTAAAATTTCTGCTAATAAAGCATTGGTCAGGAAAATCCCACTTAATACAATAAAAAGATTTCTTTTCTTTCTATGCAGCGATCCGTTTGGCTTAACCGCATCCATCTTATTCTTCTATAGTGAAAACTTTACCCTCTTCTGCCAAAGCGGTATTGGAAAATTCCTTTTGAGCTTCTTCCAGCAAGGGATTTAAATCTTTGTAGCGATTAGAAAAATGCCCGATCAACAATTGACCAACATTTGCCTTTTGCGCAAAAATGCCTGCTTGCTTGGCTGTAGTATGGAAAGTAGCTTCTGCCCTCTCTAAATTATCATGTAAAAATGTACCCTCATGATAAAGTAAATCCACGTCCTTTACTAATGGAATGATTGCTTCATTGTATTTTGTATCTGAGCAATAAGCATAGCTTCTGGAGCGCTTAGCTGGCAATGTATAATCCGAATTTTTGAATTTCAGATTTCCTGATTCATCCAAAACATCCTCGCCTTTTTTCAGAATATTTATATCTCGAACACCTAGTTCTGATACTTTTTCCTTTCTCAGTCGCTTTGGCTTGGGTTTTTCTTTAATTAAAAATCCTGTGCACGGAATTCTATGATTTAGTGGTATTGTCTGAACTGTTATTTTCTGGTGATCCAATATCAATTCGGATTGATCACCCTTTAATTCCCGAAAATGGATAGGATAGCTTAATCTGGTATTGGCATATCTCAAGTGTAAACTGATGATTTCAGACAATCCCACAGGGCCATATAGATATAAATCTGTTTTCCTACCATTAAGGTGCAAGGTAGAAAGTAGACCAATTAACCCCAGAAAATGATCTCCATGCAAATGACTGATAAAGATATGGCTTAAGCGATTTTTTCTTAAGCCATATCTTTTCATTTGCAATTGTGTAGCTTCCCCACAATCGATCATAATTTGCAAATCCTGTATGCGCAAGACCTGGGAAGTATGATGTCTTCCGTGAGCAGGAGCTGCGGAATTAGATCCTAATATGTGTACTTCGAAAGACAAGGGATTTTACTCGCTATCGCCTTCTTCGCCTAAACCTTTTTCCAGTTCATGCATGAATACAGATTCCACTGCCTCGTGCACAGTCGGTAAAATATCAAATACCTTATCTAACTGCGATATTTTGATTAGTTTTTCAGTATGTTCAGTTGGTGCCGCTATAATAAATGCACCACTATTTTCACTGATTACTCTGTTCCCAACCAAAAGAGCGCTTAAACCAGATGAATCGATATATTTTACTTCAGACATATCAATCACCATATTCTCTACTCCTTCTGCCTGCATGGTCACCAAATCAGATTTGAAGCCTGAAGCCACTGAAGAATCAAATTTTTCTTCCTTTATCTTGATTAATGAATACTTTTCTTCTTTATCAATTGAATACTTCATTTCTTTTTATTTATAAAATTTCTTAGAAATTAACTTATGTAAATGTAACCCCTTATTTAATACTTTTCAGGATATTTTGTTCAATGATTTTTAATACGTCATTGTAATCTCTGGGTTGGAATTTTTCTCCTGTCACTTTTTCATACAACTCTATATAACGATTGGAAATTTCTTCCACTTTCTCATCCGTCATTTCAGGAATCTCTTGTCCGTCTTTTCCTTGAAATCCATTTTCAATCAACCACTCTCTTACAAATTCCTTTGATAATTGTTTTTGTTTCAATCCTTTAGCTTGATTTTCATCATAAACATCCGCATAAAAATATCGCGAAGAATCAGGCGTATGGATTTCATCTATCAAATAGATTTTATCGCCTACTTTCCCAAATTCATATTTTGTATCCACTAAAATCAAGCCATTTTTAGTGGCAATTTCCGTCCCTCTTTGAAATAATTGCTGAGTATAAATTTCCAGTTTTTCGTATTCTTCTTTGGAAACCAAGCCTTGTTTTAAGATTTCTTCTCTGGAAATATCCTCATCATGTCCTTCATGTTCTTTGGTAGTTGGTGTAATAATGGGTTGAGGTAATTTATCATTTTCCTTCAAACCTTCTGGTAATGGAACACCACAAATGCTACGTTTTCCATCTCTATATTCTCTCCATGCATGGCCAGCTAAATAGCCTCTAATCACCATTTCCACAGGGTAAGTTTCGCAATTAAACCCTACACTTACATTGGGATCAGGATTTGATATCAGCCAATTCGGAACTATATCTTCCGTGGCTTTTAAAGCTTTTGCTGCTATTTGGTTTAAAACCTGTCCTTTAAAAGGAATAGCACGGGGCATCACCACATCAAAAGCAGAAAGGCGGTCAGTTGCCACCATTATTATTTGATCGGGCGTAGTATAAACATCCCTGACTTTACCTCTATAAAAGTTTTGCTGATTGGGCAGCTGAAAATTGGTTTCTCTAATTGCTTCCATTAGGGCAAAAATAGCTAAGTGTTGGCAGATATAAAACACTGCATCGAAAAAGAAAGAATATATCTCCAAATGAATGGATCAAGAGATATTTGCAGTCAGGAATTAACTGAATTTCAAAATTTTTCAAACTTCTCCATTGTATTATCAATATTTATTGCAAACCTTTGTAATTCAATTTGAAACAGAATATCACCATAGCGCAAGATTTTACTTCATCAGCACTTATTGCTGTTGATGCTGTGGCTGTATTGCGTAGTCGCCAGACTCGCAGGTTTTTCTTTAGGGCATAGCCCTTTACTTTTCTAGGATACCCTATGCGGGAATCCAATACCCCGATTATATCATATTATAAAAATTCAATAGTGCTTAATTGCTAAATCCCCCTTTATCATTTGGAGAAGGAATCAGGATGAGGCTCTTCAATTTTTCATTCAATGGAAAAATCCAAGTTTATCATACGAATTGCTAAAGAAGCAGATCAAATTTATGCTTCTACCATTATAGAGGAAATGGCAACATCCGCTGCCAAAAGAGGAACTGGCATTGCCCGCAGATCAGTTGAATATATCGAAAAAAAGATGCTGGAAGGCAAAGCAGTAATTGCTTTGACCCAAGATATGGTATGGGCAGGATTCTGTTATATAGAATCATGGGATCATGAGAAATATGTTGTCAATTCTGGCTTAATTGTAGCTCCAGAGTTCAGAAATACTGGTTTAGCCAAAGCCATTAAATCTGAAATATTCCAGTTGAGCAGAAAGAAATACCCTGGTGCAAAAATCTTTGGCTTGACCACTGGCAGTGCAGTAATGAAAATTAATTCTGCCTTGGGCTATATCCCAGTGAGCTACTCAGACTTAACAAAAGATGAGGAGTTTTGGAAAGGCTGTCAAAGCTGTGTGAATTACGATATCCTGCAATCTAAAAATAAGCAGAATTGTATTTGCACGGCTATGTTGTACACACCTAAGCCAGAAAGCAAAGGCAAAGCCCTCAGGAAGAATTTCACCAAAAACATCAAGCTGTTTGAGCGCTGGACGAGGATCAAAAAGCATGTGATGCTAAAGCTTAAAAAGCATTCATCCCAATTGGTGAATTTACTTTAATCCTATCGCATCACACTAAGCTATTTCAGAGCCCTGTGAAATAGGACTGGATGATAGCTAGCGGGTTGGATTATTGGATTTCCATCTTCAAAAACTACTCACCCTTGCAGGTGCTTTCACCTGCAAGTTTCCGTGAGGATTTTTGAGCTAGGAACTGCTAAGGTTTCGGTGAAAACACCGAAACTGAGGAGAGTGATAGCTAAACCTGACAAATTAGTAATAGAATTGAAATTAAAATATAAAAAATATAAAAAATGAAAAAAGTTGTTTTAGCCTATAGCGGAGGTTTGGATACAACCTTCTGCGGCTTATACTTATCGAAGGAATTAGGCTATGAAGTACATGCCGTTTTAGTTAATACTGGAGGTTTTTCCGCTGAAGAATTGAAAGCGGTTGATATAAAAGCCAAAAAATTAGGCATTGCTTCTTTTACAGTAATCGATTGCCTAAAAACTTTCTATCAGAATGTCATCAGATTTTTGGTGTTCGGAAATATTCTTAAAAATCAGACTTATCCACTGTCGGTCAGCACGGAAAGAATAGTGCAGGCGCAAGCTTTGGCTGAATATGCAAAAGAAATTGGGGCTGATGCATTGGCACATGGCAGCACGGGAGCAGGTAATGACCAAGTGAGATTTGATATGATTTTTCAAACCTTATTGCCTGATATTGAAATCATCACCCCTATCAGGGATTTGAAACTGAGCCGAGAACAGGAAATTGATTTCCTCAAGAAGCAGAGTGTTGAAATGGATTTTGAAAAATCTAAATATTCCATCAATAAAGGGATATGGGGAACTTCCGTTGGCGGTGCCGAGACTTTAACTTCTGACCAGTATTTACCTGATGAAGCATTTCCTACTCCAATCACTAAGAAAAAAGAGGAAGAAATCTCTCTATCTTTTGAAAAAGGTGAGCTTGTTGGAATCAATGACAAGGTATTTTCTCATCCCACGAAAGCTATTCAAGCTTTAGAAAAAATTGCCTCGCCTTTCGGAATCGGTAGAGATATTCATGTGGGAGATACCATTATTGGCATAAAGGGCAGAGTAGGTTTTGAAGCAGCTGCTGCCATAATCATTATAAAAGCGCATCATCTATTGGAAAAACACACCCTTACCAAATGGCAAATTTTCTGGAAAAATCAATTATCGGAATTTTACGGAAATCATTTGCATGAGGGACATTATTTGGATCCCGTGATGCGAAATATTGAAGCTATGCTATTGGACTGTCAGGAAAAAGTAAGCGGTAAAGTTTATGTGAATTTAAAGCCTGGGCATTTCATTTTGAAAGGAATTGAATCACCTCATGATTTAATGTCGGCAAAATTTGGCAGCTATGGAGAAATGAATCTAACCTGGACTGCGGAAGATGTGAAAGGATTCACCAAAATCATAGGCAACCAGACCGCTATTTATCACCAAGTAAATAAATAATATGGAAAAGCTAAAAATTGGAATAGTAGGCGCAGCAGGTTATGCAGGTGGTGAATTGATAAGAATATTATTGCACCACCCTAAAGAAGAAATTGATTTTGTATTGAGTAATAGTCAAAATGGGAAAAAAGTATGCGATGTCCATACAGATTTAATTGGTGAGACAGATTTAATATTCTCCCAATCAATTAAGGATGGTGCTCAAGTGATATTTCTGGCTTTGCCTCATGGGAGATCACAGCAATTTCTTCAAGAAAATAAAATAGCCAATGAGGTTTTGGTGATTGACTTAAGCACTGATTTTAGAGATGAAAAAGAAGGTTTCGTTTATGGTTTGACTGAGGTTTTTCCAGCTAAAATCAAGTCTTCTAAGCGAATTGCCAATCCAGGTTGCTTTGCCACTGCCATACAATTGGCATTGGCACCTGCGGTTTCAAATAATTGGATAAAAGAAACTATACATATCAGCGGCATCACGGGAAGTACAGGTGCAGGAGTAATTCCATCTGAAACCACACATTTCAGTTGGCGAAATCAGAATGTATCTTCTTATAAGCTATTTGAACATCAGCATTTGCAGGAAGTCAAGCAGACTTTCACTCAATTGGATTCAAATTTCAAGGAAGATATCCTATTCGTTCCTTACAGAGGGAATTTCTCAAGAGGGATTCTGACTACAGTCTATTTCCCATTTGAAGGAAAGCTTGAAATAGCAAAAAAGGCATTTGTAGAATATTACAAATCATCGGCTTTTGTGCATGTTTCGGATGCGGCTATTGATTTGAAACAAGTGGTCAATACCAACAAATGTCTATTGCATCTAGAAGTAAAATCAGGTCAGTTGATTATTACTTCCATCATTGACAATCTGTTGAAAGGAGCTGCCGGACAAGCAGTACAAAACATGAATCTACACTTAGGTTGGAAGGAAAATCTAGGATTACAACTAAAAGCCAACGCTTATTAAATTAACAGAAATGCAAAATTTTATAAAATTTGAAACTCAAGAGACAGCTGAAAAATTAATTCAATCAGCCCTTCAGTTTAAGGAGAAGCCTTTTTTGAAGAAAGAATTGGGCAAAGACCTCAGAATAGGATTGATTTTTTTAAATCCAAGCTTGAGAACTCGAGTGAGCACCCAAATAGCAGCCAAAAATCTAGGAATGGAGGCTATTGTATTCAATATTGACAAGGAAGGTTGGGCATTGGAATTTGAAGAAGGTGTGATCATGAATGAAAACAAGGCAGAGCACATCAAAGAAGCGGCTGCGGTATTGGGAGGATATTTTGATATTTTGGCTATCCGAGCTTTCCCGACTTTAGTTGATAAAGAACAGGATATGGCAGATAAGGTCATCCATCAATTTATCAAATACAGTCAAAAGCCAGTGGTGAGTTTGGAAAGCTCCAGTCGCCACCCGCTACAATCCTTAGCTGATATGATCAGCATAAAAGAAACCTGGAAGCAATCCAAAAAACCAAAAGTAGTTTTAAGCTGGGCGTCTCATGTAAAAGCTTTGCCCCATGCAGTTCCTAATTCTTTTGCGGAATGGGCATTGGGCTTGGAACATGATTTAACCATTACACAACCGAAAGGCTATGAACTGGATGAGCAATTCACCAAAGGTGCTGTGATTGAATATGACCAAGAAAAAGCCGTAGCTGATGCAGATTTTGTATATGTGAAAAACTGGAGCAGCTATCATGATTATGGAAAATTACCAAAAGTTGAAGGTGATTGGCTATTGCAAGACTATCAGCTCAAAGAAACTGCTAAAATCATGCATTGCCTGCCAGTGAGAAGAAATTTAGAATTGGCAGACGAGTTATTGGATGGCTCCAAAAGCTTGGTGCAATTGCAAGCGAATAACAGAATCTATGCAGCGCAAGCAGTGTTTTTTGACATTATTTCAAATATGGGCTCATGAATAAAGAGGTTATAAATATCATCAAAATCGGAGGTAAAACCATCGATAATGAAGAAGCATTTAGCCATTTTATCACAGCCTTTTCCAAAATACCAG
This sequence comes from Bacteroidota bacterium, assembly GCA_051747245.1. GTDB lineage: Bacteria > Bacteroidota > Bacteroidia > Cytophagales > Cyclobacteriaceae > Marivirga. The sequence continues at coordinate 32,106 of JBNJFX010000027.1, forward strand.
GCAAAAAGATTTTGGTACATGGCGGTGGTGTTTTAGCCAATCAAATAGGTGAAAAAATGGGTATTAAACCAAATTTTCATGAAGGTAGAAGAATTACCAACACTGAAACACTGGATTTAATTACCATGGTTTATGGCGGATTGGTCAATAAAAAGATAGTAGCAAAATTACAAGCCGAGAATGTGCATGCTATAGGCTTAAGCGGTGCTGATGGCAATCTACTAAAAGCTCAGAAAAGAAGCTTGAAAGAAGTGGATTATGGTTTTGCGGGTGACATCGAATTAGTAAATGCAGACTTCTTGCAAAACTTACTTTCTCAAAATCTAACGCCTGTCATTTGCCCTCTTACCCATGACCAAAAAGGGCAATTACTCAATACAAATGGAGATACAATAGCGAAAGAAATTGCTTGCGCATTGCAAGCCCATATTGAAATAAATCTTTGGCTTTGCTTTGATAAAAAAGGGGTTCTATTGGATGTAAACGATAAAAAATCAGTTATCCCAAAACTAAATCCAGCAAGCTATGCCGAGCTTCTAGCTAAATCTCTTATTCACGATGGGATGAAACCTAAATTAGAAAATGCATTTCAGGCATTAGAATCAGGAGTTTCCAAAATCAGAATAGGTGCGGCTGACGATATTGACATCGCTATTAAGGAAGAAAATACTGGGACTTTTATAAGTGCATAATGGAAAATACTAAGCTCAATAATTTAAAAACAAAAGCTATTGATTTATTAAAAGAATTGATAGCCATTCCTTCATTTAGCAAAGAAGAGCAGGAAACGGCAAAAGCCATTGGCAATTTCCTGAAAAATGAATCCGTAGAAAATGTGCGAAAGGGAAATAATATCATTGCGTACAATCTTCATTTTGATGAACAAAAACCTTCCATTTTACTCAATTCTCATCATGATACGGTAAAACCCAATTCTGGCTTCACTAAAAATCCATTTGAAGCCACTGAACAGGATGGAAAACTGTACGGTTTAGGAAGTAATGATGCAGGAGGCCCGCTGGTAAGTTTATTGGCTAGCTTTCTTCATTTTTATGTTAAGGACATTCCGTACAATTTGATTTTTATCGCTTCCGCAGAAGAAGAAATCAGCGGAAAAAATGGAATCAGCAGTGTTTTGGAGCATATTCCTAGCTGCGAGTTGGCGATAATAGGCGAACCTACTCAAATGAAATTAGCTGTTGCAGAAAAAGGATTATTGGTAATTGATGCCATTTCAAAAGGAAAAGCAGGGCATGCCGCAAGAAATGAAGGCGAAAATGCCATTTATAAAGCCATGGAAGACATCCTGAAAATCAAGGATTTCAAATTCAAAAAATCCTCCAACTATTTAGGGGAGAATAAAGTAAGTGCCACCATTATAAAAACTGGTCAACAGCATAATGTTGTGCCTGATACTTGCGAATTCACCTTGGATGTTCGTGTGACCGATGCATATACTTTGGAAGAAGCTTTCGAGGAATTACAAAGCCAATTAAAGTCTGAATTGAATGCCCGATCATTTCGATTGCAAAGCTCCTATCTTCCTGAAAACCACAAAATGATGGAAGTTGCGGAAAAACTAGGACTCCAAAAATATGGAAGCCCTACTTTATCGGATCAAGCACTTATTCCTTATGATTCGGTGAAAATAGGTCCGGGTGATTCCGCTCGTTCCCATACTGCAGATGAATTTATTGAATTAAAAGAAATTGAAGAGGGTATTGAAATTTACATTCAGATCATAGAAAAATATATTGACCACCAAAAGATTGAAAAATGAAAATCTGGCAAAAAAATAAAGACTCATTAAAGGAAATAGAACAATTTACCATTGGAAAGGATACAGAGTTTGATGTTCTATTAGCCCGCTACGATGTTCTGGGCTCTCTAGCACACTTAAAAATGCTGACGAAAATCAATCTTATTTCTGATGAGGAACTGGAGACTTTATCAAAAGAATTGAAAGTCATTTATCAGGAAATTAAGGACGGAAAATTTCAAATTCAGGATGGTGTGGAAGATGTTCACAGTCAAATTGAGTTTATGCTGACCGAAAGGCTGGGGGAAATTGGCAAGAAAATCCACAGTGGGCGATCCAGAAATGACCAAGTGTTGGTGGATTTGAAATTGTATTATCGAGATAAAATCAAGGAAATTGTTGAAGTTAGCCAGCAATTATTTGGTTTACTTATCCAATTAGCAGAAAAACATAAAGGAGATTTAATGCCTGGTTATACGCATACTCAACTTGCTATGCCCTCCTCTTTTGGCTTATGGTTTAGTAGTTATGCAGAGTCAATTGCTGAAGATATGGATATGCTATACGCTGCTTATCAAATCATCAATAAAAATCCCTTGGGATCTGCTGCAGGTTATGGCTCATCATTCCCGCTGGACAGAACTTATACCACGGAATTATTGGGATTTGAGGATATGCACCATAATGTCATCAATGCACAAAATAGCCGAGGGAAAACAGAAAAAACCATTGCATTTGCCTTAAGTGGATTGGGCGGTACTTTAAATAAATTGGCATCTGATGTTTGTCTCTTCATGAATCAGCATTTCGGATTTATCAGCTTCCCTGATGAATATACAACTGGAAGCAGCATTATGCCGCATAAAAAAAATCCTGATGTTTTTGAATTAGTTAGAGCAAAAAGTAATCAGCTTCATTCCATTGTAAATACTGTGATTTTAAATGGCACTAATTTAACTACCGGCTACCACCGAGACTTGCAATTATTAAAAGAAGCTATTTTCCCAGGAATACAGAATACCTTGGACTGTCTCAACATCACCACTTTCATGTTGAAAGAAATTAAGGTGCAGCAAAATTTATTGAAAGATGAAAAATACCAGCATCTCTTTAGCGTGGAAGAGGTCAATCGATTGGTGAAAAGCGGGATTTCCTTTCGAGATGCTTACAAACAAATTGGTATAGCTATTGAAAAAGGTGATTTTAAGGCATCGACTCATTTGGAACATACTCATGAAGGTAGCCTAGGAAACTTATGTTTGAATGAGATAACGGCTAAAATGGAGGCTAAACTTAAAAGATTTGATTTTAGTAAAATGGAGAGTAGTAAGGAAGGATTGTTGGGTTGAGTATAATCAGACTGTTTTTTCTGAGTTTAACTGATGGTTGCTGTGCCACCGACTATGGATAAGTGGTCTGATTATGGTTGGTGAGCCACCGACCTTGGTTAGGTAGTTTGTAAGGCATCCACTATTTGTTGAGAATTGAAACAGAGTTTCAATTAGAATAGATTCCTGCCTACGCAGGAATGACGCACGGAGGGAAATAACTGCTTAAATTAACAATTTTCAAATTTTTGAAAAGGCTAAAAAATAAAAAGACTGCCCTATAAACTAAGGCAGTCTCTTAAAATATTTATTTTTCTAAGTCAGCGATTAAGCCATTTGAGCATCAATTTTATCAGCTAAAACTTGCTTTGGCACAGCGCCAATTTGTTTATCTACTACTTCTCCTCCTTTAAATACTAATAAAGTTGGGATGCTTCTGATTCCAAATTTTGCAGATACATTAGGGTTTTCGTCAACGTTAACTTTTCCGATAACCGCTTTGCCGTCATAATCTCCGGCTAATTCTTCTACTAATGGACCAATCATTTTACAAGGTCCGCACCACTCTGCCCAGAAATCAACCAAAACTGGCTGGTCTGATTTTAATATTTCCTCAAAATTGCTGTCAGTTATTTCTACAGTACTTGCCATCTTATTTTCTATTTAATTTATTTCTAATTTATGCTTTTGAAAACGTAAAGATAGAAAAAATTGTTGCTACACACATTTCTATTTCAGTAACATATGTCACATCTGCGACTATTGCACAGGGAATTCAAAATATTATAAATTAAAAACCCCTCAAAACAAGCCAAAATCAACCAATATTGATGAATTCAATTGATAAAATTGATTTGACTATCACAAAATTCTATTTAAGGAACCGGTAAGTTCGTCCTACTATTTCCCTAAACCTGTCAGGTTTTTAGCTAATTATAAGATTATCTGAAATTTAAACTCCTATAAATTAATCCATGCAAACCTGACAGGTTTTTGTGGTGCTTTTTAGATCTCCTCTTGAACTTTACCGCATTTCAACATTTTGTCTCCAAAATATGGATTGCGGATTTCTTCCTTGTCGCTTAACCAAAATGCACCTTCATTGTTAAAAGCCATTGGGCAAAACTGCTTATAGACAGTTTGATCTTTGCTATCTGAATTTTCTTTTACCAATACATAAACCTGCTGGCTTAAATCATCAAAATCAGATCTGATTTCTTCTACATCTTCTTTTCCATGCATCTCCTTTGTCAAAGATTTCATTTGATCTAATTCAGAACCTAAATTCTCCAATAATTTAGCTAAAGCTGATTTTGCCTCAGCAGCATCTGTTTCCACTAATGCATCTTTTACGCTAAAATAAGAGGACAAAATACTTTTCAATTGCTCAGAACTCACTTCAGAAGTAGAAGCTTGCATTACTTTTTCTTCTTTTGGTGCTTCTTCAGCAGTTTGATTTTCCGATTTTTTCTCTTGGCTGCAGCCTAATGTTAAAACTGCAAATGCTACTAAACTTATGATTACTCTCTTCATTTTATTTTTATTTACTTTAGTTACAAATTTAATGTTTCTTCTTTGATTTTCTAGACTTTTTCTTTCGCTTGGTCTTGATGGTGACGAAAAATAATAAAAAGCCTGAACTTACTGTCAGCAATCCAAAAACTGAAAATGCTCGAATTAAAGTATTATTGAAATCATCCCTAGTTTCATAATCCATGGTGTGGGTCATCCATAGAAAATCAAACCAACGCCAATCTCTATGCCTTACGGTTTGAAAATCACCATTTTGAGCATCAATATAGGCTTTTAGAGATTCCGCTCCTTCAAATTCAATTTGCCAAACAGGTAATTTTCTACCCCTGAACTCATGATGAGCATCCGTTTCGGTCAAAAAGTTTACTTTCTCGATCTGATATTCAGCTTTAATTCTATTCTTCGCTATGGATCTGGCTTCCTCCTCGGTTATTTTTGTTTTAGGTTTCCCGCTTTCTGCATGAATTAAAACAGAGTCATTTACCCAGTAATAAGCTTCATTATTAAGAAATTTTAATTCCATTGAATGGATTTCCATTGTGTCAGAAAGCACATTTAAGCTTTGAGAATTAACGGATTTTTGCCCAGATGCCACTTTTATAAAATGATCGCCATGAATTTCATCTAAATCAGTCCAAGTGAAGTAAAGTCCGCTAATAGTCCAAAATAAAAATTGAATACCTATTAGGACACCCAAATAACGATGGGCTTTTCGAATATAATATTTATTGTTTTTTCTCATATTAGTTTGAATTATCAGCCTTTCTCAAAAACCACTTCTCTCCAACAAAAACAATTACTATTGAAGATATTGAAACAATTAGAACCAATGGATCAGAAGTAGCTTTTATCCATAAAAAAGCTGACAAAACTACAAAATCTAAAGCTAAAGCTGTTAAAACAATTACTCCATTTGCCTTCACTTCTTTTCTTAAATATTTGTAAACACCCCAATGAATAATCATATCCATAATAAGATAAAAGATTGCGCCCATTGAGGCAATTCTGGACAAATCAAAGAAAATTGTCAATACTATAGCAATAACCACTATGTAAACTAACATGTGCTTTTGAACTCTTCCTGGCATTCCAAAATGGCTATGCGGAATTAGCTCCATATCTGTCAGCATAGCAGTCATTCTAGAAACCGCAAAGATACTGGCAATCACCCCTGAAATGGTAGCAATAATGGCAATACCTACCGTAAAATAAAGTCCATAATCTCCTAAAATAGGTTTAGCTGCTTCGGCAAGTGAGTAATCTTTTGCAGCAATAATTTCAGAAATAGACAGACTAGAATTAACTGCAAAAGCCACTAAAAAATAAACTACTGTGCAAATCAATAAAGAAATTATAATTGACCTCCCTACATTCTTCTTTGGTTTCTTAATTTCATCTCCACTATTGGTAATTGTAGTGAATCCTTTGTAGGCTAATATTGAAAGGGCTAAAGCACCAATGTAACTGGTGGCTTTATAACCCGCATTATCCAGAGGTTTTGGAATTAATCCATCCAGTGAAAACTCAGCTGCCCATAATGCTCCTAAAGCAAAAATCACAATGCCTATGATTTTGATAAAGGACATGAATTGTGAGGTTTTCCCTATGATCTTATTATTCGAAATGTTGATTATAAATGCAAAAACCAATAATGCCACACCCAAAATTGGAATCCACAATTCTTTACTTTCAACATCGAACAATTGAAGTGTATATGAACCGAAAGTTCTTGCAACCAAACTTTCATTTATGACCATTGATAAAGCCATAAGCAAGGATGCGGAGGCTGCAATAGTAGATTTACCATAAGCTTTCGTTAAAATCATAGCTATACCACCTGCCGAGGGATGAGCATTGGAAACTTTGATATAGGAATATGCACTAAAGCCTGAAATAACAGCTCCCAATAAAAATATGTACGGAAACCATGTTCCTGATAATTCTGCTACTTGTCCTAATAGTGCAAAAATTCCAGCTCCAATCATCACACCGGTTCCCATAGCTATGGAGCCGGTTAAACTTAGGCTTCCTTTCTTATAATTTTCTTCCATAATCGCTAATGGTTCATTTACTACCTTTTATTGAAATCTTTATAAAGCATGGATCTCGAAGCTATCAATCCAATTAATTGATTTTCTTTTTCACTTCCCCACAACTTAACATGCTTTCGCCAAAATAAGGATTAACTATAGGCTCCTCTTTGCTCAACCAATCAGCTCCTTTGTCATTATCGGCCATAGGACAGTGCTGTAAATAAATCGTTTCAGAAATTGGTCTGAAAGTTTCTGTCACTTGAATCATCCAATCCGATAGGGAAATGAAGTTTTTGCGCAAATTTTCAATATTGTCATGATGGTGAATATGTTCTAATATTTTCTCCATTTTACCTTGGTAACTCATCCATTTTTCATGGGCATTATCTTGAAATGCTTTCATGTCAATTTCACCGAAAACAGTTTTCAACTCCTCTGCTTTGGTTTTTGCAGTTTCAAAATCGTCCTCCGTTAAGGCATCTTTAAGCTCGAAATATTTAGTGTAAAGCGGATCTAATTCAGCTTTAGCATCATCTGAAATATCAATTTGCTCTCCTTCCCGTTTATCCGCACTCATCATACTTGTCTTGCCAGAAAGCTGTGCCGCTGCATCTATGCTAAACACACCTTGAACTGCAATTTCCTCGCCTTCTTCTAATCCTTTCTCAATCACAAAAGCATCATTTAATGGTAATCCCAACTCCACATTTCGCATAACAAAGCTCACTCCTTTTTCCGTCTCTTCCTGCACATAAACTACTGACTTTTTACCTGTCCACATCACAGCTGATTTAGGCACAATAACTGCTAATTCGGAAGCATTATTGAATTGAATACTTCCTTTAACCAACATCTCAGGCTTCAATTTGCCCTCTACATTTTGAATCTCTGCTCGGGCTTTAGCTACTCTACTTTGAGCATTCAAGCTTGGGTCTATAAAATTTATTTTGCCTGAAAACTCCTCATTAGGAAAGGATGAAATAGTAAAATTTACTTCGCTCCCCAACTTAACAAAAGGAATATCTCGTTCATAAACGTCAAACAGAACCCATACGCTAGAAAGATTATTGACCTCAAATAAGGATTGTCCTAGCTTAACATAGTCTCCCTCTTTAACTTTCTTTTCAGTTACATAGCCGGAATAATCTGCCCTGATTTCAAATTGCTCTTTAGGTTTTCCTGAAGCAATAATATTTTCAATTTGAGCATCTGTCAATTTCCAGTTTTTCAATTTTTCTTTAGAAGCTTCAAAAAGCTGAGGCTGATTATCTTTATCCTGATTAGCTTGAAGCAACTCTTCTTGAGCCGTTAATAACTCAGGAGAATAAAGTACTGCCACTACCTGACCTTTTCTAACATATTCGCCAGTGTAATTCACCTTTAAATCTTCTACTCTACCAGGAAAATGTGCTGTTTGTGCATAGTTCAATCGCTCGTCTTCCTGAATTTTAGCCGTCAATCGAATATCTTTTTCGACTTCTTTTCGCTCTACTTTTGTTGTGCTTACTTGCGCTAATCTCATAGCCGTAGCCGACATACTTATGGCATCTTCGCTTAGTACATCGCCTTCACCTTCCGCTTCATCCAGTGGAATTAAATCCATTCCGCAGATTGGGCAATCGCCTGGTTCATTCTGTCTCACCGATGGATGCATGGAACATGTCCATATTTGGTCTTTCGATTCTTCCGCAGTGTGTTGATGTTCTGAAGTGTTGGTTTGTTGACTTGATGAATTGCTAATTAAATAGCCAATTACAGCACCCAGCACAAGGCTTATCAAAATTGCTATGATTATGGTTTTATTGATTTTCATGATTTCTATTTTTCGCTTGTGGAAATATTTTAATTAGTTGAATTAGAAATTAGATAGTTATACTTCTGAATTACTATGCTGAATTCAGATTCAGCCTTAGCTTTTAACTTCCTGTATTTTAAGAATTGCTGTTGAATGCGAAGCACCTCCTCAAAATCGGCTCCTGAACTGGAATAACTCTTCCATATAATTTCCAATGTGTTCTCAGTTTTCTTGATTTGTCGCTCGTACAAATTCAGTAATTCAAGTTGCTCTTCTATTTCAAAAACTGTGGATTCGTAATCAGTGTCCAATTGATTTTTCACATTTTGCTTTTGCAACGCATAACTTTCCTGCATAAGTTGTGCTTCCTTCTTTTGAGCATTATATTTCTTTCTGAAAATGGGCAAACTCACAGACACCATTGGCATCAAGACATCTTTACCATTGTCTGCCATATCCATATCCTGCCTTTCTCCCACTATCACATAATCCAGACCCAAGCCAATTTTAGGTAAGCCTTGTTTTTGAGCCACTTTTTCATTCGCCTCTGCGGATTGCATTTTGTATTCTAATGACTGAATTAATGGATGATCATCAAAAAGGGAATCTTTCACGAGCGAAGGTTCGAAATTTAAAGGAGTCAAATCTTCTGGAATTTCTAACTCTACTTCCTCATTGATTACATTTTGAAAAGCGGTCAGTAATGGTTTCTCTTTTTGCTCTAGTATTTCCAGATTGGTTTCTGCATCATCAATCATAATATCAACTCGTAGCACATCCACCATACTACCACTTGAACTACTGAATTTTCGCTCGGCTAAAGATTTATAGGATTTCAGAATTTCAATATTCTCTTTTTCTATCTGTACTAATTTTTTCAGCTCATAAAGCGGATAATATTGAGAGGCTACTTCCCAATACAACTTATTTCTTGCATCTAAAAAAGATTGAAATTTAGCTTCTGCTTCCAATGCCACTACATTTTCCTGTGCTTTGAGCGTTCCAAACCAGGGAAACATTTGCGTCAAGCTAAATCGAGCCAGTTGTGGACCCACTCGGGTTTCAACTGGTGAAATGAAATACCCAATGGACAAATTCGGATCAGCCAAAGAAGAAGCCTGTGGCAATTTCTGTAGTACTGCTTCATAGGCTTTGTATTCTGCCTGAAGTTTCGGATTATTCTCTACAGCAATTTTGAAATATTTATCCAGATGTTTAGCCTGGTCTTGTCCTTTGGCAGAAAAAGATAGGGACTGCAAAAAGCATACTGATATGAATAGAAATAGATAGAAATATTTGGAAATATTTGGAAATATTTTGCTGTATATGTTAGTATTTAGTTTCTTCATCTTTCTTATGGATATTAATGGAAATACATTGAAATAAATAGAAATATATTGATGGCTCATTTGTGCTTACTTTTGAATGTTGAGGAAATAAAGTTGTTAAGTTTTACCTCCAATTTTTGGTGTATAATTTTCACTTCATCAAAATCAGAAAGTGAAATAAAATCTCGTTCCAACATGATTTCAGACCAGTGATTAACGGCTTCTGAAAGTGAGCCTCTAGAGATATAATAAAATCGAATTTTATCTAAGTAGTGAAACCTGGCATAACCTTCAGCTATATTAGCCCCGACAGAATCAGCTGAAGTAATAAATTGATCACCAACCGTTTTCTTTTGCTGAAAATTTAGTTTTGAATAAATCTTCCAACAAATTCGTGACAATTCTCTACTTAGTTGATAAACCTCTAAATCCTTTAAGGGTATGTAGTTTATATCTGCCATGATATTCAATTTTTTCGTTCTTCATTAGCCATCAGACGGTAGGTTTTAATTATTGACTGCTTTATTAAAGTTTATCAATTCCTAAAATCTAAAACCGTCAAATGGCACTAATCCAATTTTATTTCAACCTTATTTCTATTCTATTTCTATTTCTTCTAGTCTTTCTTTAGCCATCAGACGGTATTTTTTACATATTAAGTGCTTCAAGAAACTGTAGTACTCTTTAATACCTCAAACCGTCAGATGGCTCTAACTCAATTATATTTCAATTTTATTTCACTCCTATTTCAACCTTATTTCTATTCTATTTTAACCATACCTCTATTTATTTCTTTTAATTTTCCTTTCTTCCTTCATCGCATAAAGCACCGGAATCAAAAAGTATGTAATTGCCGCCATCAACATTCCTCCAAAAGCAGGAATAGCCATAGGCACCATTATATCCGAACCTTTACCAGTTGAAGTCAGAATTGGTAGCAATGCAATAATGGTTGTGGTGGAAGTCATCACTGCAGGCTTAATTCTTTTTTGTCCTGCTTCAATTACTGCACTCCTAATTCCTTTGATATTGTCAGTCTTATTTTTATCGAAACTTTGATCGAGGTAAGTTGCCATTACTACTCCATCATCAGTTGCAATTCCAAAGAGTGCGATAAAACCAACCCAAACCGCTACACTCAAATTGATTGTACTGATTTGGAATAAAGACCTGAAATTGATATCAAACCACTCGAAATTGAAAAACCAATCTTGCCCGTAGAACCAGAGCATTATAAAGCCACCGCTAAACGCCAAGGCAATTCCAGAGAACACCATAAAACTGGTCAGTACAGACTTAAACTGGAAATATAGAATAAGGAAAATGACCAATAGTACAATCGGAACAATAATACTCAGTCTTTCCTCCGCACGAACTTGGTTTTCATAACTTCCTGAGAATTTATAATTCACGCCTTTAGGCACTTCCAACTCTCCATTATCAATTTTCTCTTGAATCAGATTTCGGGAATCTTCTACTGCGGTTACTTCGGCAAAACCATCCTTCTTATCAAATAAAACATAGCCTACTAAAAATGTATTTTCACTTTTTATTGCTTGTGGACCTCGTTCATATTCAATATCCAGAATTTGTCCCAATGGAATTTGAGCACCAGTTGGAGTAGAAATCAACATGCGTGAAAGCTCCTCAGGATTTTCTCTCAGCTCTCTAGGATACCTCACCCTCACTGGAAAACGCTCTCTGCCCTCCACTGTATTGGTGATATTCATTCCGCCTATAGCCGTTTCAATAAATTGTTGAACATCCTCAATACTTAAGCCATATCGAGCAATTTCTTCTCGGTTTATATCCAAAAGCATATAAGGTTTCCCCACAATTCTATCGGCAAATACTGCTTCTGATTTTACAGAAGGTACGTCTTTTAGTATATCTTCTAACTGTAATGAAAAAGTTTCGATTGCTCTTAAATCTGGACCAAAAACCTTAACCCCCATAGGTGCACGCATTCCTGTTTGAAGCATTACCAATCGCGTTTCAATTGGCTGAAGCTTTGGTGCAGAAGTCACTCCTGGAATTTTAGTCACCTTAGCAATTTCATTCCAAATGTCATCCGGACTTTTAATTTCATCTCGCCAATTTCGGAAGTACTGACCATCTGAATTTTTTACCAAATATGCTTTGAAATTACCTCCAACTTGAGTTGAAATTTTATCTTGCAATTCATCTCCTAAGGCCTTTCCTTCTTCATCTGTAAATTCTCTAGATTTGGTATTAAAAAATAATTTTTTGGAATTTCCATTTGAATTATAATCCAAATCAGATAATTTATTATCCATTCTGATTTGAAAATCGCCTATTTCATTAACCTTAAACCTTTGTCTTTTTCCTTTTTCATTCAGAATATATTCCGGCTTATAATTAATGACATTCTCGAACATGGAAACCGGTGCAGGGTCAAGAGCGGATTCTACTCTTCCAAGTTTCCCCACAGTCAATTCAACTTCAGGGATATTGGTCAACATCATATCTAGTTGACCCAAAACTTTTCTATTGTATTCAACCCCCGAATGCGGCATGGAAGTGGGCATTAATAAGAAACTACCTTCATCTAAAGAAGGCATAAACTCCTCTCCTATTCCAGGAAAAGTTTCGGCTATTGCTGACCAAACCTTAGTTTCTTGCACATCCCATCCAATTTTTTCAAATCCTTTGGATACAAAGCCGAAAACGGTGTTAAAGCCTAACCACATTACAATTCCCAATAGAATAAAAAAGCTTGGAATGGATAGAAAAGTCTTTTTATTTTCTAAACAGAGGCTCAGTATGTTTTTGTAATAAGTTTCAATTAGAATAAATAAGGCTAAAATCACGCCTACAATTACTGCCACAAAAATGAAATTACTGATGAGGGATTTAGCAGGTCCCAGTGGAAGCCAATACTCAGCCAACAGCCACAATACGGCAAAAACAGCAATAATTAAATCGGAGTGCTTCAGAATCCAGTTTAGGAATTTAGGTAACTGAACCTCTTTTTTTACAATTATCTGATTTACTATTCCAAATAAACCAAATAGGAAAACAACTACTCCTGCCCAGGTGTATCCAAAAATTAAACCTATTAAACCCAACAAAATTAGCCCTGGATTTGCCAATTTATTGAATGTCTTATTTTTAATTTTAAAGCCAAAAAAGACATGAGCTAAAGCTGGCAAAATTAATAAACTCACAACCAAAGCAGCGACCAATGCAAAGGTTTTGGTGAAAGCCAATGGGCTAAATAATTTACCTTCCGCTGCTTGCAATGTAAATACCGGAATAAAACTGACTATTGTGGTAGAAACTGCTGTTAAAATCGCACCTGAAACTTCCGATGCTCCATTGTAAATTGTGTCAATTAATTTCTGTTTTTCAGACGCATCATCCAGATGTTTGATGATATTTTCAGTCAGAATAATCCCCAAATCGACCATAGTTCCAATGGCAATTGCAATTCCTGAGAGTGCGACTATATTTGCATCCACTCCGAAATAGCGCATGGCAATAAAAACCATTAAAACGGCTATAGGCAACAAGGAAGAAATCAAAATAGAAGCACGCAATCTGTAAACCATAATGGTAATGACCAAAATGGAAATCAGAATCTGTAAAGTCAGCGCATCTTCAAGCGTTCCTAAAGTTTCATAAATCAATTCAGACCTATCGTAAAAAGGAACTATAGTCAAAGTACTTTTAGTACCATCCGCCAAAGTTTTGCTTGGCATTCCGGGAGCTATCTCCTCAATCTTATCCTTTACATTATTGATTATTTGTAGTGGATTTGCTCCATATCTACCAACTACTACTCCACCTACAACTTCAGCTCCATCCTTATCCAGAATCCCCCGCCTGGTTGCAGGACCGAGGGAAACTGTTGCTATATCTTTAATTCGAACAGGTGTATTATCCACTACAGCTACCACTGCAGATTCAATATCTTCAATATTTTCTATATAGCCTAAACCTCTTACCAAGTATTCAGCCTGATTAATTTCAATGGTTTTAGCACCCACATCGCGGTTAGAATTCTTTACCGCACTCATAACCTTGTTCAGCGGAATATTGTAAACTTTAAGTGCATCAGGATCTACATCAATTTGATATTCTTTAACAAATCCTCCTATTGAAGCTACTTCAGAAACATTCTCAGCTGCATTGAGTCCATATTTGACATAGAAATCCTGCACTGAGCGAATTTCATGTAAATCCCAGCCTCCAGTTGAATTGCCGTCCTCATCCCTACCTTCTATGGTGTACCAATAAACCTGTCCCAAGGCAGTGGCATCAGGCCCTAAAGTTGGCTGAACAGATTCAGGCAAAAGTCCTCCGGGAATCGAATTTAGCTTTTCCAGAATTCGGGATCGTGTCCAATAAAATTCTTTTTCTTCATCAAAAATGATGTAGATACTAGAAAAGCCGAAAATAGAAGAGCTTCGGATGGTTTTCACTCCGGGAATCCCCAATAAATAAGTAGTTAAAGGATAAGAGATTTGATCTTCAATATCCTGAGGTGAACGACCAGGCCATTGCGTAAACACAATTTGCTGGTTTTCTCCATAATTGGGAATTGCATCTACCGGAACCGGATCAGATGGTAAAATATCGACATTCCACCCAAAAGGTGCCACAGCAATGCCCCAGGCTATCAAGCCTGCTAAAAGTAAGAAGGTTACTAACTTATTATATAAGAAATATTTGATGATTCGATTTAACATAAAAAACCATTGATTTAAACATAGAAAATTCAATCGAGGGAAATTCTCCTTCAATTATTCGTTTAAAACAATGGTAGTATTAAATCAAAAAACTCTGGTAAAGTACTTGTAGAGGTGCTTTGTAGAGCGGTGGACTGTCAAAAATCAGGATAGATGATTGCGCTTGAGAATCTAATGGATTGGAGAATAAATAATTCACCAAAACATAGATTACAGAAACGAATGAAGTGCCTGATTTTAAAATAGAATTGTTTTCTTTCTGCTGTTGAACATCATCAACGGCAATTTTTTGGGATTCAGTTTTGCAGCAATCTTCTTTTTCAGCTTCATGCTTGTGACAAGGAGGCATATCCTTATTTCCAGCATGATGCGTGCAATGCGTGTCTTTTTCAGCAAAAGCTACTTCCTGCAATGCATCACCACAATAATGTTTATACATTACTGCGCCTAAACTAGTGCTGAGAATCAACACAGATAGCAAAATGGCTAATATGGATTTTTGCTTAAACACGATTTTCTATTACGATGGTAAATTTAAAAGGTTTTCTTGGGATTAAAAAATTATAACCTACTGAAAAACAATTATTTCGATCTGATGTATCATAACTCAGTATTTTAACTAATAAATAGTCTTATTGCTCAAAAATTTATTATATGCCATTGCGCCTGACCGATATAGCAACCCAATATCATTTAGCGACTAGACTTTCTCATGGAAATAATAGTAAAATACAAATCTGACTATTTGTTTGTTTGATTTGTCATAACATTAAATGTATAATAAACCATCTGATCTACACCTTTCCTTCTACAACTTCTGCATCTCTTCTTTCACGAAATTCATCAATTCGCTGATGTTCTTTTTGCTGAAATCAAATTTGATGTCGGCAGCTTCGTAAACTTCAGGAATAGATTTAGTGTACCCCATTTTCAGAGCTTTCATATAGGAATCCAATCCTTTTTTAGGATCTGTTTTATAGTTTTTCCAGACGGCCACTGCTCCTAATTGCGCCATTCCATATTCTATATAATAAAAAGGCACTTCATATAAATGCAGCTGCTTCTGCCACAGATTATCTTTAAATTTCTCCAAGCCAGACCAATCGGTTATGGAATCTGAAAAATCATTCAGAATATCATTCCAAGCTTTGGTTCTTTCGGCTACCGTATGCTCTGGATTTTCATAAATCCAATGCTGGAATTTATCGATTGTAGCTACCCAAGGAAGTGTCTCTATTATTCCTTCCAAATGCTCTGTTTTGGCTCTTTTTAAATCCTCCTCATTATCGAAGAAGATATCCCAGTAATCAAGTGTAATCAACTCCATACTCATGGAAGCCAATTCTGCTACTTCAGATGGGGGATTCTTGAAATCATTCAATTCCAAATCATTCATTAGGAAAGAATGCACCGCATGACCGCCTTCATGTAAAAGTGTCACCATATCACGTAAAGTAGATGTAGCATTCATGAATATAAATGGAACTCCCGTTTCAGAAAGCGGATAATTATAACCGCCTGGAGATTTCCCTTTTCTGGAATCCAAATCCAGATGTTTCATTTCGACCATCTTTACTAAGCAATCACCTAAAAACGGATCTAACTTATTGAATACTTTAATGGTTTTCTCGGTCAGATCATCAGCACCTTCAAATGGCTCTAAAGCTTCTTTCCCTGAGCTGTCTACTGCTTTATCCCAAGGTCTTAGCGTATCCAATCCTAGCTTTTCCTTTCTTTCCTTTGCGATTTCATCCAGTAAGGGTACTACTTCAGACTTAACAGAATCATGGAAATCAAAACAATCCGAAGGTGAATAATCGAAACGCCCCATGGATGCGAACATAAAATCCCTGTAATTTTCGAATCCGGCATTTTTTGCCACTTCCGTTCTTAACTGTATCAGTTCAGTAAATAGCTTATCCAGTTTTTCCTTATCCTCCAACCTTCTGGAAGATATTTTACGGTAGATAACTTCCCTTAATTCCCTATCAGTGGATTGTAACATTACGGCTGCTTGTTGCAAGGTCATTTCCTTGCCCTCATGCTCAATATCCATTGCCCCGGAAATAGAACCGTATTTTTGCGAGAGACTTGCAATCTCAGTTTCCAGTGGAATGTTTTCCTCTCTGAAGATTTTAACATCCTTCTCCATTTCCCGAATCATGATATCATAACCTTCTTTTTCCTTTACAGCGGCTAAATAAGGAGAAGCCAAAGCCTTCCTGTTCAATTTATCACTGTAAGGAGCGATATGGGGTTGGATATTACGAACAAAATCCTCAAAAGAGGCCGCTAATTTTTCATCCGAAGTATCGCAGGTCATTTTAATATAGCGCCAAGCCATATCTTCTGAAACAACTGCTTCCAGTTCACTTAATTTATTAAACCAATTTTCTAAATCCTGAGCGGAATTAATTTCTTCTTCCAATAATTTATCAAAATAGGGTTTTAAAGTCTCCCAGTCTTTTACTTTAAAATCCTTAGGTAAAAATTGCCTTTCCTTTATTTCGAATTCCATGATATCTATATTTTAGTTCTTTCTATCCTCCAGATATTCTTATTCATTCTTAATTTTAATGTATAAGATTTCCGAAATGAGTGCACCAATCGCTTTATGGTTTGTGAAGACCTGTCTGCACAGGCAGGCACAAACCATGGCGAACAAAGCAGATGTAAATAAAAAAAGAGGACTGAAAAATCCTCTTTAATGTTTACTTATATAATGATGAAAAGTTATCCTATTTCGATTTTAACATCTGCAGATGTAGGGTGACCTACACAATTTAGGACAAAGCCTTCTTCCTTTTCTGCATCAGATAAGCCTTCGTCTTCTTCCATGCGTACAGTTCCTGATAATAATTTACCTCTGCAGGCGGTGCATAATCCACTTTGGCAAGAGAATGGTAAATCAATATCTAAATCCAATGCAGTCTCTAAAATAGACTTATCCGAAGGAACAGGGAATTTATATTCTTCACCATCAAAAAGAATGGTGACTTCATATTCCTCGCTCTGTGTTTCTTCTCCAGTTTTCTTTTCTGCTTTGTCGATTGTTCCCTGAACAAAACTTTCTTTATAAACATTGGATTTATCAACCCCAAAATTCTCCAGGTATTGCTCCACATTTTTCATCATTCCTTCAGGGCCGCACATTAAGTATTGAGTTTGGTCATTTCCCCAATTAGGAATTCTGTCCAATATCTTTTGAAGCATTTCCTCATTTAGTAAACCAGACTCGCCCTGCCAGTTGATAGGCGCATCATCCAAAATATGAATGACATGCATTCTTCCTTCGTAATCATCTTCCAACTTATCAAATTGTTTTTTGAAGATTACAGATTCCAGATTTCTGTTGGCATAAATCAAAGAAATAATGCTATCCGGTTCCGCATGAAGTATGGATTTTGAAATCCCCATCATTGGAGTAATTCCACTTCCACCAGCAAACATGATCAGATGACGCTTTTTATTGGCATCTACTGTGGTGGTGAAATTCCCCATTGGCTCCAATACCTGAATTTTATCGCCAGCTTTAAGGTTATCGTTTAAATAATTGGACATTCTACCATTCTCCACTCTTTTCACCGTTACGGCAGGATATTCATCCACCAAAGGAGAAGTACACAAAGAATATGCTCTTCTCACGCTTTCGCCATCTATGTCGGTAATTAGGGTTAAAAACTGGCCAGCGGTATAGTTCAATTCCCATTCAGGTTGTTCAAATTCAATTACAATAGCATCATCTGTTGCATTGATGACTTGACGAACCGTCAGTTCCTTATATCTTTTTGATTTTTTATCTTCTTTATTCTCTTTCTTTTTGAAAAAATTAAACGCCATGCTTCTTAAATTTTTGTTTGAGATAACTCAATGTTTCCATAATAGTTAGGCAAAATTAACAAGCTTTAACAATTTTCACTTATTAATTCCGAAAATGCTTCTAAATTCATCTTATTAAATAAACTTTTCAGACGACCTGATAGTTACAAAAAGAAAAAATAATTATGGCTAGACCCAATATAAAACTCATAAAGGCAATAAGAAATGCTGCTCAAAAGATTCAGAAAGGCACTCATTATCAATGGGGACATATGGGCGGTTGCAATTGCGGTCATTTAGCACAGGAACTAACTCCTTACAGCAAAAGGGAAATCCATGAATACGCCATGAGGAAATCCGGTGATTGGACAGACCAAGTAGAAGATTTCTGTAATACCAGTTCAATGCCCATGGATGAAATTATTTCAAGCATGATGGATTCCGGCTTAGAAAGAAAAGATATGATTGAACTGGAAAGATTGAAAAATCAGGAAGTCAGAAGATTTATGGGCGAAAGAGGAATGAAACTCTATCATAACAGCAAAGAAGATGTGGTGGAATATATGTTTGTTTGGGCAGATTTACTGGAAGAGAAATTGTTGGACGATATTTCGTTGCCTGAAAATATGGAAAGCTATGCTACAGTTGACAGTTGACAAAAATTATTTTCAATAATTTCAGTTGACAAAAGTTGGCAGATAGTTGGTGTGTCACCAACCATGGGTACTGAAATCACTAGCCTAATTTAATAGCACAAAAGTGCTAATTTATCTACTTACTCTAATCCGTGCGTCATCCTGCGAAGGCAGGAATCTTGTCTTATTGAAACCCTGTTTCAATTATGCTAAATCAGCAATACTAGCTTTCATTAGCTTAGATATTTTAATCAGAGATTAAAATTAATAGATTCCCACCTCCGTGGGAATGACGCACGGATTTCAGTTCACAGTTGAAAGTATAATCATTTATCTAATCTTGGATCTTGATTCTAAAAATCTCACTTCTGATAAACCACCCTCCCATCAAAAATAGTCATGGCTATTTCAGTTTCAAGAATTTCATTCTCGGGAACAGTCATAATATCGTTATCAAAAATGGTGAAATCGGCTAACTTTCCTACCTCAATTGAGCCCTTAACATCTTCCTCAAAAGCACCAAAAGCCGCATCTAAAGTATAAGATCTTAAAGCCTGCTCTCTGGTCATTTTTTGCTCCGGTTCGTATCCTCCTTCAGGAGTTCCTTCCAAAGTTTTACGGCTTACACTTGCATAAAATGAGGCTAAAGGATCAATTGGCTCAACCGGTACATCTGTCCCGTTTACAATCGGTACTCCTGATTGCAATAAAGCTTGCCACATATAAGCACCTTCTTTAATTCGCTTTTCTCCCAATCTATCAATGGCCCAAGGTCTGTCTGATGACATGTGTACCGCTTGCATAGCAGGTATTACGCCTAATTCAGCAAATCTAGGGATATCATCAGGATGCAAATGCTGTGCATGTTCAATTCTGAATCTATGATTTTCAGTTTGCTCAGCATTTTCATTCATCGCTTTTTCGTATCTATCTAGTATCTCCTGATTGGCTCTGTCGCCTATTGCATGTGAGCAAACTTGAAATCCAGTTTGCAATGCCTTGTTTGAAGTAGTATAAACAAAACTCATAGGCAAAGTCTCGTGCCCGAAATGACCGGGTTGATCAGTATATTCCTCTAAAAGCCAAGCACCTCTTGATCCTAAAGCACCATCACAATTCAATTTGATTGATCGAATGGTTAAAAGATGTGCACTATCGACTTCAGGTCCTTTTTCATACCACTCATTTAATAATTCCTTGTCCCAGCCAGTTAGCATGGCATACATTCTAACATCCAGTTTTCCTTCCGCTTTCATATCACGATAAAGCTGAATGTTTTCCCTGCCAATTCCAGCATCATGAAAGCTTGTAATTCCGTTTCTATGGCTAGCTTTTACAGCTAATTCAAAAGCTTTTCTATCTTTTTCTGGAGTACTTTCCGGAATATGCTTGGTAATTAATGTCATTGCTCTTTCATTAAAAACCCCGGTTGGATTTCCCTTATCATCTCTAAATATTTCTCCCCCTTCTACGTCCAGATTTGCCATACTTTCTTTAGATAAAGGCAAAACTCCAGCAATTTGCATGGCCTTTTCATTTGCCATTCCTGCATGTCCGCTGGCATGTCTTAAATAAACCGGATTATCCGGGGAAGCTTCACTGATGGCATGGTGCAAAGGGAAACCGTCAATAGTATTTTTAGGCATTTTATTCCACTTACTTTGGTGCCAGCCTCTTCCTGTAATCCACTGACCAGGCTCTGCATCTTTCACTGCTTCCTTCACTTTTTGAACAACTTCTTCATAGCTTTTAGTCTGCAGCAAATCAACATTCAATTCATTATACCCCAAGCCCATAAAATGACCATGCCCTTCTATAAAGCCAGGTGTCATCGTTTTACCATCCAAATCAATTTGTTTGGTATTTTCAGAATTATATTGCTCAACCTCTTCTTCGCTACCAGCAAAAAGGATTTTGTTATCTTTAACCGCAACAGCTTCTACAGTTGGCTGATTTTCATTTACCGTATAGATGGATCCACCTTTAATGATCAAGTCTGCTGAATCTTGCTGGTTTTGACAAGCCATAAAGCAGAAGATTAATAGTGATAATAGTATAGCATTTATTTTCATTGTGAGTTATTTTAAAATTTGGATTGAAAGTAAATTTAAAAAGCGTGATATACAATAAAGATTATTTGAGTGGAAATAAATTTAGAAAATTGATGGGTTTATATTTTAATAAAAGCTTGAAATTACTCGAAAAATAAAGAAATTATATTTGGTCAACATTCTAATCTTTCACAACCAATAGCAATTTTCTTGTGTCTGTTTAAGCATTGGTAAATAAAAATTTTACAAAATGCTCGTTATGCATAATAAAAAATTAAAACAATGCTTTAGAGTTTTGGTTTATTTACCTATTTTCACAACTATTAATTAAACAAATTAAAATTATTATGAAGAAGAAAAACTTATTTTTAAAATCAACCAGCTCGCTATTAGCGATGTTGTTTGTTGTAATGTCGGCTTTTATGTTTACGGCATGTGACCCTGACGAAGAAGATCCTGAGCCAGAGGCAGAAAATTCAATATTAGAAATTGTAGCTGAAAGTGAAAACCATACTCAGTTAGAAGCATTTGTTAATGATGATGATGACTTAGCAGCCGCCTTAGGTGGAGATAATTTAACTTTATTCGCACCCAATGATGCCGCTTTTGATAAATTGAAAGTGATACTAGACGTGGAAAGTTTGGATCAAATAAAACCTGAAATTATTGCTTCGGTATTGCGTTTTCATGCAGCG
Organism: Bacteroidota bacterium; assembly: GCA_051747245.1. Classification (GTDB taxonomy): domain Bacteria; phylum Bacteroidota; class Bacteroidia; order Cytophagales; family Cyclobacteriaceae; genus Marivirga. The sequence goes on from JBNJFX010000027.1 coordinate 53,794, forward strand.
GCATCAGTAGAATTGAGAGAATCTTTCAATGAGAACACAGAAATCCAAACCTTACAAGGTGAAAACATTTCTTTTAACGCAGAAAGTAATATCGCGACCGGTGGTTCAAATGATAATGTGGAATTTGTAGGAGATGAAATTTTGGCAACTAATGGCGTTGTTCATGTGGTTGGAACTATTTTGGTACCACCTTCAATTTTCCAAGCTATTGAAGCCAACCTAGGTAAAGTTTCTCAAACCATTTTATTAGGTGCTGACTTCAGTATTTTAGCAGAAGCTGTTGCAAAAGCTGACACCTATGCTGAAGCTGAAGGAACTGCATTATTAACTGAGGTTTTAGCTGGAGAAGATAACATAACTGTTTTTGCCCCAATAAACCAAGTATTTGAAACTGCTGGAATTACATTAGAAACATTTACAGCCGAGCAGTGGTATGGAATAATATTGAATCATGTTGTATCTGGAGATTTATCTGCAGAAGCTATAGGTGGAGGTTTAGCACAAGGTGAGAATACCTTAACTACATTTGCACAAGCTAATGTTCAAGTTGCTCCAACTGTATTCCAAGAAAACGAAACATTAGCTATAGGTGGTGCTCCTGTTGTGTCTCCAGATATCACATCAGAAAATGGTAGAGTTCATGCTGTTGCAGGCATAGTATCAAGTGTAAATACTTATACTACTGTTTTATTAGGTGGACAAGGAAATGCTGAAGAAGGTTTTTATGGTGCAATAAATAACATGAAATATGGTTATGGTGCGGCAAGAGATAATTCAGCTTCGGTAGATTTAGCTTATTATTTTGGTAATACAAATGAAGCTACAATTGCTGCAATTGATGATGGAGGTTTAAATGCGGTTTATACTGCAGTTGAATTGCCAATTGAAGGAATCTTTGAAACAAGAAATTCTACTCGATTCAGAGTTACTGACTTAGCTCCTGAGCAATTCGGTGGTATATTATTAAACAGCCAATTAGAAACTGCTGCTAGTTCTGAAAACAACACTAATTCATCTGCAACTAATCTTCAAGAAGGTAGTGTAGTAGCTTTCACATTGGATGCAGCTAGAGGTGCTTATGTAGGTTTGATAAGAGTAGTTGAAATTGATGATACTAATGGTGAAGGAACCATCACAATTGAAGTGAAAGTTCAAGTTGAAGGTAACTAATAACCAATATTTATGAAATCAAAAAGGTCATCGCATGATGACCTTTTTTTATGCCTTATATTTAAAACGGTATTTAACATCTCAACTTCATTTTCTTTAAACCTTCCTTCTTTTCCGCCTTCCAATGGAGTAGCAATTACAAACTAAAAAAACAATTCTGCAATTAAGAGAGTCCCCTTTTCCCTCATGTTCATTTCACAATTAGAATCTATAAGAAAATCATTCTCCTAAGTGGAAAATTATTAGTATTCATTCTCTTTTTTTGTGGCACAGAATTTAGTGACTTAAGACATATATTCAAAATCAGACCACTTATATTTCCTTTTTTAGTTATGGTGGGATTCGAAATTAATCAGCCCCGTACTTAACAAAAGAATACCATTTTTTAATGCACAAAAAAAGGTGACCAACTTCTTGATCACCTTTTGAATACTACATTCTATTTTAAACTCTTAATTCATCAACTGATCGAAAGTGATGGATACATAATAAATTCCGCCAATTTGTGGAGCTCCAAAACTCTGTTGGTAATACTGATTCAATAAATTAGAACCACCTACTTTAAGCATCATCTTTGAAGGTAATTTTACAGAAACCTGTGCATCTGCAGTTCCAAATGCAGGTATTATGCCATCGCCAAAAGAAGATTCCCAGAAGAACTCAGACTGCCATCTGTAAACAATATTAAAACCAATCCTATCCGTCAATTTTCTATTTCCGAATTTCAAATTGAACTTATGCTCCGGTGTGTTAAATCCGAATACGAAATCATCACTAGCATTTTGAGTATTTAGTTTGTTATAATTATAATTAACTCCAACTGTGTATTTTTTAGGTAAGCTATAGTTTAACTCACCTGCAAAGCCAAAAGCACTAATCTGCTCATCTGAATTAGTATAAACCTGGAATGTATTATCTGCTGTTCCATTTAATAAAGTCAATGGATTAGGAGATCCATCTGGGTTTAGAGCAGCTCTTCTCATTCTTTGTTGTACAATAAAATTGTTGTAGTTATTAAAATAACCTACAAAATCCATCATCAACTTATTATTGACAACACTTTTATATCCTAATTCAAAAGATTGTACTTGCTCAGGTGAAACAGGCTTAAAATTATCAACTGCCTCTAACTGTTGAGCAGCAGCTGGAATGAAGTTTGGATCAGCTCTCTCTTGTGGAGTTGCAGCAAATACATCTGCAGCAAAGCCATTTACAGACTCAATAGTGTATATGTTTGGATTCGTTCCAATTCCATATTCTTCCAGATTATCAGGTAATCCTCCCAATAATCTACTTGAAATAATATCTAAATTAATATATTGCCCCTGTGTAGTAGGATTTCTGAAACCAGTCTGAAAAGAACCTCTGATATTATGTGTTTTATTGAAGGTTAAAACCCCTGACAATCTTGGACTAAAGACAGCATCGAAATTTTCGTTTTTATCTCCTCTGATTGATCCAATCAACTTTAATTTATCTTCCAAAACTTTCTTTGAGGCTTGAACAAAACCACCAATTTCATTAATAGTAATTGGGTTTTCCGGGCTGTCTGGAAAGATTGTTCCATTTGATCTTAAGTCGTATTGTCTAAAGCTTCCACCAGCTAATATGTCAACAAACTCAATTTTATCACTGAAGTCATATTGCGCCTCTGCATGATACATACGAGTTTGGTCATTGAATTTTGGCCCAGATGGAACAGTTCCTTCTGATGCCTCTTGTAAAATTCGCTGTCCATCTTCTGAATCAAAATCAACATCAAAAAATGCTTCTGTGGTAGTTCTTGCATAATTAAATGCATTTTGTTGAATTGCTGGTGTAACATCTGCAACTGAATTATTATTAGGGTCAATACCCTGGTCGTATAAAGAAGCCAAATAATTATAAGCATAAGTTCCTAACCAACCGGAAACATCTTCAGTAAATACCCCAACAGGACTATTTGCTACACTTAAATCCAAAACTCTTTTTGCATTAAATTCTGTTATATAAGAATCCCCTGAATTTTCTAAAGTGGCATATCCTCTTACAAACCAATTAGTACCTTCAAATTGTAATCTATGCTGTTGGATTCCGAAATTTTTCAAGCTGTAACGCTGAGCACCTGTGTAAATACTGGTACCGTAACCGGCATTCCATAAATAACTCATTTCAATATCATCTGTAAGCCTATAATAAAGCCCAACATTTGCTTTAATATTCTCTGCGCCATAATCAATCAATTGATGTTCCTGATAAGGACTTGCTGATACTAATTGATTTGGAAGGAAACCATTTTGCACAAAATTATTGGCAGGTACTCCTTTCATAATTAGGTTGTCACGCTGGATTTGGGAATTGTTGCTGAGCTGACCCGCTAAGGTACCCCAAGCATCTGAAAGACCTAAAATTGCTAAATTCACAGCGGCTTCATCCCCCATTAAATTAGGAGCATCCTTTCCTGGATTAAAACTAAGATTGTCGGGTTGTAATCCTGCATTTCTGTCAGAATTATAATCAGTAGCATACCAGTCTTCTGCTCTCATGTAACTGGCATTAACCTTAAAAGCAAATCTGTCATTGAATAATGATTTAGCATATCGAATTGAAGCTTCATACATAGGTTGTGGGGTAGAAGGGGCTCCTGCTTCTGTATCAGCTCCAACATGATTTATACCCGTTTTTGCAAAAACACTTAGTCCCTCATATTCAAAAGCAGATTTACTTGTTACTCGCATAATTCCATTAAAGGCATTCGGCCCATAAAGAGCAGATTGAGCGCCTGGAATAAATTCCACACTCTCCACATCCAATTCCGAAGGGCCATTTAGATTACCAATTGGGAAGTTCAATGCCGGTGCTTGAGTGTCCATTCCATCCGTTAATTGAACAAAGCGAGTATTTCCGGTTGAGTTAAAACCCCTGGCATTTACAATCTGGAAATTGATACTACTTTGAGTAACATCCACTCCTTTCAAATAGCCAATGGATTTGTAATAATTATCTGCTGGAGTCTGCTGAATTGCTAAAACATCCATTTTCTCTATAGATACTGGAGACTGTAATATACTTTCTTCAACTCTTGAAGCAGAAACAACCACTTCCTGTCCCATTAGCATCTCTTCTTTTAGGGATATTTTAATCCCAGTACTTCCTCCTGTTTGCCTTTCCGGATTATCACTACTGTCATCAATGGTGTATTCTTCCATTTGATAGCCTACCATACTAAACTGCAATGTGATTGGTGTAGGTAGGTTAACACTAAAATCAAAATTCCCATTATAATCAGTTGTAGTTCCAAGTACTTTCCCTTTTACTACCACATTCACCCCTATAAGCGGAGTTTTCGAATCATCATCAATGACAGTTCCTGAAATTTGGGTTTTCTGTGCCATTCCTTGCCAATTTATCCCAATTAAAAGGCACAAAATCAAGGTAGTTCTTTTGAGTAAAATCATTTCCATAGAGAATAGTTTTAAAATCTTATATCAAATTAATGAAAAATACTAGCTGATTAAGCTGTATAACCGACAATTTTAAATAAATTAATACAATTTATCGTGAAATAATAAAATTATCTTTCAGATTGGACATTTTTATTGATGAAAGGCTTAAATAATGCTATGAACTATTGTGATTTTCACCTATTGCAAGATCATGTGATTTCGGTCAGTTCATTCAATTGTAGGATGTAGGCAGAGCGAACTGAATCATATTAATTGATGTTTTCTTTTATGCTGATCTTAATATATCTCTAATTTAACTGTTCCACAGTGAAGAGCTAGTAATGAAAAAACCTCCTTCAATCTATTTTTCTACTTTATAGATAATTTCACCTTTAGGCAAAGCATATTTCTTGACTCTGTATTCCGGTAGCTCATTTACGTAATTATCCTCTGTCACCTTAAAGCCTGCTTTTCTTAATCTATTAGGGTAATCCTTTCCGTAAAGTCTAACATGATCATCTTGACCAAATATTTTCTCTCTTTCTTTAGGATCGGTTATACTGTTGTCTTCAAAAGTTTCATCAGGGATAGGCTCAAAAAAAGGAATTTGTAATATACCCCATCCGCCTGGTTTTAAAACCCTGTAAAGTTCGCTCATGGCTTTAATGTCATCATCAACATGCTCCATAACATGATTGCAAAAAACCACATCAAAAGTATTTGCAGGAAAAGGAATGTCATGAATATCCATTTTCACTTTTGCCAAAGGCGATTCAATATCAGCTGTGATATAATCCTCTCCATGCAATTTTTCAAACCGATCCATAAAACACTGCTCTGGTGCAACGTGCAAAACTTTTAGCTTACTGGTAAAGAAATTAGTCTTCTCTTTTAAATAGAGCCAAATCAAGCGGTGCCTTTCTAGAGAAAGCGTATCCGGACAGAGTGCATTATCCCTTGGGTTTACTCTTCCATAGGGTAAAAATTTTCTGTAGCCTTTTTCATTAATAGGGCAATAGACATTGTTGCCTCTGTAAAAAAGCCCTATGATTTTTAAACTAATCCCACTTATCCTTTGGATATACTTCCGAGGTATATTTCTTAATATAAAACTGATAATTTTCTTCATGAGCAACTATTGGATTGCAAAGGTAATAAATTGAATGAATCTTCTAACTATTCAAGCATTGCAAACAGACTGCTTTTTACGGTCTGACGGGTTCTGAAAATTCATTTAAGAATGGTGGTGATTTTCAATTGAAATAAATAGCCTTGAGCCATGCTCTACCCCCGTCTGACTGTTTTGCTAACAAAGCATTAGAAAAAATAAGGAGATATTTACTAAAGCATCAGAAGTTTCTATTTGTTAAGTATAAGTCTGACAGATTATGAAATATGCGTCCGGTGAAAACCGTCAGACACTGGGCAAACTGGGTGCGCTCACATGGCAGGACGCTAGGTATTCATTTGATCACAAACAAATTACCTAGTAAGCTTGATTAATTACTAAGCAAGCAGACTGCTTTTTACGGTCTGACGGGTTCTGAAAATTCATTTAAGAATGGTGGTGATTTTCAATTGAAATAAATAGCTTTGAGCCATGCTCTACCCCCCGTCTGACCGTTTTGCTAACAAAGCATTAGAAAAAATAAGGAGATATTTACTAAAGCATCAGAAGTTTCTATTTGTTAAGTATAAGTCTGACAGATTATGAAATATGCGTCAGACAGTGAAAACCGTCAGACACTGGGCAAACTGGGTGCGCTCACATGGCAGGACGCTAGGTATTCATTTGATCACAAACTATTTACCTAGTAGGATTAATTAATTGATAAGTGGTGGTAAAAATTCAATTTATTATCAATAATTTTACAATTCAATCGTTTCGCCCAAGGTTGTGTCTCCACAACCGTCAACCCAGAATAGCAGAATGCTATGTGAATAATATAAATGCCAATGTCAGTTTACCCTCGCCTTTGATCATTCATACCAGCACTGACAGATTCATACAATTTAACTTTTACTGTTCCAATATGCATTTGTGTTGTGTCTCCACAAATGCGGGCGATAGTTGGATTATGAGCTTTCGAATGTGCCTGTCTCCCGAATACAGTGCAGGACAAGTTGTGTAGACAGGTTTGTTCGATCATTTCTAACTAGAACAATAGAAAATCAGTGGAAAAAAAGAGCAAATAGAGCCTACCAATCGCCTTCGATTGTGTCTCCACAATCGTTTACCCAGAATAGTAGAATGCGTAAATATAGGCATGAATATTAATGGCAGCTTACCAAAAAATTTCTGATTATGAATGCCAGCACTGAAAGATATATTCAAGCAAACTTGAAATAATATTGCTCTTATTCATATGCATTTGTGGAGACACAAATGCGGGCAAAAGCTTCTTTTAATCTTCAAATTAAAATCATTTTTATTAACTTTGATTTTAGTTAAAAATGTTTTAATTCATGCAACTCAACCAACTATACTTCTATACAGCAACAATAAAAAATTGGCTACCGATCTTACAAAATGATCAACTGAAGGAAATCATTATTGATAGTCTTAGGTATTTGAAAAATAATGAGAAAATTACAATTTATGCCTTTGTCATTATGCCTAACCATATCCATCTAATTTGGGCTTTAAATAATATGAATGGTAAAGAAATGCCTCATAGTAGTTTTATGAAATTTACTGCACATAAAATAACACAATATTTACAAGCAAATAAATCTGAATATCTAGATAAGATTAATGTTAATTACGATGATAGAAAATATAATCTATGGAAAGAAGAACCACTAGCAACAGAGTTATATAGCCCTAATGTAATATTCCAGAAGCTTGACTATATCCATAATAATCCTGTACAAGGTAAATGGATGTTGGCAGAAAGCCCCATAGATTACAAGTATTCATCAGCTAAATTTTATGAAACAGGCATAGATGACTTTAATCTTCTTAACCACATTGGTGAAGTTGTTTAATTAATTGAAACAGCAACTGCCTCTTCTGCAATGCATTTGTGGTGACCTGTCTGCTCAGGCAGGCACAAATGAGGGCGGAGGTTTTATTCAACCCCATAAAACTATTTTTAAAATCTTGCATCACATCTATAAACCTTTAACTCAAATGATTACAATACAACTATTCACTTAGTAGATTTAATTAATTGATAAGTGGTGGTAAAAATTCAATTTATTATCAATAATTTTACAATTCAATCGTTAAAAATGGTCTTTAAAAAAATAAAATGAATAAAAAACTCATCATAGCAGGTTCTGCAGTAATACTCGTCATAATTGCTTTTTTCACTTTTAGGGGAGGCGGTACTACTGAAACTGTTGAAATAATGACCGAAGCGCAATCCGGTGATTTCGTTATCGCTATTACCACCACTGGTGAATTAGAAGCAAAAAATGCAATCAAAATCACTGGCCCCTCCGGTTTGCGAGGTGCCAGGCTATGGAATGTGAAAATTGACCAATTAGTGGATGAAGGCACCGTTGTGAAAAAAGGCGATTTTGTAGCTAATCTTGATGCTTCAGAACTTTCAGATAGAATAAGGGAAGTAGAAAATGAATATCAGCAAAGCCTATCGCAATTCACTCAGACCAAATTAGATACGGCCTTAACATTAAGGGAATCCCGAGACGAATTAATCAACTTGGAATTTGCCGTAGAAGAAAGAAAATTGATATTGGAACAATCGCAATTTGAACCGCCTGCCACTATAAAACAAGCAGAAATAGATTTGAGAAAAGCAGAAAGATCATTTAAACAAGCAAAGGAAAATTATCAGTTAAAAAGACAAAAAGCAATAGCTCAAATGCAAGAAGCTGCAGCTGAATTATCTGAAGATAAAAATGAACGCGATTTTCTCTTAGAATTAAGAAAGAAATTTAGAATTACTGCCCCAGAGGATGGTATGGTAATATACATGAGAGAAAATGATGGCACTAAGAAATCCAAGGGAGCTTCAATTGGCGCTTGGGATCCTACCGTTGCTACCCTACCTGACCTTTCTACTATGATTTCTACCACTTTTGTGAATGAGGTTGACATCAGGAAAATATCAAAAGGCCAGCATGTAAATATCGGACTGGATGCTTTTCCGGATAAGGAATTGACTGGTGAAGTTATTTATGTAGCCAATGTTGGAGAGCAGAGACCTAACTCTGACGCCAAGGTTTTTGAAGTAAAAGTTGAAATAAATGAAACAGATACCACCCTTCGTCCTGCAATGAGCACAGGAAACGAAATTATTACCGATGTTGTCTCTAAAGCTACTTTCGTACCATTGGAATCCGTCTTTAACCAAGGAGATTCTATTTCCTATATTTATAAAAAATCAGGTTTAGAAACTATCAAACAAGAAGTTGAATTAGGAAAATCAAATGCCAATGAAGTGATAGTTAAAGAAGGGGTAGATGCAGGAGAAAAAATCTATTTAATTGCCCCGGAGGGAATGGAGGAAAAAGATGTTTCGCTCATTAAAGTTTCCCAGAATTAATGAAGGAAAAAATACTAGCAAATTTAGGGATTGCCTTTGAGGCTGTAGTAGCAAATAAAACCAGGTCTTTCTTAACGGCTCTGGGTATTATATTTGGAGTAGCTGCTGTTATAGCTATGCTGGCAATAGGAAATGGTGCACAACAAGAGATCCTCAATCAAATTAAATTGGTAGGGGTCAACAATATTGTTATTGAGCCCATAGTGGAGCAAACAGAAGAAAATCTGCAAGAGCAAAACAATGGAAAAAAAGAAAAAAAGAAGTTCAGCCCTGGCTTAAGCTTGGCAGATGCCGAAAGCATTAAGGAAATCATACCCGGGATTACGGCTGTAAGCCCGGAAATCATTTTAGAAACCTATGTGATACGAAATGGGTTGAGACGGTCTGCTAAGTTAGTGGGCGTTGACCCAGCTTATTTTAACTTATCCGCCTTTGAGCTTAAGGAAGGAGAAATGTTTATACAAAATCATTTAAAAGAAGGAAGTAGAGTTTGTATAATTGGCAAATCAGTTAAAGCACGATTCTTCCCCAATACTGATCCAGTAGGAAAAATGATTAAAGTTGGGCCTAATTGGTTACAAGTTATAGGTGTTTTAAAGGAAAGGATTTACAGCCAAAAAAGTTTGGACAACCTTGGCCTTCGGGATTTCAATATGGATATCTACACACCCCTTCAAACTGTTTTGGTCAATTATAGAAATAGGGCCGCACTTACGCAAGCCCAATTGAAAAAAGCCAATGCTAGGAATGATGATGGAAATGGTGAAAATAAAAATCAAAGCAATAGCAACTACCACCAAATTGATAAGCTGACAGTTCAAGTAGAAGAATCTGAAAACTTAGGGGCTACTGCAGAAATAATTTCAAGAATGCTCAAAAGAAGACACTACGAAAAAGTGGATTTTGAAGTAACCATTCCTGAGCTTTTACTCAAACAACAACAAAAAACCAAGAATATATTCAATATTGTATTGGGTGCTATAGCCGGCATATCCCTACTGGTAGGTGGGATCGGAATAATGAATATCATGTTGGCATCCGTAATGGAAAGAATAAAGGAAATTGGATTGAGGCTTTCCTTGGGAGCCAAAAAATCTGATGTTGTTTTGCAATTTTTATTAGAAGCTGTGATGATCAGTATCAGCGGAGGCATAATTGGAGTCATTTTAGGGATAATATTTGCTTATTTGGTAGCTTCCTTTGCAGAAATCCCAACCATTGTAAGTGGTATGTCCATTGTAATTTCATTTGGTGTTGCAGCAACAGTAGGTTTGATTTTTGGGATTGCACCGGCAAGAAGAGCTGCTAACCAAGACCCTATAACTTCTTTAAGATATGAATAGAAAATACTTTTACTACACAATTGTAATTTTAAGCTTGACTTTTGTAAGTCACCTTACATTTGCTCAGCAAACTTACACTTTAGAGGATGTAATAGAAATAGCTAAAACCCAGTCACCTGCATATAAACGTGCAGAAACCATTAAAGAAAATAGATATTGGCAATACAGGGTTTATAAATCCAATTTTGTTCCTCAACTGAGCCTGAGTGGTACGGTCCCAAATTTTAACAGATCCGTAACTCCAATTACTCAAGAAGATGGTTCGACTGAATACCGCTCTGTTTTTAATAGTAATTCTGATGTTTCATTAAATCTTGAACAGCAAATCGGATTGACCGGTGGAACAATCTTTATGAACTCAACAGTGAATAGGTTTGATGACTTTGAAAGAAATAATTTTCGATACGGTGGTGATCCATTATCCGTGGGTTTTATTCAGCCAATATTTCGTTTCAATGAATTAAAATGGGATAAAAAAATTGAACCATTAAAATACGAGGAATCCAAACGCGAATTTGTTGAGGAGTTTGAGCAAATCTCAAAAGATGTTGCAACTCGATTTTTCAACTTATTAAGTGCCCAAGTAAGTCTTGAAATAGCTCAGAAAAACTTAGGGAATAATGACACCATTTACCAGATAGCACAAGGCAGATACGAATTAGGGAAAATACCTGAAAATGAACTCTTACAGTTGGAATTAAGCTTAATGAATTCCAGACAATCTGTTGCCCAGGCAAATCTGGATTTAGAAACCAGTCAATTAGCATTAAAAGCATTTTTAGGGTTAAAAAATGATGACGAGTTAAATCTGATTGTTCCTGAAAACATTCCTGATTTTCAAATTGATGCTGATTTAGCCTTGCAAGAAGCTTTAAATAACCGTCAAGAAGCCGTTGGTTTTAAAAGAAGGCTGCTAGAAGCTGACAAGGAAGTGGACAGGGCACAGGGAGAAACTGGATTAAACATGAACCTTTTTGGAAGTTTTGGTCTAACCAATCAGGCCGAACAATTGCCCGCTATTTATCAAACTCCTGAAAATCAGCAAAGGGTACAATTAGGTTTTACCATTCCAATAGTGGATTGGGGCAGGCAAAAATCACGAGTGAAAACTGCAGAAGCCAATTATCAGTTGGTACAATATACTGTTGAGCAGGAAAGAGTAAATTTTGAGCAAGAGGTATATACTCAAGTTAGAACTTTGGAAATGCTAAGGGATCAAGTTGCCATTACTCAAAAAGCGGACGATATTTCTCAAAGGCGATATAATATTGCTAAAAACCGATATTTGATAGGTAAAATTAGTATTACAGATTTATCCATTGCACTAACAGAAAAGGATCAAGCCAAAAGAGATTATATCAATTCCTTGGGAAATTTTTGGCAAGCATATTTCAATTTAAGGCAGTTAACCCTATATGATTTCAAAGAAAACAGGCGTTTAATCGAATAAATCAATAAAAAAGACGGCATTTTAATTTATTTTATGATGTTTGTAATATGATTAAATGCATACTTGTATTCATTTTAAGTACTTTTTTATTTTCAATTGAAGGATTTAGCCAAATTAATTATAAGGAAAATTCGACTGAGAAAATAAAGAAAAATCCTGAGCTGGAACCAGAAAATGAAAACCCAAAGCGCAAACTTTTAAGTATTTATATCAAGGATACTAAGAATATCCTATATGGAAACCCGTGCATGGACAAGGTATCGCAAAGATTTGGTTATGAGTATGTGGTCATGCCTAAAAGCGCTTCACAATTTCATTCCGGGTTTCAAAGAAGTATGCATAATTTCTTTGTGAAAACAGCTTTATTTTTCAGAAACCCTTTTTGGAAAATAATCTCAAATAAAAAAGCAAAAGAATGCAGGCAAAAAACAGGGGATTATGCGGGTTAAACTAATTTAACTAACAATCGAATTATCTGCATTTCTAAATTTATCCCATATATTATATTGTAATACTATTTATTTATAAACTATAATTTTGATTTTTTATTTAATATTGATAATTCACTTTTAGATAGCTCATTTTTTCTTTAAATTGTAAGAGGAAACAACTTATTGACAATCATGAATTTAAGTAAAAATGCATTAGTCGATTTATTAAACCACACCATTAAAGAAAGAAGGGATTTAAGTTGGAAAATGGGAACAGGTTACCATAATGGAATTGACGTTTCAATTTATGAAATATTGATTTATGAGGTTAAAAACAATAAAACAATCGGCCGATTTGCCTTTAATGGAGATTCAGGTAAGCTCATAAACCAAAGGATTACAGGTCACCGCCAGAAAATGGCAGACAATATAGTAGATGCCCTTTTGGACATTAATAACTACCTTAAACAAAGGTTAATAGGGTGATTTTTATATATTATTGCTACTTAATATCTGAACTCCTTTAGATTTCAACTCCTTTTTCTGCATTGCAAAATCATCTTCATTCAGCGGACGTGTTGCATCTTCAATTAAATTCACTTTAAAACCTTCCTTAAGTGCATCTTTTAAAGTAAAATAAACACATATATCAGCTGCTAATCCACAGAAATACAATTCACTAACCTTTTTCTCTTTCAGATAACCGCTTAGCCCGGTGCTTTTTTCATGCCCATTGTCAAAGAAACCACTATAGCTATCAATTTCAGGATCCATCCCTTTTCTGAAAATAGCTTCAACCTTATTGGTTTTTAAATCAGCATGAAAAGCTGCTCCTTTTGATCCCTGTACACAGTGATCTGGCCATAAAATTTGCACCATTCCTCTCCAATCAATCTTATCAAAAGGTTCTTTACCCTCGTGGCTGGAAGCAAAACTACTATGCCCGGCAGGATGCCAATCTTGAGTGGCTACTACTAGATCAAATTTATCTGAAATTGAATTTATGACAGGAACAATTTCGTTTCCTTTTTCAACTTCTAAAGCACCTCCCGGCATGAAATCATATTGTGGATCTACAATAATTAAAGTGTTCATAATGCTTTCTTTTTTTCTTCAGAAATTAATCTATTTCTTAAATCCCTTAATTTTTTACTTAATCCAATTTTATAAATATGAGGATTATCAAACCTTTTAAATTCAATAGGGAATTCAGCTAATCTCTCTTGGCTATACTTTTGAATTTCCTTTAAGGATTTCTCTTTATTAAGCCTTTTTCCATTTTTCATAACCATTTTCAATAAAGGCTCTTGCTGGCAATTGGCAAACTTTAAAGATTTATCTACCTCAAACGGATGGAACATTTCGTTTACATTATTTTCATCTTCAAGGGCAACTACATCAGCACCGATTAAATGTTGCTGATCATCTCTCAACCTATAAACTTGCTTTCTACCTGGCAAAGTAACCTTAGCTTTATTTTCAGATAATTTAATTCTAGCTTTCTCTTTAGTGTACGCCAATTTATAAACACCATCCAAGGCAGCGTCAGGTTTACCAGTCACTAAGCTAGTGCCGATTCCCATTACATCAATAGGCGCTCCTTGCTCTAATAAGCTTTTGATTACAAATTCATCCAATTGGTTTGAAGCCGCAATTTTCACATATTCCAAGCCTTCTCGATCCAACATTTTTCTGCTCTTTTTAGCTAAATAAGCCAGATCTCCGCTATCAAGACGGATACCGTTTAGCTTGTGACCATCAGCCTCCATTTCTTTGGCTACTTTTATGGCATTGGGCACACCACTTTTCAAAGTATCATAAGTATCGACCAATAAAACACAATCATCAGGACGGACTTTTGCAAATGCCCGAAAGGCACTGATTTCATCATCATAACTTTGGATAAATGAATGCGCCATTGTTCCTGATACTGGAATTCCGAAATCCCTTCCAGCCATCACATGACTACTAGCATCAAAACCTCCAATTATAGCTGCCCTGCTCGCATGATAACTCCCCAGAGCATGGGCTCTTCTCATCCCGAAATCTATTAATGTTTTATCTGGAGCTACTAACTTTATTCTTGAGGCTTTGGTAGCAATTAAGGATTGAAAGTTGAGGATGTTCAATAATAAGGTCTCAATAATTTGAGCTTCGATGATATTGCCTTCAATTCTAACCACAGGTCTAGTGGGGAAAACTATATCGCCTTCATTTACACTATAGACCTTTCCTTTAAACTTAAAGTCTTTAAGATATTGTAAAAACTTTTGATCGAAACCTTGAGTCTTTAAGAAATCAATATCCTTTTTGGAAAAACTAAGATTATCAAGTATGTCAATTAAGTTTTCAAGCCCCGCAAAAACGGTATAACCACTATCAAAAGGTGATTTTCTAAAAAAATAATCAAAAACAGCTTCTTGTTCTTCCCCATTATTATGGAAATAGACCTGAGCCATTGTCAATTGGTATTGGTCTGTATAAGTGCCAGAAATAATATTCATGAAATATTGTTTATAAAAACCTAATTGATTTAACTAAGCTTATTATGGTAATGCTTAAAATCCTTTTCAGAAAACAATACAAATCGGATCAATTTTACAGATTTAGCCTTTTTTGCAAACTCTTTAACTGTGGATAAAGCTATTTCAGTTGCCGCTTCAAAAGGGTAACCAAATGCTCCCGTGGAAATTGCCGGAAATGCAATTGAATCAATTTTGTGTTCTTCTGCTATTGCCAGAGAGTTTTTATAGCATTTGCTTAAAAACATTTCTTCGGGTTGATTAAATCCATAGACTGGACCTAAGGTATGTATTATATATTTGTTAGGCAGATTATGTGCCCCTGTGATAACTGCTTGACCAGGATTTATGGGGGCTAAAGATTTGGTTTCTTCAGCTAATCCTTTTCCCGCAGCCGTATGAATAGCTCCAGCTACTCCGCCACCCATTTGCAATTGTGCATTGGCGGCATTGACGATAGCAGTGATATCATTTTGATTGGTGATATCCCCTGGAGCTATTTCAATTTTAATATTACCTATTAACATAATTGACTCCTTTCTTAAGTATTTATCGAACGGTAGACAATTATGTTTTATATAGGGAATTTAA
>JBNJFX010000028.1:0-120 GCA_051747245.1 Bacteroidota bacterium
ACGGTTGGAACCGTCAGACACTGGGCTGAGGTTTTGTGTCCACACGGTCTGACGGCTCTTGAAGATCTTTTGAGAAAGGTGGTTTTCCTTAAAGCAATATTCCTTCAACTGTGCTCTAGT